>NZ_JCALDB010000025.1:0-65855 GCF_059812645.1 Mycobacterium sp. NGS45 | reverse complement strand
CGGGCCTGCGTGACCGGTTCCACACCCGGATGCGCTTTGGTGGGCGAGCGCGTCCGCGCGGTTCGCGGCATACTCATTGCAACCGGCCAGCGCCGCGAAGCTGTAACGATTCGATCTTGCGAGGGGACTTCCTGGTATGCGCACGCACTCGAGCGCCTTGGGCGCGTTCGGCGTCCTGACCGCCGCGGTGACCTTGTCCCTGGCTCCGATGGCCGCGGCCGACCCGGCCGACTCGGACGCTGCGCCCAGCTCGGATACCTCCGCGACCGCGCCGGCGGCTTCCGCTCCCGCCCCGGCTGCTGCCGCGCCGGCTGCTGCCGCCCCGGCCGCGAAGCCGGAGACCACCCAGCCCGAGACCGCCAAGCCGGAGACCGCGAACGCCGAGACCGAGGCCGCAGCCGACGGCCGCCCGCATCTGCCCAGCCCGCAAAACCTGCCGCCCGGAACCACCATCGCTCCGCCCGAGGAAGGGCCGAACGTCGGCTACCTGCGCGATCTCTGGCATGCCGTGCAGACCCAGGAGATCAGCGGGAAGGGCGCGCTGCTGCTGTTGACCCAGCGGCCGCTGACCGCCGGCCCGCAACCCCGGTCCCCGCTACCGCCGGCCGCCCCGGCGCCCGAAGCGGCCCCGGTCGATCCGGCCGCAGCACCACCGGCCGACACTCCGGTCGCTCCGGCCCCTGAGCCCACGCCGGCACCCGAGGCGGCACCCGCACCCGCACCCGAGGCGGCTCCCGCACTTACGCCCGAACCCGCGCCGGCGCCCTAAGTTCAGCCGTTCGGCGTCGGGGCCGTCGTGCTCGGCGATGACGTCGTGCTCGGCGCCGTAGTCGTTGACGTCGCGGTGGTTGACGTCGTGGTCGTGCCGTCCGGCACCTCGGTGGCATCGCGTTCGGTGTAGGACACCCAGGTGTCGCGATAGATGACCGTGTCGCCAGAGGTCACCCGCAGCTCGTCCGGTGACACCGTGTAGACGGTTTGGTCGCTGACCGCCTGGTAGCTGCCGTCGTCGCCTGCCTCGGCATCGGCGACCAGCTCGGCCCCGTCTTCGATCCGTTCCGCGCGGTACTGGTGATCGCCGTCGGAGTCCGCGCACACCACCACCATCGAGCGCTTGGTGTGGCCGACGGCCACCGCCACCTCATCGGTCGAGCAGCGCGCCGAGGAATCGACGAAGCCGTACTCGTCGGTGGCCAGCGCAGCTGCGTCGGCCGGAGCCGCCGACGACGTCGTCGCGGCGGTCGCCGTCGTGGTGGTGGTGGATGTGGTCGTGGTAGTGGTCGTCGGCGCAGGGGTGGTGGTGGTGGCGACGACCGAGCGTGGCGTCGCGGTCAGCGCCTCGGTTTCGGTCACCGACACCGACGACGTCGCGGTGTCGGTCGGCATCGCCACACCGACCACCCAGGCGCCGGCGGCTGCCACCGCGCCGAGTCCGATGACCATCGCCAGGACACGACTGGACTGCATGTGGGCCTCCCGGGGGAACGCGTTGGATGCGTTCCCCCAAGGAAACCATCGCGGGCCCGCAAAGCGGTGCTGCGCACACCGCGTTTCGCGGTGCGGTTAGACGCCGGCGGCCTCGTTGAGGTCCTGCAGCGTCGTCGTCGCCTCCAGGTACTCCTGGACCCAGCGCTCGATCACCGTCGCAGTCTTTTCCACCTTGCTGAACTGACCCACCACCTGGCCGACCGGGTTGAACGCCACGTCGACCGATTCGTCCGGGAACTTGTGGGTGGCCGCCACCGCCATCCCGGACACCATGTACTGCAGTGGCATTCCCAGCGGCTTCGGGTTCTCCGGCGCTTCCCAGGCCTCGGTCCACTCGTTGCGCAGCATCCGGGCCGGCTTGCCGGTGAACGAGCGGCTGCGCACGGTGTCGCGGCTGGTGGCCTTGATGTAGGCGGCCTGCTGCACCGGGGTGTTCTCGGATTCCTCGACCATCAGCCACTGCGAACCGGTCCAGGCGCCCTGCGTCCCGAGCGCCAGCGCCGCGGCGATCTGCTGGCCGCTGCCGATACCGCCGGCCGCCAGCACCGGAATCGGTGCGACCTCCTTGACCACCTCCGGCCACAGCACGATCGAACCGACATCACCGCAGTGCCCGCCGGCCTCGCCGCCCTGGGCGATGATGATGTCCACGCCGGCGTCCGCGTGCTTACGCGCCTGGCGGGCCGAACCGCACAGGGCGGCCACCACCCGGCCCTCGTCGTGAATGTGCTTGATCATGTCCGCCGGCGGGGTGCCCAGCGCGTTGGCGATCATGGTCACCTTGGGGTGCCGCAGCGCCACCTCGACCTGCGGCGTTGCGGTGGCCTCGGTCCAGCCCAGCAGTTGCAGGGCGTCGTCGTCGCTGTGGTCGATCGGCACGCCGTGATCGGACAGGATCTTCTTGGCGAAGTCGATGTGTTCCTGGGGGACCAGGTCATTGAGCGTCTTCTTGAGGACCTCGGGATCCACGTCGGTGGCGTCCATGCCCTCGTACTTGTTCGGGATCACGATGTCCACGCCGTACGGATGGTCGCCGATGTGCTCGTCGATCCAATTCAGCTCGATCTCGAGCTGCTCGGGGGTGAAGCCGACGGCGCCGAGGACACCGAAGCCGCCGGCCTTGGAGACCGCGACCACCACGTCACGACAGTGGGTGAAGGCGAAGATCGGGAATTCGATCCCCAGTTGATCGCACAGGGGAGTATGCATAGTTCGCTCCTGAGGGGCTCATGGCAGGTAAGGGGCGCAGAATTGAAACGTGTTCTAGTTTAACTCAGCCCGGCCAGTTCGATGCGACCCACGTCGAGGTCATAACCTAACCAGGTCGCTGCCCGTGAACAGGAGAACCGCCATCGCCGCTGCGCTGCGCCGCCGGGCCGGCTGGTTGGTCCTACTGCCGCTGCTGGCCCTGATCGCGCTGATCGGGGTAGCCGACGTGCCGGGTTTCGTGCGTACCGAGCCGGCTTCGGCGGCCATCGAACTGCGCGACGGTTGGGCGCTGGCCTCGGCGCGCGGCCTCGACGCCGACGGCGCGACGATCTCACGACCGGACTTCCGCGCCGAGGGCTGGCACCCGATCGCCGAGATGCCCGCCACCGTGCTGGCGGCCCTGGAGGACGACGGGGTCTACCCCGACCTGTATTACGGCACCAACCTGCGCGACGAGGTCCCGGCCGACCTGTACCGGCAGGACTGGTGGTACCGCACCAGCTTCGAGGTGCCGGCCGGCCACAGCCGCTACTGGCTGGAGTTGCCCGGCGTGAACTACCGCGCCGAGTTGTGGCTCAACGGTCACCGCGTCGCCGACACCGACCAGCTGGTCGGCATGTACGTCGCGCACCGCGTCGATCTCACCGGGTTCATCGAGCCGAACGCGCCCAACACGCTGGCCATCAAGGTCATCCCGGAACGCGCGCTGCAAGACGTCGACGGCGTCGAGCTTGCCGACAGCTGGTGGGACTGGATCAACTACCGCGACCTCGGGCACCAGCAAGCCGGTGCCGACGACGCGCCGCGGCCGGCCGTGGGTACCTCGTTCGTGCCGGACCGCAACGCCGGCATCTGGAAGCCCGTGGTGCTGCACGCCGACAGCGGCGTGGACCTGGGTGCGGCCACGGTGGTCACCGAATTGCCGCTGCCGGAAACGGATTCGGCGCGCCTGACCATCCACGCCGACGTGGCCAACGGCACCGACCGGCCGATCCGCGGCGCGCTGCGGGCCACCATCTCGCGACCCGGCAAGCCTGCGGTGTCGGTCGACCAACCGGTGACGGTGGCACCCGGTGCGCGCACCGACGTGACGCTGGGTGCCGACCAGTTCGCCGAGTTGACCTTGTCGGAGCCCGACCTGTGGTGGCCCTACACCATGGGCGAGCCCGCGCTCTACGACCTGCACCTGGAATTCCGCCAGTACGGCCGGGTCATCGAAACCCGCCGGCAACACTTCGGCGTGCGGACCGTCACCCAGCACCGCGACCAGGACACCGCCTTCCCCGAACTCGGCGCGGGCGGCAACTTCTACCTGCAGGTCAACGGTCGCGACTTCGCGGTGCGCGGTGCCAGCTACACCCCGGACCTGCTCTACCGCTACGACGAGGACCGGGAGAACGCGATCCTGTCCTACGTGCGCGACCTCGGACTGAACCTGCTGCGCCTGGAGGGCAAGTTCCCCGGCACCCACCTGCTGCAGCGCGCCGACGAACTGGGCATCCCGCTGATGTACGGCTGGATGTGCTGCAACCAGTGGGAGAAATGGTGGCAGTGGGACGCCGAGGATCGCCGGGTCGCCCAGGACAGCATGCGCAGTCAGCTCACCGAGTTCGGTCCGCACGCCGCGGCGTTCGTCTGGGCCAACGCCAGTGACGGCCGCCCGCCACCGGAGGTGCGCGGCTGGTATCACGACATCCTGGCCGAATTGCATTGGCAGAACGCCACTGTGGACACCGTGTCCTCGGTGAACCGGGACGCCGACGGCCAGATCGTCTGGGACGGCATCCAGATGGCCGGCCCGTACAGTTGGCGACCGCCGAGCTACTGGTTCGCCGGCCGGTACGCGGCCGCGCGCGGCGCGTCGGCCGAACAGGGCGACAACGAACACATCCCGCCCTACGCCAGCCTGGTGAAGTTCATCCCACCCGACGAACTGTGGCCGATCAACGACACCTGGTACGCCCACGCCGGATCCGACGACAACAACGTCCAACTCGACAGCATCCGCACCGCTGTGCTGCGCCGGTACGGATCTTCGGACAGTGCAAAGGAATTCGCCGACAAGGCGCAACTGGCGCACTACGAGTCCACCCGCGCGCAGTTCGAGGCGTTCGCGGCCGGTGGCTGGGACAGCCACAAGATGACCATCTACTGGATGCTCAACAACCACTGGCCGTCATTCTTCGGGCACCTGTTCGACTACTACCTGCGACCCGGCGGGGCGTACTTCGGCGCCAAGAAAGGGTTGCAGCCGCTGTCGGTGGTGTTCGACTCCTACGCCACCGGCGACCACGACGTCGCGCACATCACCGTGGTGAACCAAAGTCCGCGCGACGCAACCGGTTTGCGGGCCCGGGTGCGGGTCTACGACCTGGACGGCGAACTGCTGCACGACCGCAGTTCGCAGCCGCTGGACGTCACCGCCGGGGGCACCGCGGCGGCGCTGCGGCTGCCCCGGATGCCGGCGCAGGCCCGGGTGTTCTTCGTGCGCGCGCAGCTGCTGGACGCCGACGACCAGGTCATCACCGAGAACGTCTACTGGCACTCGCAGCGCCGCGACGACCTCGGTGCTCCCGGTAACGACACCGCGTTCTCGCTCAAGCAGGCCAGCTGGGCCGACCTGAGGCCGCTGAACACCATGGCCGCCGCGCCGGTCGAACTCGGCGCCGCCGGCAACGGCGAACACCTCACCGTCACGCTGACCAATCCGAGCAGCAAGGTGGCGTTCTTCGAGCGCATCGAGGCACTGGCCGACCGCGACGGCGACGAGATCCTGCCGGTCCGCTACAGCGACAACTACGTCACGGTCTTTCCGGGGGAGAGTCTGCAGGTGCAGGTGACGCTGCCGGCCGGCGCACCGGCGGCGCGCTGGGTGCGGGTATCGGGAGTCAACACCGATCCGGTGCTGGCCGCGGTCGAAACCGCCGGTACCGGCAGCCGCTGAGCGTTGCGTCAGTCGGGCGGCGCGCCGAGGACCGGACAACGGAAACGATCGACTCCAACCCCGGCCGCTGATCTAGGCTTGGCGGCATGGCCGATCCCGACATCGCCGCCGCGCGCCGCGAAATCACCGATGCCTTGCTCACCGCGCTTGACCGTCGACACGAGGTGCTCGACGCCATCGTCGACGCCGACGACACCGGTGCGGCGGTGCAGGCCGTCGCGGAACTACTGGGTACCTCGCAGCGCGGCGCCGAAGCGGTGATCGGACTGTCCTTCGACCAGCTCACCAAGGCAGCCCGGCGCGGGATCGCGGCCGAACTGGAAGACCTGAACAGCCAGCTGAGCTTCACCCAGGCTGAACGCCCGGCCGCCACCGGTGACGGCCTGACCCTGCGGCCGTTCACCCCCGACGACGACCGCGACATCTTCGCGGCCCGCACCGAGGACACCCACACCGCAGGCGACGGATCCGGCGCCCCGGCCGCCGAATTGGACCAGGAGATCGCTGCTGCCGAGTCGCGGCTCTACACCGAGGACGCCGCCTGGTTCGTCGCCGTCGACGGCCCGGTCAAGGTCGGCATGGTGTTCGGCGAACTCGCCGGCGGCGAGGTGAACGTCCGAATCTGGATCCACCCCGAACACCGCAAGAAGGGCTACGGTACGGCCGCGTTGCGCCGTTCCCGCACCGAGATGGCCGCGTACTTCCCGGCGGTGCCGATGGTGGTCCGCGCCCCGGGCGCGACGCCGTAACCCTCGGTGAGCGCGCGCGCAGGAATCGTCGTCACCGGCACCGAGGTGCTCACCGGCCGGGTGGCCGACGCCAACGGACCCTGGCTGGCCGAGCAGCTGCTGGCACTCGGCGTCGAACTGGCGCACATCGCAATCTGCGGCGATCGTCCCGCCGACATCACCGCGGCGCTGCGTTTCCTGGCCGACGACGGCGTCGACCTGATCTTGACCAGCGGGGGGCTGGGCCCCACCGCCGATGACCTCACCGTCGCGATGGTCGCCGACTTCTGTTCCCGGCCACTGGTCCTCGATGCCGATCTGGAAGCCCGGATCGCCGCGATCCTGAAGCGGATGATGATCCGCTACCCGGACGCCGACTTCGAATCGGTGCGGGCGGCCAACCGCAAACAGGCGATGATCCCGGCCGGGGCCACCATCCTGGAACCGGTCGGCACCGCCCCGGGCGTCGTGGTCACCGGCGCGCATCCCACCGTCGTGGTGCTGCCCGGCCCGCCGCGTGAGCTGCAGCCGATGTGGGCCGCCGCGGTGGCCACCCCGGAGGTGGCGACCGCGATCCGCAACCGCACCGAATACCATCAGCGCACGCTGCGGATGTTCGGGCTGCCCGAGTCGGCGCTGGCCGACACGCTGCGGCAGGCCGCCATCGCAATCCCGGGTTTCGAGCAATTGGAGATCACCACCTGCCTGCGCCGCGGCGAACTCGAGATCGTCACCCGGTACGAACCGCAGGCCGCGGCCGGCTACGCCCAACTCGAATCGCTGCTCGCCGATCGGCACGGTGACGTGCTGTTCTCCACCGACGGTTCGACCATCGACCAGCAGATCGCCGCCCTGCTGGCCGGCCGCAGTATCGCCACCGCCGAATCCTGCACGGCCGGACTGGTATCGGCCCGGCTCACCGACCTGCCCGGCTCCTCGGAGTACGTGATGGGCGGTGCGGTGGTGTACTCCAATGCGGCCAAGACCGAGTTGCTCGGGGTGCCCGCCGAGTTGATCGCCGAGCACGGCGCGGTCTCTGAACCGGTCGCCGAGGCGATGGCTGCCGGCGCGCTGCGCCGATTCGGGGTCGACACCGCGATCGCCACCACCGGGATCGCTGGACCTGGTGGCGGTAGTGCGGAAAAGCCGGTCGGCACAGTGTGTTTCAGTGTGCTGCGGGCCGACGGTGCGGCGCTGACCCGGACCGTGCTGCTGCCCGGGAATCGGGCCGACATCCGGGAACGGTCCACCGCCGTGGCGCTGCACCTGCTGCGTCGGCTGCTGCTCTCAGACTGAAACCGCGACCACAACCCGCGATCAGGCGATGTCGGCGGCGAACACCCCGACCCTCTTGAGTGCCGCCCGGGTGATCCGCGGCAACGACGGGTCATCGGAACCCACCGGGATGATCCGCGGGTTGACGATGTGCACCTCGCTGCCGAACAGCTTCACGTCGGCCTCGCCGGCCGCCAACACGTTCTTCACCCAGTTGGTCTTGCCGTGGATCAAGGTGGCCGCCAAGACATTGCCCTTGCGGTACGGCGTAATGATGGTTTCGTAGGCTCGCCCCGACTTGCGGCCGCGGTGCTTGACGATCCCGAAACCGGGCAACCGCCGGGCCAGCGGACCGACCACCCGATTGGCGTACTTGACCTGCAGGTCCTCCAGCCACGGCGGCACGATCATCGGCACCTCGGCGGTGTGGTTGGGATGCTCACTTGCCTTCATCGGGTTACTTCTTCTCCTCGTGGTCCCACATCTCGGTCATGGTGCCCAGGATTTCGCGGGCATAGCCCAGCCCGCCCAGATGGCTCTCGCCGGGCAAGGTGGTCAGCTGCGCGTCGGGCAGTTTGGACACTACGTGCAGACCGTGCGCATACGGGATGATGTGGTCCACATCGCCGTGCCACCAGCGCACCGGAACCTTCACTTCATCGAGCCGGAAACCCCAGTCGCGGGCGAACACCACGATGTCGGAGAACGGCGCGGTCAACTGCTTCTTGCCGCCGTTGAGCAAGTCGTCGAGGAACATCGCCTTGAACTCCGGGCGGGCCAGCATGGCCCGGTCGCTCTCCGGGGACAGCCGCGCGTAGATCTCCAGCACCGGCAGCGCGACCGGGCGGATCACCTTCACCAGGTTGGTGGCCACCACGCCGACGGGTGCGCCGACCACTTCGAGCACCGGCGCCACGTAGCGGCCCAGGGTCATCGCGCCGCCGCTGATGCCGTCCGGGCCGACCAGCGGAGCGACGCCACCGAGGACACCGACCCCGAGCACCCGGTCGCCCAGCACCGCGGCCGAGGCCAATGTGTAGGGGCCGCCGCCGGACAGCCCGACCACGGACATCTTGCCGATGCCCAGGGTGTCGGCGACCGCCTCGAGGTCATAGGCGAAGTCGGCGACCTGGCCGTAGCGGTGCGGGGTCGACGATCCGATTCCGGGCCGGTCCAGTCCGATCAGTCGGATGCCGTTCTCGGCGGCGTAGACCCGGGCCTCCGGCGGGATCTGCCGGCGCGCACCCGGGGTGCCGTGCAGCCAGAACACCGGACGGCCCTGCGGATCGCCGAACTCGGCGAAGCCCAGCCGGCGATCGTCACCGACGGCGACGCTGCCTTCCAACTTGGGTCGGGCCAGCTTCGGCGCGGCGAGTGGATTGGTAGCCATGGCGTCAAGTGTCGCACGTCACCGCAGGTGCCCAGAACGCCGCACGGCACAGTCGGCCGAGGCCCCGACCGGGTGGTGGCGGTGGGCCGCGGACCTATACCTCGGCGCGTTTGACCCGGCGCCGGTACTCCGACGGGGTCTCGCCGCAGAATTGCGCGAACGCCCGGGTGAACGAACTCAGCGATTCGAAACCCACCGCCGCCGACACCTCCAGCACGGTTTCGTCGGGTGCGGCCAGCAACGCCATCGCCCGCAGCATCCGGGCGTGCAGCAGATAGGTGCGCCAGGAGATCCCGAGCGTGTCGGAGAACAGCCGGCGCAGCGTGCGTTCGGACACCGCGACCGCGCGCGCGACGTCTTCGACGGTCACCGACTGCAGGTGTTCCTTGGTGAACGCCATCGCGGCCGCGACGATCGGATGCTCGGCGGTCGGCAGGCTCAGCGGCGCCTCGTGGTCCAGGGCCTCGACCACCAGATCGGCCAGCGTGCGGAAGAACCGCTCGGCCACCTGCTCGTCCTCGGCCGATCCCGGTTCGCGGTCGATCGGCCAGCGCAGTGCGTAGAGCATCATCTCGCGGATCAGCGGGGACACCGCCAGGATCCGGGCGCGGTCGCCCGGATCGGCGATCAGCGACTGGTCGAACATCACCGCAATGGTCTTGACCTGGGCGTTCATCGTGGCCTGATGGGCCAGCCCGACCGGCAGCCAGGCGGCCTGCTGCGGCGGCAGCAGGTAGTTGCCGGCCGGGGTCTCCACCTCGACGACGCCGCCGATGGCGTACTCGATCTGGTGCACGTCGTGTGAATGCCAGCCGGTGAGCAGTTCGTCGCCGTGGTACAGGTAGCTGCCGCCCAGCGCGCGGCCGCCGCGACGGAGGTCGATTGTGCGCGGCTTGGCCGTTTCGGATAAACCTTTGTCCGATAGCGCAGAGACGGTCACGGTTATCGAGGGTACAAGTGGTAGGTAGCGGTGAGCCAGTTCACCCACGCAGCCAGTACCGTGCAGCCCCCATGCACTGAAGGAGACCGATGAACGTCGACGACCTGATCCTGATAAGCATCGATGACCACGTCGTCGAGCCGCCCGACATGTTCCTGCGGCACGTGCCGGAGAAGTACAAGTCCGAGGCTCCGATCGTCGTCACCGACGACAGGGGCGTGGACCAGTGGATGTACCAGGGCCGGCCGCAGGGCGTGTCCGGTCTGAACGCCGTGGTGAGCTGGCCGGCCGAGGAGTGGGGCCGTGACCCGGCCGGGTTCGCTGAGATGCGTCCGGGTGTGTACGACGTGCACGAGCGGGTCCGGGACATGAACCGCAACGGCATCCTGGCCTCGATGTGCTTCCCGACCTTCACCGGGTTCTCCGCGCGCCACCTCAACATGACCCGCGAGGACGTCACGCTGGTGATGGTGTCGGCCTACAACGACTGGCACATCGACGAGTGGGCCGGCTCGGCGCCCGGGCGCTTCATCCCGATCGCGATCCTGCCGACCTGGAGCCCCGAGGGCATGTGCAACGAGATCCGCCGGGTGGCCGCCAAGGGCTGCCGCGCGGTGACCATGCCCGAGCTGCCGCACCTCGAGGGTCTGCCCAGCTACTTCGACGAGGACTACTGGGGTCCGGTGTTCCGTACCCTGTCCGAGGAGAACGTGGTGATGTGCCTGCACATCGGCACCGGCTTCGGCGCCATCTCGATGGCCAAGGACGCCCCGATCGACAACCTGATCATCCTGGCCACCCAGGTCTCGGCGATGTGCGCCCAGGACCTGCTGTGGGGTCCGGCCATGCGCAACTACCCGGACCTGAAGTTCGCGTTCTCCGAGGGCGGCATCGGCTGGATCCCGTTCTACCTGGACCGCTCGGATCGGCACTACACCAACCAGAAGTGGCTGCGCCGCGACTTCGGCGACAAGCTGCCCTCGGATGTGTTCCGCGAGCATTCATTGGCCTGCTACGTGACCGACAAGACGTCGCTGAAGCTGCGCCACGAGATCGGCATCGACATCATCGCCTGGGAGTGCGACTACCCGCACTCGGACTGCTTCTGGCCGGATGCCCCCGAGCAGGTGCTCGCCGAGTTGAATGCGGCCGGCGCCGACGATTCCGACATCAACAAGATCACCTGGCAGAACTCGGCGCGCTTCTTCGGCTGGGATCCGTTCGCGCTGACCCCGCGCGATCAGGCCACCGTGGGTGCGTTGCGTGCGCAGGCCACCGACGTCGACACCTCGATCCGGCCGCGTGCCGAATGGGCCAGGCTGTACAACGAAAAGCAGCAGTTCGCCCAGTCCTAGCAAGCGATTTCGGTGCGTTTGGGGGCGCTCAGCGCCCCCAAACGCACCGAAATCACGCCGGGATGACGACGGTCAGGTCGTTGCCCTCGCGTTCCACGGTCATGCCGGCACGCCGCGCGACGGCGGCCACCTTGGCGGCGTCGTCGGGTTCGGCGCGGCTGGCAGCCAGCACCCGGGCCAGCCGACCCTTGTGCGCCTTGTTGAAGTGACTGACCACCTTGCGCTGCCCGTCGGCGCGCTCGGCGAGCACCTCGACGCCGACCGCACCGGGCAGCCGGCCCAGCCCGGCGTAGGAGCCCGAGCGCAGATCCACCACCAGCTCGCGTTCGGCCAGTTCGGCCAGCGCCGGTTCGAGCACCGGACGCCAGCGCGCGGCCAGCGTGGGGCGGCCGGGCAGCTTGGAGCCGGCCGACAGCCGATACGCCGGGATCTGATCGCCGGCGGCCAGCAGGCCGAACAGCGCCGACCCGACGTACAGCCGGGTGCGTGCACGGGAAGCCGTTGCCGCACTGAGTGATCGGATGTCCAACGCGTCGTAGAGCACGCCGGTGTAGCGCTCGATAGCCGGCATGGTGGCCGCCTCCCAGAGCGTCAGGTTCCGCTGGATCTCGCCGTCTTGGCCGGCCGACAGGCCCAGCGCGCGGCGGGTGGCCGGCGCGTCGGTGGCCAGCTCCACCAGTTCGTCGACCAGTTCGGCGCGCAGCCCGTTGAGCTGCGGCACGCTCAAGGTCTCGAGCTTCAGCGGCGGTCCGTCACCGCCGGCATGTTTGGTTTCCGACGGTGGCAACAGCAGGATCACGTTGGCAGGGTAGAGGATGCCCGACGACGACGGCGGACCAGCTCACCGCACCGTCAGCGGGTCGCGACTCGGCGGCGGGCGAATTCGCGTTTCTCCGCCGACAGCGCTTCCACGTCGGGCAGCAGCGGCAACAGTTCGGGCTCGGCGGTGACCGCGCGGAACACCACACCGACGGTGACGCCGTGCTCGGGCCGGTCCAGCACCTCGATCCGGTCGCCGGCGGCCACCTCGCCAGGGGTCAGCACCCGCAGGTAGGCGCCGGGCATGGCGGCCGCGGTGAAGGTCTTGAGCCAGCCCTTGATGCCGAGGAACTCGACGAAGGTTCGGCACGGGATACGGGGTGCGGAAACCTGCAACAGCAGTCCGCCCGCGCCGACCCGCCAGCGCTCGCCGATCACCGCGTCGGTCACCTCGACGCCGACGGTGGTCAGGTTCTCGCCGAAGTTGCCGTCGGCCAGCGGCCGCTGCAACCGGGCTTCCCAGTAGTCGAGATCCTCGCGGGCATACGCGTAGACCGCCTGGTCGTCACCGCCGTGCGAGCGGCGATCGCCCACGAAGTCGCCGACCAGGCCGCTGCCCAGCCCGGTGCGCAACGGGCCGGGGGCGCGCACCGCGACGGCTGCCGTGGTGGGTACCTTGTCGATCCCGGTCAGCGACGACGCGCCGCGGGCATCCGGATTGGCCCGTGCGGTGGCAACATTCACCGACCGGACAGTTCCCATGGCGCATCACCCTAGTGGGCGGAGTCGGTGTGTTGGGCCACTGCCCCGGTCGCGAGTTGCTCCTCGATGGCGCCGGATTCGCGGCCCAGTGCGATGGTGGCGGCGGTCATCGCGGCCACCGCGATCGGCAACACCAGAACCGAGGGCATGCCGAGCACCAACTGCTCACCGAGCACCAACGCGCCCAGCGCGACCGCCACCATCGGTTCCAGCACCAACATGGCCGGCACCGAGGTCTGCAGCGCGCCGGCATGAAACGCCGACTGCTGCACCACGGTTGCGAACACACCCACCGCGGCCAGGACGTACAACGCCGGGCTGGTCAGCAGCGCCGACCAGCCGCCGGCGCCGAAGTGGTGCGTGCACATCTTGGTCAGCACCGCGATCAGACCGAACATGATGCCGACGGCCACCGCCAACAGCATGGCGCGCCGATTGCCGTTGGTGCGGGCCGCACCGGTGATGCTGAGCAGCACCAGCGCCCCGCACACCACCGCGACCAGCAGCCAGGTCTGCATCGACGGTGTGGTCAAACCCTCCTTGGGATGAGCCACCAGGACGAACGCAGCCAGCCCGCAGGTCAGCAGCGCGGCCCAGGCCCATTCGGCGCGGGTCACCCGCTGCCCGGCGATCCGCGCCGACAGCGGCAACGCGAACAGCAGCGAGGACACCAGCAGCGGTTGCACCACGATCAACGACCCGCGCGCCAACGCCAGGGCCTGGAAGCCGTAACCGAGCACGGCGGTCGCGGTGCCGGCCCACCACAGCGGCTGGCGCAGCAACGTGGTCACGATGGCCGGGCTCATGCCCTGGTCCGGCGGAACGTCGCGGGTGGCCAGCTGGCGCACCACGATGCCGACGCCCATACACAGCGCGGCCGCCAGGGCCAATGCTATGACCAGGATGTGCGTCACGCTTCGGCCTCCTTGACTGGTATCTGGCTGGCTTGCGGTGCGGGCGGCGCGCCACCATCGGTCGCGGCCCGGTCACCGGACGGTTCAGGCAGTCGTTTGCGGCGCGGTCTTGGGCAGCGTGAATCGGAAGCGGGTTCCCTCCGAGTACTCGGGGTCTATCCAGATCGCACCGCCGTGGTGCGCGACGATCTTCTTACACAGTGCCAGACCGATTCCGGTGCCTTCGTACTCGACCCTGCCGTGCAGCCGCTGGAAGATCACGAACACCTTGTCCCGGTTCTCGTCGGCGATCCCGATGCCGCGGTCGGTGACGTCGAACGCCCAGTGCGTCTCGTCGGCGGATGCCGCGCTGATCTCGATCCGCGGCGGGTTGCCCGGCCGATGGAACTTCAACGCATTGCCGATCAGGTTCTGCCACAACATGGTCAACAGCGTCGGGTCACCGCGCACCACCGGCAATTCGGGTACGACGATCTCGGCTTCGGTCTCGTCGATCGCGACGGCAAGATTGCCGAGCGCCGCGCCCACCGCCCGGTCCAGCGCGACCGGAACATGTTTGGTCCCCATCCGGCCCACCCGGGACAGCGTCAACAGATCGTCGATCAGCACCTGCATGCGCTTGGCGCCGTCGACGGCGTAGCCCAGGTACTCGAGTCCCCGCTCGTCGAGCGGCTCGCCGACGCCGTACCGACGTTCCAGCAACTGGCAAAACGACGCCACCTTGCGCAGCGGCTCCTGCAGGTCATGCGAGGCGACGTAGGCGAACTGCTCGAGTTCGGCGTTGGAGCGGCGCAACTCGGTGGCCTGCGCGTCGAGTTCGCGGGCCTGCCCGGCCACCTGCTCGCGCGCCTCGCGCGCGGCGTCGAGTTCATCGGCGATGCGTTGGCGCATGTCGTCGACGTCGGCCGCGATGGCGCGGATGTCGGTGGGTCCGGCCACCACGATGTGCTGGCCGAAATTGCCCGCGGTGATCCGCCGGCAGGACTCCGCCAGCGCCTCCAGCGGACGGGTGACCGCACGGCGCATCAGGATCGCGAGCAGCACGGCGGTGACCGCGAACGCACCGAGCAGACCGATCAGCACGCCGTTGCGCCAAGCCTGGGCATCGGCCAGCTGGTCCAACCTGGTTTCGCGGGCCTGCATCAGATGCTCGTTCTGGATCTCGAACAGCAGCCGGAGTTCGTCGAATTGGGCCCGGCCGCGCTGGGAGCTCTGCGTGGTGACCAGTTCGGGGAAGCCCGGTGTCACGGTGGCGATCTGGGGTGCGGCGTATTCGGTGCGCCACGCCGCTGCCGCCTGCTCGATGGTTTCCAGGTCGCCGACCAGATCCGGTCGGTCGCCGACCCGCTCGCGCAACGCCGCGGCGGCTTCCAGTTCGGCGGCCTGCCCACTGGCATACGGCGCCAAGAACCGAGGATCGGCGCTGATCAGATAGCCGCGCACCGCGGTCTCCTGGTCACGGATCGCGGCCTGCAGCTGATAGGCCGCCACCCGCGCGGGCTGGATGTTGTTGGCCAGGTCCGAGGAGACGGTGTCGGTGCGATGCAACTGGATGGCCGCGGCCACACTGCCGAGTGCCACCAGCAAGCCCATCACCGAGAGCACCACGAGCAACCAGCCCTGCACGCTCAGCTGCGGGAGGCGCCTCACACCCTGGTCCGCTCCACTCGGATCACCGCGATGTCGTCGTTGATGCCGCCGTACGGTGCGGCGAGTTCCTCGACACCGTTGATCAACGCGTCGACGAACGTCGCTCCCGGCAGGTGCGCCAACGATTGCGCCAGCTCCAACAGCCCCTCTTCGCCCAGGCGTTCGTTGCCCGGGCCGGCGTGGCCCTCGAACAGCCCGTCGGTGACCAGCACCAGACCCGCGCCGAGCGGAACATCGACGTGATCGGTGGGCCAGTCACCGCCGTGCAGCCCGAGGGCCGGCGCTCCCGGCGGCTGCACCCACTGCACCTTGCCGTCGATGTGCAACAGCATGCCGGGATGGCCGGCGCGCACCGCGGCGATCGCGAGTCCGGTGGGCGGGATCGCCAGGCTCAGCACGGTGGCGAAGATCCCGGTGCCGGCACGTTCCACCTGCATGATGCGATGCAGTTCACGCATCCGGTCGGTGCCCCGCAGACCGGCGAACGTCAACGCCCGCCAGGCGATGCGCAGCGCGACACCGAGCGCGGCTTCGTCGGGTCCGTGCCCGGCGACGTCGCCGATCATCACGTGCACGGTGCGGTCCGGGGTCTGCACAAAGTCGTAGAAGTCACCGCCGAGCAGGGCGTTCTCCCGGCTCGGTCGATATCGCGCGACGATGTCGACGCCCGGGTCGTCCATCAGCAGGGGAGAAGGCAGCAGCCCGCGTTCCAACCGCGCAATCTCGCGGGCCCGGGCCTGCAGGTCCACCGCGGCGGTCTCGGCCCGCTTGCGCTCGATGGCATACAGCACGGAGCGACGCAGCATGTCCGGTTCGACCCGGCCCTTGACCAGATAGTCCTGGGCGCCGCAGGCCACCGCGGCGATCCCGAAGTGCTCGTCGACCAACCCGGTCAACACCACAATCGGCAGCGTGACATCGGCACCGGCGATGCGTTCCAGCGCGGCCAGCCCCTCGGCGTCGGGCAAATTCATGTCCAACAACACGCAGTCCGGCCGCATCTGGCGCAGTTCGTGTTCGGCCTCGGCCAGCGACGGTTTCCAGCGCACCGCGGTTCCGGGCATCCCGTCGACGATCAGTTCTTCGACGATGATCGCGTCTTCGCGATCATCCTCGATCAACAGCACCAGGGCGGGGCCGGTCAGCGGATCCCGGCTGGCCAGTAACCCGGCAGAGGTCGTCGGATCGGTTTCGTGCGGTATCGCCACCGCATTGACACTAGGCGGATTTGGTCAGCAATGGCAGCAGGGCGCGACGACGCCAGGTTTCGATGTCGGCGAAATGCGCCAGGGCTTCGGGCACCGATCCGGCGATGGTGCAGTCGACGTCGTCGTCCAAGACGACCTCGACGGCCGGGCTGGACACCAGCACCCAGGTCACGTCTTCGGCGGCGCAGTCGTGATCGATCGCGTCGAGCAGCAGGGTTCCGGCCAGTGACATGGCATCCACGCCGGCCAGATCCAGCACGAAGTGCTTCTCCGCCAACACGAATCGACGGATCCGGTCCCGCACCTCGTAGACGTTGTCGTCGTCGATGCTGCCGGTCACCGTCACCACGGTGGCCAGTCGACGGGAATAGGCTCGAATGCGGGCATTGCCGCAAACCACGACGGGATCGCCATAGCGCTGGACGACATGTGCAGAAGTCGGTGCGTTCATCGTGGTCATGACAGCCTCATTTCCGTAGGTGGGGTGCTGCTCTGGCCTTGATGTCGAAGCTATCCACGCTTCTTAAGGCACCTGGGTGCGAGGTCTGATACTTCGGTAAGAATGCCCCCGGCCGCGCCCTAGAACCCAAAAACCCCCGCAAACCAGCAGGTTTGCGGGGGTTTCCGGTTCCAGCTTTCTTACTTTTGGTCGAGGTCGAACCGGTCGGCGTCCATCACCTTGACCCAGGCCGCGACGAAGTCCTTGACGAACTTGTCGGTGGAATCGTCCTCGGCGTAGAACTCGGTCAGCGCCCGCAGTTGCGAGTTCGAACCGAACAGCAGGTCGACCCGGCTGGCAGTGAACTTCTGCTCACCGCTGAGCAGATCCTTGCCGACGTAGGTGCCGTCATCGGCCGAGGACGGCTCCCACTTGATACCCATATCGGTGAGGTTGACGAAGTAGTCGTTCGTCAACTGCCCGGGCCGGTCGGTGAGCACCCCGAGCTTGCTGCCGCCGTAGTTGGCGTCCAGCGCCCGCAAACCACCCACCAGGACCGTCATCTCCGGCGCCGACAGGTTCAGCGTGTTGGCCCGGTCGATGAGCTGGTACTCGGCCGGAACTTCGAGTCCCTTGCCGAGGTAGTTGCGGAAGCCGTCGGCCCGCAGCTCCAGGTAGGAGAACGACTCGACGTCGGTCTGCTCCTGGGTGGCATCGCCGCGGCCCGAGCTGAACGGCACCTCGATGTCGTGTCCGGCTGCCTTGGCTGCCTTCTCGACGCCGACGTTGCCGGCCAGCACCACCAGGTCGGCAAACGACACGTCGATGCCGACCGCTGCCTGGATCTCCTCGAGCTTGCGGATCACCTGGGCCAGCTCGTCGGGCTCGTTGGACTCCCAGCCCAGCTGTGGTTGCAGCCGGATCCGGCCGCCGTTGGCCCCGCCGCGCATGTCCGTGCCGCGGAACGATGCCGCGGCCTTCCATGCGGTCGAAACCAGTTGCGGCACCGTCAGATCCGAGCCGGCGATGGCACCCTTCAAGGTTGCGACGTCGGCGTCGGACAGCGGCTTGCCGGCCGGAACGATGTCCTGCCACAGCCAGGTCTCCTTGGGCACGTGCGGCCCGAGGTAGCGGCTGACCGGACCCAGGTCGCGGTGCAGCAGCTTGAACCAGGCCTTGGCGTACTCCTCGCGCAGCTCCTCCGGATTGTCCAGCCAACGGCGGGTGATCTCGCCGTAGATCGGATCGAACCGCATCGACAGGTCGGTGGTCAGCATCGACGGGTGGGTGCGGCCCTTGAGGTCCGCGGTCGGCACCGAGTTGGCCCAGCCGTTGTCCTTGGGCCGCCACTGGTTGGCACCGGCGGGGCTCTTGAACAGCTCCCACTCGTTGCTGTAGAGGATTTCCAGGAAGCTGTTGTCCCACTTGGTCGGGGTGTGCGTCCAGGTCACCTCCAGCCCGCTGGCCACCTTGTCGTTGGGGTTGCCGGTGTCGTGCGGGTTGCGCCAACCCAGACCCATGGTCTCCAGCGGGGCGGCTTCGGGTTCCGGTCCGAGCGCGTCGGCGTCGCCGTTGCCGTGGGTCTTGCCGAAGGTGTGGCCGCCGCAGATCAGGGCGGCGGTCTCGACGTCGTTCATAGCCATCCGGCCGAAGGTTTCCCGGATGTCGATGGCCGCGGCCAGCGGATCCGGATTGCCCTCGGGGCCTTCCGGGTTGACGTAGATCAGACCCATGGTGGAGGCGGCCAGCGGATTCTCCAGCCGGCGTCGGTCACCGTCGGAATCGGCGTAACGCTCGCGGGTGCCCAGCCACTCGGCCTCCGCACCCCAGTAGATGTCCTCCTCGGGCTCCCAGTAATCCGGCCGGCCGAACGAGAAGCCCGCGGACTTGAAGCCCATCTGCTCCTGCGCACGGTTGCCGGCGTAGACGATCAGGTCTGACCAGGACACCTTCTTGCCGTACTTCTTCTTCAGCGGCCACAGCAGTCGGCGGGCATTGTCCAGACCGACGTTGTCCGGCCAGCTGTTGGTCGGCGCGAAACGCTGCTGGCCTCGACCACCGCCGCCGCGGCCGTCCTGCACCCGGTAGGTCCCGGCCGCATGCCAGGACATCCGGACGAACAACGGGCCGTAATGGCCGAAGTCGGCCGGCCACCAGTCTTGCGCGGTGGTCATCAGCTCGTCGAAATCGCGCTCGAACTGGGCGAAGTCGAGGGTCTGCACGGCTTCCCGGTAGTCGAAATCCGGGTCGTTGGGGTCGATGGCGGGCGGATTCTTCTGCAGGATCTTCAGATTCACCGCCTCGGGCCACCAGTCACGGTTGCTGCCGCCCTCGACCGGACGCCGGATCACCGGACAACCAGTGGTCTTCTCTGCTGCCGGCTCGGTCTGAGCCTCGCCGATCGGTGGGGTTTCAGTTGCCTCAGGCACTGCATTTCCTTTCGGGAGTGGTGAATTGGGCTGCGACCACGGTCGTGGTCGTCAAACCTGGGCGGCCGCGCATTGCGGGCACCAGCCCCAATAGATGACCTCGGCTTCGTCGATGGTGTAGCCGAGGTCGTCGGCTGCAGTCAGACAGGGCGTGTCGCCGACGGCGCAGTCCACATCGGCGATCTGTCCGCAGGCGCGGCACACGATGTGGTGGTGGTTGTCGCCGACCCGGGCCTCGTAGCGCGCCACCGAACCCGAAGGTTGGATCCGGCGCACCAAGCCGACCGCGGTCAGTGCGTTGAGGACGTCGTAGACGGTCTGCCGGGAGACGTCCGGCAGTTCGTTCCGCACGGCGCCGAACAGTGATTCGGTATCTGCGTGCGGCAGATGGTGCACGGCGTGCAGCACCGCGATTCGGGGCCGGGTAACGCGTAGGTCCGCGCCACGCAGTCGCCCCACTAGATCCGAGTCCGAGGGCATGACACATGCCTACCCCCTTTTCTGGAATCAGTCAAGAGATGGTTCGTGAGGTGTCGGGTGGTTTTCCCAGCCGCGGTGTCCGGGTCGGCTAGCGTCGAGCCGTGCAGACGCTGTTCGATTTCGACGCTGCCCCCGTGTTCGGCATTCCGGCCGGCGAGGTGGGCCGGCCGCTTGAAGGCATTCTGGTCGAAGGCCCGCAGGGTTGGGGCGAATTCAGCCCAATTGGCGAATTCGATTCCGCCGCACTGGCGCGTTGGGTCACCGCGGCCACCGAGCCCGGCACGGTCGGCTGGCCCGATCCGGTGCGGGGCCGGGTTCCGGTTGCGGTGCCGGTTCCGCCGACCGACCCGCACCGCGCCCACGCGCTGGTCGCCGCCTCCGGCTGCCGCAGCGCCGACGTCGTCGTCGGCGCGCACCCGGATTCCCTCGCCGAGGACGTCGCCCGCATCGAAGCGGTGCGCGACGCGCTCGGCGCCGCCGGTGCCATCCGGATCGACGCCAACGGTCGATGGAACCTGGATGTCGCAGTCACCGCCATCGCGGCACTGCGCCGCGCCGCCGGCGACCTCGAGTACGTCGAGCAGCCGTGTGCCGAGCTGGGCGAGTTGGCCGAGTTGCGCCGCCGGATCGACGTGCCGATCGCGGTCGATCAGTCGCTGCGTGGCGCCGCCGAGCCGTCGGCAGTGCAGCTGGGCGAGGCCGCCGACATCGCGGTGTTGCACTGCGCGCCGCTGGGCGGCGTGCGTCGTGCCCTGCGGATCGCCGAGACGCTCGGGCTGCCGTGCGTGCCGGCGTCCGGTCCGGCGACCAGCGTCGGGGCGGCCGGCGCGCTGGCACTGGCCGGGGCGCTGCCCCAACTGCCGTTCGCGGTAACCGTGCTGGGGCCGCGGCTGCTCGGTGGCGACGTGGTGAGCGCATCGCGTGCGTTGCTTCCGGTCGACGGGTACCTGCCGGTCTCACCCATGCCGCCGGCGCCGGACCCGGACCTGATCGCACGGTATGCGATCACCGACCCGCAGCGAATCGAGCTCTGGCGCAACCGGTTACGTTCTGCGCTGGTCTAGCTCGAGGTGCTGGGTCAGTCCTCCTTGCGGATCAGCCGGCCCAACGCCTCCCGGTCCGGTGCCAGCAGCTCGTCGATGCGGGCCTGGTTGACGTCGGCGACGATGATTTCGCCGACCTCCTGATAGACGTTGCTGAAGATGCCGTGCGACTTCATCTTCTCGGTTTGGTAGATGTTGTCCTCGGTCGGCGTCACGTAGTACACGATCTCGGGTTTGAACCGGTGGATCAGCCACAGGTGGATCACGTCCATCAGGCGCTTCTTGCGCATCTTCTCGGCGAACGTGTTCTGGTCGCGCACGGTCAAGATGTTGCGGCCGTGCCGGTCCTTGATCGGGTCGACGACGGCATTGGCCAGCGGTTCCTCGCCGTCGCCGTAGATGCCGAGGTCAAGCACGTCGGAGCCGGCCCGCCGGGGCCGGAGTTGCACCCGCAGCGTCTCGCCGAGCTGGTAGTGCTCGCTCCACAACGCCAACCACTCTTCGAGCAGCTTCTTGGGCACCTCGGTCTGCACCAGATGCTGATGCTGGGTGGAGCCCTTGCCCATCGCCTTGGTGGTGGCGGTGCGTCCCGACGACGCCGCCAACGCGGCATCGCTGCGCGGCCCACCCACCAGCGTTTGCGGTGTGCGGTAAGGGGATTCGACCAACCGCATCTTGCGTTGCAGCCGCGCCAGCGCCAGCATGCCGTCCTGTTTGAGCGCGGTGGCGAACTCCTCGGAGGCCACCCCGTCGACCTGGTGACCGCCGTAGGTGATGAAGTTGAAGACGAACCCCATCTTGGCCAGTTCCTCGGGGAAGGCCCGCATTTCCTCGTCGGTCATACCGGTGGTGTCCCAGTTGAACGACGGCGAGAGGTTGTAGGCGAGCATCTGATCCGGGTACACCGCGTGCACGGCGTCGGCGAACTCCTTGGCGTCGGCCAGATCTGCGGTCTTGGTCTCCATCCACAGAATGTCGGCGAACGGTGCGGCGGCCAGCGACTTGGCGATGGCATACGGAATCCCGCCCCGCACTTGGTAATAACCCTCTGGCGTGCGGGCGCGCTCGGCGTCCCAGGCGGTGTCGGCGCCCAACTCGCGGGCCTTCTCCCGGGCCGCGTACAGCGACGCGCGGCCGGCGAACGCGCGCCACTCGGCAGCGCTCATGGCCGGCGACTCACCTTCCTGGGTGCGGAACTCCAGCAGCTCGGCCACCGCATCGCCGTAGGTGTTCAGCCCGGCGTCGTCCTGCCAGGCGTCGACGAACTTCGACTCCACGGCGTCGAACAACTCGTCGACCGAACTGGTGGGGTCTTGCTGCCAGGTTGCGGCGGCCTCGTCGATCACCTCCAGCAGGTTGTGGCGTTCCAACCAGGCCGTGCCGGCCTGGTACTCGCCTTCGGGCAGCGCGTAGAGCAGGTGACCGCGCAGGTCGGTCAGGCCGGACTCGTGGAAGCGCCGGACCATCGCCAGATAGCAGGCCTTGTACGGCGGTACCCGCAGGTTGGTGGCGCCGAGCAGGAACGGTTGGTCCCGCTCGTCGCCGCGGCTGTCGATCAGGTTGGCCGCCTCGGCGTCGGTGCGCGCCACGATGATGCCCGGCACCCGCATGATGTCGAGTTGGAACCGCGCGGTGTTGAGGCGTTTGATCTGCTCATCGGAGGGCACCAGCACCTTGCCGCCCTGATGGCCGCATTTCTTGGTGCCGGGACGCTGGTCCTCGATGTGGTAGCCCGGCACGCCGGCTTCGACGAACCGCCGGATCAGGTTGCGGACGTGCGGATCTCCGCCGTGGCCGGTGTCGGCGTCGGCGATGATGAACGGCCGGTAGTCGATCACCGGGCTGGTGGCGCGTTGTTCGGGGGTCATCTGCAGCCGCAGGTACTGCTGGTTGCGGTCGGCGGTGAGCAGGGCGCGGACCAGTCCGGCGGCTTCGTCGGGCACCTGGGACAGCGGGTAGCTGGCCAGGTCGGGTCCGGGATCCTCGCTGATCGAGCCCTTGGCCGAGGTGGCCCAGCCGCCGAGATAGATGCCTTCGATACCGATCCGCTTCATCGCCACGGCCTGGCCGGGGGAGTACGGCCCGAAGGTGGTGATGCTCTTCTTGGCGGCGAACAGCGCACGTAGGTGCGGGTAGAACTCTTCGGCTGCTACCCGCGCCACGGTGTAGTCGGCGGGAATGGTGCCGCGCTGCTCGGCGACCTGGCGGGCCGAGTAGAGCCGGGTGATGCCCTCGAATCGGGGACTGTCGAAGTACTTCTGGGTGGCCTCGACGTCGGCGCTGAACGCCTGGTCGGACGAGGCCAGTGCCTTGTCATCCGCATCGATGGTGGTCATGCCCTACACTAAGTCGTGCACCGGCCCGGCCGGGCGTATTCGGCCCGACCCGGCGTGCTGCCCGCCGATCCCCGCCGACTTCCGCACCGGTTTCCACCCCTGGGCCACCGAGCGGTTGCCCGAGTTGGCAGGATGGGGTCCATGGCACAGATAACCTTGCGCGGAAATCAGATCAACACCGTGGGCGAATTGCCCGCCGTCGGTTCGCCGGCGCCGTCGTTCACCCTGACCGGCACCGACCTCGGCTCCGTCGAGAGCAGCCAGTTCAGCGGTAAGCCGGTTCTGCTGAACATCTTTCCGTCGGTCGACACCCCGGTGTGCGCGACCAGCGTCCGGACCTTCAACGAGCGCGCCGCGGCCGGCGGCGCCACCGTCGTGTGCGTCTCCAAGGATCTGCCGTTCGCCCAGAAGCGGTTCTGCGGCGCCGAGAACATCGAGAACGTGGTGAGCGGTTCGGCGTTCCGCAGCAGCTTCGGTGAGGACTACGGCATCGCCCTGGCCGACGGCCCGATGGCCGGTCTGCTGGGCCGCGCGGTCGTGGTGATCGGCGCCGACGGCAACGTCGCCTACACCGAGTTGGTACCCGAGATCGCCCAGGAACCGGACTACGACGCCGCCTTGGCGGCGCTGGCCGGCTGAGCACCGGCGACTTCTGTCCTCGAGGGTGGGTACGCGCGACTCCGCGCATACCCACCCTCGAGTGCTTTCAGGCCCCGCCCGGTCACCGACTGGTCACGTTCTGACAACTCATTGGCCTTGAGCCGCCTTGTGATTGGGCATGCCCGCCGCACGCAGGTACAACCGAATGGGCGGCGTGTGCCGCCATGGCGGACGGCCCGACGCAACCGGGGCCGAGAGAGTGGACGTAGACGATGAAGCGCCTCTACACCGTGCTGGTGGCCGGTCTCGTGCTGGCCGTTGTCCTGCCCGTCGCCCCGGCGGTCGCGTACCCCGCGCTGCCGACGCGCAACCAGCAAGCCATCGACTACGTCATCGCCCGCGCGATGTCGCAGCGCGGTGTGCCGTACACCTACGGCGGCGGCGACGCCAACGGACCCAGCAAGGGTGTGCGCCGCGCGGTGACCCCGGAACCGGTCGCCCCGTCGGATTTGGTGCCCGGCCTGGGTCTGGCCCAGACCGGTCCGCTCGCGCCCGGCCAGAGCGTGACCGCGCCGGCGCTGACCCCGGATGCGGCCGTCACACCGAACCCTGCGGTGGCCCCGGTGCCCGCGGTGGACCCCAGCGCCGACGTCGTCGGCTTCGACGCCTCCGGGTTGATCGTGTACGCCTTTGCCGGCGTCGGGTTGAAGCTGCCGCGTTCCTCGGGCCAGCAGTATGCGGCGGCCCGCAAGGTGGCGCCGGCGATGGCCCTGCCCGGCGACTTGATCTTCTACGGACCCAACGGTGACCAGAGCGTCGCACTGTTCCTGGGCAACGGCATGATGCTGGAAGCCACCACCCCGGCCGTCACGGTTTCACAGGTGCGGACTTCCAACATGACGCCCTATTTGGGGCGCTTCATCGAGTGAGCTTGAAACGGCGACCAATACACTGACCGTCCATGGGCATCTTCTTCGGATTCGCGCCGTGGATCGTCTACTGGATCCTGGTCGGCAATGTGCCGTTTGGTACGGCGGTACTGATCGCACTGGCGATCGCGCTCGGCGCATTCGCGTTGGGCCGACTCAAGGACGCACCGGGACGCACCCTGCAGATCGGCGGCATCGCCACCTTCGGGGCGCTCGCCGTCCTGACCTTCACGGTCAGCCAGACCTTCATGGAGCAGTGGATCCAGCCGCTGAGCAACCTGGGCATCTTCCTGGTCACGCTGGTCGGCGCGGCGGCCGGCAGACCGTTCGTGCGGGAGTTCGCCGAAGTCAGTCAGCCGCCCGAGGTCATCGAATCCGACCTGTTCGCCGCCATCACGACCCGGCTGACCTGGATCTGGGTCGCGCTGTTCGCGGGTATGACGATCTCTTCGGCCATCCCGCCGATCGTGTATGGCGAGGCCACTATCCTGGACACCAAGACGCCGCTGTCGTTCGTCTGCTACTGGGTCATCCCGTTCGCGCTGCTGGGTATCGGGGCGCTGGTGTCCCGGATCCTGCCGGACCGGATGAAGCTACCCAACGACGTGGTTCGCAAGACCACGTTCGTGGCCTACAGTGAGGCCGCCATCGACGAGCTCTACTACCTGGCCCGCGAGCACGCGCTGCGGGAGGCCGGACCCGGTTGGGAAGTCGTCGACGTGACCGTCGGTGCCAAGGGTATCCCGCTGGTCGGCGACGAGTCCCGGCTGTCCTGGCCGTCGTCCTACAAACTGCGCGAACGCGACTGAGCCAGCGGCGCAGCCACATTGGTGACCTAAGTCCTCGCGGCCGGACCCGTTGCGATCTGGACCTCGACGAACCGGCACTTAGACTCGTGGTCATGTCCGGATCCGAGGATAGGTATCAGGCCCCGCCGGGGCTGTTGCGCATCGAGGACTGCCTGGACGACGACGGCGGCGTGGTACTGCCGCCCGGGACCACGCTGATTTCGCTGATCGACCGCAACGTCGCCAATGTCGGCGACACCATCGCTTACCGGTTCCTGGACTTCTCCCGCGGCGAGGACCCGATCGTGCACGAGCTGACCTGGGCGCAGCTCGGGGCGCGGCTGCACGCCATCGCGGCTCGGGTGCAGCAGCACGCCGACCGTGGCGATCGGGTGGCGATTCTGGCGCCGCAAGGTCTGGACTACATCGCCGGGTTCTTCGGCGCCATCAAGGCCGGTGCCATCGCGGTGCCGCTGTTCGCACCCGAACTGCCCGGGCACGCCGAACGTTTGGACGTCGCACTGCGCGACGCGCGACCGTCGGTGGTGCTGACCACCTCGGCAGCGGTCGAGGAAGTGCGCGCATTCCTGGCCACCCTGCCCGAGCAGCTGACACCGGAACTCTTGGTGCTCGACGACATCCCGGATTCGGCCGGTGCAACGTTCACCGACGTGCACCTCGACGTGCATGACGTCTGCCATCTGCAGTACACCTCGGGGGCGACCCGGCCGCCGGTCGGAGTGGAGCTCACGCACCTGGCGGTCGGCACCAACCTGCTGCAGATGATCTTGTCGATCGACCTGCTGGACCGCACCACGCACGGCGTCAGCTGGCTGCCGCTCTACCACGACATGGGACTGTCGATGATCGGCTTCCCGGCGGTCTACGGCGGACATTCCACCTTGATGTCGCCGGCCGCCTTCATCCGCCGCCCGCAGCGCTGGATCCGTGCGCTGTCCGACGGGTGCCGGATCGGCCGGGTGGTCACGGCCGCACCCAACTTCGCCTACGAGTGGGCCGCGGCGCGCGGTCGACCCGATCCGGGCGAGGACATCGACCTGAGCACGGCGGTGCTGATCATCGGTTCCGAGCCGGTCAGTCCGTACGCGATCGCGGCCATGAACGAGGCGTTCGCGCCCCACGGTCTGCCCGCGACCGCGATGAAACCGTCCTACGGGATCGCCGAGGCAACCCTGTTCGTGTCGACCATCGCGCCCGAGGAGCAGGCCGAGGTGGCCTATTTGGACCGCACCGAACTGACCCGCGGCCGGGCCGTCGAATGCGGTGCCGATGCGCCCGAAGCGCTGCCCAGCGTGTCCTGCGGTCAGGTGGCCCGCAGTCTGTGGGTGGTGATCGTCGACCCGGAAACCGGCGAGGAGCTACCGGACGCGCGGGTCGGTGAAATCTGGTTGCAGGGCAACAACATCGGGCGTGGCTACTGGGATCGCCCGGCGGAAACCGCCGAGGTGTTCGGTGCCACGCTGGCGCGCCGGCTGGCCGACGGCAGCCACGCCGACGGCGCTGCGGACAGCGGCTGGCTACGCAGCACCGACGTCGGGATGTACCTGGACGGTGAACTGCACGTCACCGGCCGGCTGGCCGACCTGGTGGTGATCGACGGTGCCGTGCACTATCCGCATGACCTGGAAGACACCGTCGCCGAGTCGTCTGCGGTGATCCGGCGCGGCTACGTGGTCGCCACCACCGACGCCGACGGTGAGCTGGTGATCGTCGCCGAACGCGCGGCCGGCACCCGGGGCGCAGATCCAGGACAGGTGGCCCAGGCCGTGGGTGCGGCGGTCGCAGCCCGGCACGGGCTCAAAGTGGCTGATCTGCGGCTGCTGCCGGCCGGGGCGATCCCACGCACCACCAGCGGCAAGCTGGCCCGGCGCGCCTGCCGCGCCGAATACCTGGCCGGTGCCCTCACCTGATCGAGCGCATGGTCAGCGAACGCCGTCGAAAGCACCGTCAACCACCAACGCGCGCAAACCCTTTCGATCCAACTTGCCGCTGGGCAGGGTCGGGATCCGGTCACTGCTGGTGATCACCCATCGGGTCGGCACCTTGTACGACGACAACTGCTCGGCCACCCGCGCCCGCAGCACCCCGGTGTCCACCGGCTCGGCCCCGGGCACCAGCACGGCGCACACCTCCTCGCCCCGGTCGGGATGCTCGACGCCCACCACCACGCACTGCGCGACGGCAGCGACCTGCTCGATGACGGCCTCCACCTCGAGTGGCGACACGTTCGCCCCGGCGGCTTTGATCAGCTCGCTGGTGCGACCCACGTAGAACAGCCGCGGATCGCCGGCGCGCCGGTACACCCGGTCACCGGTGTGATACCAGCCATCGGCATCGAAGGTCTCGGATCGCTCGCGCTTGTTGTAGCCGGCCATCGAACCGATACCCCGCACCAGCAGCTCGCCCACCGTGCCGTCGGGCACCGGCCGGCCGCCGTCGTCGACTATCGCGAGCTCGGTGTGCACGAAGCCGCCGGCGGTCTCGGTCATGGTGCGGTGCACCGGATAACCGTCGGGCACATCGGTCATCGCGATGTCCAACGGCCCGCTACGCAGACTGGGCACACTGGACAGGTCACGCTCGGCGAAGCTGGGATGCTCGCGTAGCCGCTGCGTGAACGCGGGCCAGCCGATCACCCCGGTGGCGCGCTCGCGTTCGATCAGGTCCAAAGCGGTACCGGCGTCCAACTTCGGTAGCACCAACAACGTGATCGGCTCGTGCAGCGCACCCATGGCCGCCAGCACGCCACCGATCCAGAAGAACGGCATGGCACACAAGATGATGGCCGGGCCGTCGCAACCGGTGACCGCGCGGATCGCCGCGGGCCAGGTCGAGGTCTGCCGCACCAGCGTGCCGTGCGTGTGCAGGACGCCCTTGGGGTCGGCGGTGGAACCCGACGTGTGCACCATGATCGCCAGGTCGGCAGGGAAGACCTCGGCCTGCGCGGCGGCCAGCACGGCGTCCGGAACACCCGGCTCGTCGGGGTCGAAGCGGCTGGCCCAACTGCGTTCGACCGCGGTGCTGAACACCACCGAGCGCAGGTACGGCGCAGCCGACAGCGCCAACCGATCAGCCTGCTGGCCGGCGCCCAACTCGGGCAGCGCGGCCTCAAGCGCCGCGGCCACGTCGACGTCGAGCACCCGCGGCGGCGCGATCAGCACCGCGATGTCGGCCAACCGGAGCACCTTGGCGATCTCGGCCGGCCGGTACATGGTGCTCAACGGCACCACTACCGCACCGACCCGAGATGCCGCCAGCCACCACAGCGCCCAGTCGACGCCGTTGGGAAAGAACAACCCGACCCGGGTGCCCTTGCCCACCCCGCGGCTCAGCAGCCAGCGCGCTCGCCGCGCCGACTCGGCATCGGCGTGCGCGTAGCTGAGCCGGCCTTCGGATGTGACCAGATAATCGCGGGAGCCGAACTCTGCGACAGCGCGTTGGAGCAGGTCGGGGATGGTCGGTCGCAGTTCAGTCACGATGCCGATCCTGCCGAACCGCTCACCGGCCCCGCCATTCGGGTTTGCGCTTGTCCTGCCAGGCCCGCAGCCCTTCGCCGACGTCGTCGGTGGCGCCGGCCACCTTGCGCATCACCTCACCGAACCGCACCGATTCCACCCAGCCCATGTCAGCGGTCCGCCAGGCCACCTCCTTGGTGGCGCGCTGCGCCAGCGGCGCGGCCTCGGTGAGCGTCTGCGCCCATTGCCGGGCGGCGTCTTGCAGTTCGTCGGGTTCGACCAGCCGCCACACCAGGCCGATCTCCTTGGCCCGCTGCGCACTGATCGGCTTGCCGGTCAACAGCAGTTCCATCGCGTTGGCCCAGCCGACCCGTTGCGGCAGCCGGATCGCGCCGACGATGGTCGGCACCCCGATCCGCACCTCGGGAAACGAAAATGTCGCCTCGGTGCTGGCGATCACGAAGTCGCAGAACAGAACTCCGGTCAACCCGTAACCGATGCACGGCCCGTGCACGGCGGCGATGGTGGGCTTGAAGAGCTCCATCCCGGATTCGAAGCTGTTGATTGTCGGTTTCTCCCAGAACGTTCCACCGAAGCTACCGACCGATCCCTCGCCGTCTTTGAGATCGCCTCCGGCGCAATACACTTCACCGTTCGCGGTCAAGATCCCAACCCAGGCGTCTTCGTCGTCGCGGAACCGGTCCCAGGCGGCGTTCAAATCGGTGCGCATGGCGCCGTTGATGGCATTGCGCGCCTCGGGCCGATTGAGCGTGATGGTGGCGACGTGGCCGGAGCATTCGTAGGTGACCAGACTCATGCACCTCTCTTATGCCACTCGGGCGCCGGTTGGCAAGACGTCGGCTGCACTAGGGTCGGGTGATGGCTAGTGATCGTTTGCGAGTGTTGATCATCGGTGGCGGATTCGGCGGCCTGTTCTGTGCCCGGCGGTTGGGCCGCGCCGACGTGGACGTCACCGTGCTGGACCGCACCGCCGGTCACCTGTTCCAACCGCTGCTCTACCAATGCGCGACCGGGACGTTGAGCATCGGGCAGATCAGCCGGCCGCTGCGCGAAGAGTTCGCCCGCTACCCGAACGTCAAGACACTGCTGGGCGAAGCCATCGAACTGGACCCGGACAACCGGCAGGTCACCGCGCTGCGTCCGGATGAAACCCGGTTCACCGTCCACTATGACGTGCTGGTGATCGCGGCCGGGATGCGTCAGTCCTACCTGGGCAATGAGCAGTTCGCGCAATGGGCACCGGGGATGAAGACCCTCGACGACGCGCTGAGCATCCGGCAGCGGCTGTTCACTGCGTTCGAGATGGCCGAGACCCTCGAGCCCGGACCGGAACGCGACGAATGGTTGACGTTCGCGGTGGCCGGTGGCGGCCCCACCGGGGTCGAACTGGCCGGGCAGATCCGCGAGGTCGCCACCCTGACGTTGGCCAACGAGTTCCACAGCATCGAGCCCGAGGAGGCCCGGGTGCTGCTGTTCGACGGCGGCGAGCGGGTCCTGAAGAGCTTCGCGCCGGAGCTGTCCGGGCGCGCCACCCAGGTGCTCGAGCATCTCGGCGTGCAGATCCGGCTCGGTGTGCACGTCACCGATGTGCGCCGCGACGGCGTGACCGTCAGCCCCAAGGACGGCGGACCCGACGAGGAGTACCGGACCCGCACGGTGCTGTGGACCGCCGGCGTTGAGGCGGTGCCGTTCGCCCGGCACGCCGCCGAGGTACTCGGTGCGCAGACCGACCGCAGCGGCCGGATCCAGGTCGACGCCGACCTGTCGGTGCCCGGACATCCCGAGGTGTTCGTGATCGGCGACCTGGTCGGCCGGGACGGGCTACCCGGGGTGGCCGAGAACGCCATGCAGGGCGGCTGGCACGTGGCCCGCTGCATCAAACGGCAACTGAAGGGCAAACCGCGGCGGGCCTACCGGTATCGCGATCTCGGGTCGGCGGCCTACATCAGCCGCGGGCACGCGCTGTTGCAGGCTGGTCCGGTGAAGTTGACCGGTGCGCCGGGCTGGCTGGGGTGGGGTTTCATCCACATCGCCTTCCTGACCGGGCTGCGCAACCGGGTCAGCACCGTGGCCACCTGGTTGACCACCATCGCGCGGCCTCGACGGCATCAACGCGCGTTCATGCTGGGCAGCGAAGCCGCGCCGCAGCAGCGCTACACCTGGACCCACGACGACCGGCTGGACGCCTGAGGGCGCGCCAGGTCAGGTCAGCGGCAGGAAGTCACCGTTGATCCAGATGCCCCAATGGCCGCCGGCCGGCAGCCAGGCCCACACCACGGGCTGGCCCAACCACACCTCGGTGGGTTTGCGCGGCGCGTTCGGCGGGGCCACCGGATCGGCACTGGCCACCGCGGCGCCGAAGCCCAGTGCGGCACCGGCCATGGTGCCAGCGACTGCCACGGCCGCCAGAGCTGTCTTGAAGAAGGTCATCGGGCACCTCAGCATGTCGATAGCGGTCGTGGACGCCCCTTAGCTTAGCTATCTGCTTACCGTCGCGGTGCGGCCAGGTGCGAGACGCTCAGCCGAAGCCGCCACCGACCGATCGGATGCGTGACTCGGATTCTGTGCCGGTTGCCAGGAAAACAGCCCACGGTCTGGTTATTCTGACGCCACACAGTCCGCGACCTTCGGCGCGCGGCGCACTCGGGGGAGTACTCGATGCCACCAGTCGATGAACGACTACGACGACTCGCTCTGAACTCCAGGTTGGCCAGCACATTTCCGGAAGACCCGGAATGGCCGTTCGCCGACCAGCTCAGCAGCGAGCACTTCTGGGCCTATCTGAAGAACGCCCACGATGTCGGCGGGGAGTTGGACGTGCCCGCGGTCTATGCCAACAAGGAGGAGGAGCACTGGGAGCTGATGACCTACGTGCTCTGCGAAGTCCTTGGCTGGCAAGGCATCTGGGTGTCCGAAGAGCGCCGGCGGCTGGCGAACGTGGATATCGGTCGCTCGATCTACCTGGGTTGGCCCTACTACAGCCGCTGGCTGTGGTCGGTCGGCCGGCTGCTGATCGAGAAGAAACACATCAGTTGGGGTGAGCTGACCGATCGGCTGGCCGAAGTGCAGCAACGCTACGCCGAGGTGCCGCCGGGAACCCATCTGGCTGCCCAGCCCAAGTTCGAGGGCGACGGCTCCGGCGTCGAGCGCAACCAGCACCACCTCCGCGCCCAGGGCATCGGCGATCCACAGGTGTTCGCCGGTCAGGCCGGCCAGGCCAAGTTCGCGGTCGGCGATCCGGTGATCGTGCGGGACCTGCCGGCGATGTTCTACACCCGCACACCGGAATACGTGCGGGGCGCGGCCGGGGTGATCGCGGACCTGGCCTACGAGAGCCCCGCCCCCGAAGACGAGACCTGGGACCGCGAGGACGCCAAACCCGAGTGGTTCTACATCGTCCGGTTCAAACAGACCGAACTGTGGGGTGACACCTACACCGGCCCGCCGAACGACACCCTGCAGACCGAGATTCCCGAGCGGTGGCTGGCCCCGGCCGGCTGACCACACTTCAGCAGCTGCACCGAACCCGCACCCACCGCAAGGGAATTCGATGTCCCACGACCACGACCACGACCACGACCACGATCGCACCGTCAAACCGATGGTGGACGAGATCACCGAGTTCGAGGTGCTCGAAATCGCGCTGCGCGAACTCTGCATCGAAAAAGGCCTGTTCACCGCGGAACAGCACCGGCACTTCACCGAGTTCGCCGAAAACATCGGGCCCACCCCGGCAGCCCGGCTGGTCGCCAAGGCCTGGCTCGACCCGGAGTTCAAGACCCTCGCGCTGACCGACCCGATCGCCGCGTGCAAAGAGGTCGGGGTCGACTGGCTGGCTCCCACCGGATTCGGCACCCCCAGCGACTTCGTCGCGCTGAAGATCCTCGAGGACACCGACGAGGTGCATCACGTCATCGTCTGCGCGCTGTGCTCCTGCTACCCGCGGCCGCTGCTTGGCAACTCACCGGAGTGGTACCGCACCCCGAACTACCGGCGCCGGATCGTGCGCTGGCCCCGACAGGTGCTCTCCGAGTTCGGCCTGCAGTTGCCCGATGGCGTCGAGGTGCGCGTGGAGGACTCCAACCAGAAGCACCGGTTCATGGTGCTACCGATGCGTCCGGAGGGCACCGACGGCTGGACCGAGGATCAGCTCGCCGAGATCATCACCCGTGACTCGCTGATCGGCGTCGCACTGCCCAAGCCGGGCGTGACCACCAACGTCATCACCGCCACCCGACCGGCAGCCAATCCGATATGAGCCGCGAAGACACGGCTTCGGTCCCCGCGCTGGCCGAGCACCCGATCGACACGCTCGAACAGATCGCGGCCTCGCAGCAGACTTGGCCGGTGCTGGCAGCCAAATACGGTGTGCAGAACGATCTTCCGCCGTGGAAGACCAGTTTGGACGGACTCACCGACGCGCTGGACAGCGTCGCGTGCGCCGAGCAGACGCCGGCGCTGACGTTCCAGCAGCGCCGCGACGAGGAAGATGCCCTCGCGGCGACGCGGTACCGGGAGCTGCCGTACCCGGAGAACCAGTTGGTGGCGTTGGCGCATTCGTTGATCGCCCGGGGCGTCATCGACGAGGACGAACTTCGGGACCGACTCGCGGTCATCCGAGCCAGGCTGGAGGCCTGACGTCGCCCCTGCGGACGGATCCGGGTCGGTGGTGCCGGCGCGCACGGCGGCGAACTGTGCGACGATGCTGATTCGGCCCGATTCCGTGCCGCACCCGAGAGGAACCGCTTGATGACCGCAGGCCAGCACAGCCACGCCGCGGCCCGTCGTGCCGTCGTGGGCTTGGCCCTCGCTGGTTTGGCGCTGGCCGGTGCAGCACCGGCGATTGCGGATCCCGGTGCTTCCGAACCAGCTCCGACCGATCCGACGGTGCTGGCCGAAGACCAGTCGATCGTGGTGCCGCACGAACCCGCCGCGCCGAACCCCACGCCGGTGGTGCCCGAGGTGGCCAACCCGAACTACGGCTCGGGATCGGGTCCGCTGGGCACGCTCAAGGACCTGTGGCACCAGGCCCGCAATCCCAGCATGCTGCAAGATCCGGCGCAGACCGGGGCGTCGGCACCGCCGCCGGGTGCCGGTCCCGCGCCCGCGCTGCCGCCGGGCTACGTGTCGTTGAACGCACCCGGCTCCGAAACCGTCTCTACCGCAGCCGAACCCAACACCGGGCCGGAAGCCGGGGGACCGGCGCTGCCGGAGGGTTACTACCCGATCGACGGCCCACCGCCGCCGGGTTATGAGTACCTGCCGGCCGGCACACCGCCGGCCACTGCCCAAACTCCGTAGCGGTCAGGCCGCCCGCAGGATCGCGACCAGGAAGTCGGACTGGTCGGTGAACGGCCGCACATCCCAGGTGGACAGCAGCAGGTCCGGGACCAATCCGGCGGCCTGTACGTCGGCGAAGAACTGACTGAACGCGTAGTCACGGCCGGCGCCGAAGCCGATCACGGCCCGGCCGTCGGCGGCCAGGTGCGCACGCAGCCGACCCAACACCTGCGCCCGGGTGCTCGGCGCCAAGAACGTCATCACGTTGCCGGCCGAGACGATGAGGTCGAACGGTTCGGTGATGCCGCGCGCGGGCAGATCGAGTTCGGCGAGGTCGCCGACCAGCCAGCGTGGGCCGGGATGGTCCTGTTCGGCCGCCTCGATCAGCGCGGGGTCGACGTCGACGCCCACGACGTCGTGACCGGCCGCGCCGAGATATCCGCCCACCCGGCCGGGACCGCAACCGGCGTCCAGGATGCGCGAACCGCGCGGCACCATCGCGTCGATCAGCCGCGCCTCGCCGGCCAGGTCCTCACCTGCGCGCGCCATGGCCCGGAATCGTTCGATGTACCACTCCGAATGTCCGGGATCGATTGCGACCTTTTGCATCCAGATGCTCTGCTCCACCATGCGAGCATTGTCGCAAAGACGACATTCACAACTGATCGGGGAACCAACGGTGGTCAAGACCTGTCACGGCGCAGCATGTTCGGGATCACCGCGGCCGCGGCTGCGACGTTGGCTGCGGCCGGTTGCAGCAAAACCTCTCAACCCGCCGAGATCGAACTGCCCCCGCATCCCGACGTCGTTCCGGAATCAGCACGCCCGTCGATCGCCGATCCCGATGCGGCGCTGGCCGAGCTGCAGGCCGGCAACGAACGGTTCGCGACTGCGCGGATGCAGCATCCGGATCAGGACCCGGCTCGCCGGCTGGCGTTGGCCGAGGGACAGGCGCCGTTTGCGGTGGTACTCAGCTGCTCGGACTCGCGGCTGCCGCCCGAGCTGATCTTCGACCAGGGCCTGGGCGATCTGTTCGTGGTGCGGGTCGCGGGCAACATCGTCGATCCGGCCGGGTTGGGCAGCATCGAATACGCCGTCGGGCACCTGCACACACCGCTGATCGTGGTGCTCGGCCACGAGAGTTGCGGTGCGGTGAAGGCCACCATCGATGCGCTGGAGACGCACGACGAGCCGCACGGTGACGTCGCCGCCCCGGTGGCTGCGATCAAACCGGCGGTCGCCGCGGCCGTCACCGAACCCGGCGACCTGGTCAACAACACCATCCGCGCCAACGCGCTGCGCTCCCGTGACCTGGTGAGCGCCTCAGATCAGCTGTCCGGCCCGATCGACGAGGGCAAGCTCGAGGTCCTGGCCGGCTACTACAACCTGGAAACCGGCCGGGTCGAGATCATCTAGGCAAGGGCGTTCAGCCGACGACGTCGAGGATCTTGATCGCGAAGATGATGGTGTCACCCGGCTGGATTGCGCCGTCCGGGGTGCCGTTCGGGTAGCCGTCTTCCGAGGTCACCGCGACGGCGACGGTGGAGCCCACGTTCTGGCCGGCGATCGCCTTCTGGAAGCCGGGGATGACGCCGGTCAGCGGGAACTCTGCGGGTGTGCCGCGCTGGTAGGCGCTGTCGAACACCGATCCGTCCCGGCCGTTGACACCGTGGTAGCAGACCGACACGGTTGCGGTGTCGGCGACGACGGGTCCGTCCCCGGCCACCAGCGTCTGCACCTGGGTCTCGGTCACGCTGAACGGTGCGCTGACGTTCACCGCCGGGGCCGCAGTATCGGTCGAACCAGCGACCTCGATGCTGCCGGTCGCGCCGTCCAGGGTCCATTCGGGTGCGACGTCGGCGGCGGGGGCCGCGCTCGGGCACGCGCTGGTCGGCGCGTCGACGGTGGTGGTCGACACGGTCTGCACCGACGGCGTGCTGGTCGGCGACGCGGTCGTTTCGGTGTCGGAGCCGCACGCGGCGACGGTCAGTGCGACGGCGGCCGCGCAGGCGGCCAGTGCGACGGAGGAGGACACGCGGGAGGAGTTCATGGCGGTCACGCTACAGACGACCCCGGTCGCGCTCACCCGTACCCCAGAACTGACCGGACGATCAGGCCGGCGGATGCCGAGATCAGTACCCTCCATGGGTGATGGCGCGCGATCAATCCGCCCGACGGGCACCGCTACGTAGCGGGTTGCGTGTTGCCCTGCGCGGCCGACGTGATCCGGCGCCCGGTGCGGGGCAGCGCAACCGACACACGGCCGGTATCAGTGAGTTGTACGCCCGCAAGGTGCTGGACCTGACGATCCGGCTGGCCGAAGTGATGTTGTCGTCCGGTTCCGGCACCGCCGACGTCGTCGAGACCGCCCACGACGTCGCGCAGGCCTACCAGCTGACCGACATCGTCGTCGACATCACCTTCACCACCATCCTGGTCTCGGCGCTGCCGACCGCCGACAGCCCGCCGGTGACCATCGTGCGTTCGGTGCGGACCCGCTCCACCGATTACACCCGGCTCGCTGACGTCGACGAGTTGGTCGGTCAGATCACCTCCGGTGGTGTCTCGGTCGATGAGGCCTACGCGGCCATGGACCAGATCGCCGAGCAACCGCATCCCTATCCGCGTTGGTTGGCCACCGCCGGCTGGGCCGGTTTTGCGCTCGGTATCGCGATGATGATGGGCGGCAGCTGGCTGACCTGTTTGTTGGCCGCGATCACCTCGGCCGTCATCGACCGCGCGGGTCGGTGGCTGAACCGGGCCGGCACCCCGTTCTTCTTCCAGAACGCCATCGGCGCGGCCATCGCGACGTTGGTGGCCGTCGCTGCCTATCGGCTCACCGGCGAAGGTGTCGCGGCGTTGGTGGCCACCGGAATCGTGATGCTGCTGTCTGGGCTGACCCTGGTCGGTTCGATGCAGGATGCGTTGACCGGCTACATGATCACCGCGGTGGCCCGACTCACCGACGCGGTGTTCCTGACCGCCGGCATCGTGGTCGGAATCCTGGCGGTGCTGCAGGCCGCCACCGTGGCCGGGATCCACATCCAGTTGCGGGTGGACATGACCGAATCGTTCATCACCCCGCTGCGTCCGTTGCCGATCACGCTGGCCATTCTCGGTGCCACGTTGGCCGCGATGTGTCTGACGCTGGCCTCCTATGCCCGGCTGCGGTCGGTGGTGACGGCGGGGCTGGTGGCCGGGCTGGCCGAGGCGGTGTTCATCGGTTTGCGCGCCATCGGATTCGGGCAGATCGTGGCGACCGGGATCGCCGCGATCGGCGTCGGGTTCCTGGCGACCCTGATCTCGATCCGACGGCGGGCACCGGCGATCGTGACGTCGACGGCCGGTATCACGCCGATGTTGCCCGGGTTGGCGGTCTTTCGCGCGGTGTTCTACTTCGCGGTGGAGGACCGGTTCAACGACGGTCTGGCCCAGATGCTGGCCGCCGCGGCCACCGCGTTGGCGTTGGGCGCGGGTGTCGTGATGGGTGAATTGCTCGGCTCACCACTGCGTTACGGCGCCGGCCGGACCGGAGACTTCCTGCGCACCGAGGGGCCACCGGGGCTGCGCCGCGCCATGGGCCGGGTGGTGCGACTGAGGCCGACCGAGAAAGCGGCGCCGAACAAGAACCGTAAGTACCGCCGGCACAGCGTGGCCCTGGAACCCACTCCCGCGCGAGAACCCGAACCTGAGCCCGACGGCGAACCAGACCCGCGGTCCGACGACGCGGTCGACGAGACCTGAACCCCGCTCGCGCGCAGTTCAGCGCTGACTGGCCCGCCACTTCTCCAAGGCTCGCCGGTCGCGCTTGGTGGGTCGGCCCGCACCGCGGTCCCGGACCGCCACCGGGATGACGGTCGTCGGCTCCGGGGCAAGTGTGCGGTCCAGATAGCAGGTCACCGCGTCGGCGGCGCCCACCCGCTTCTGGATCACCCGGACCACATCGACGATTCGGGTGCGATCACCCAGCTTCGCCCGGACTTCGTCGCCGGGCACCACGGTCGTCGACGGCTTGGCCGGCCGGTTGTTCACCCGCACGTGCCCGCCCCGGCAGGCCGCCGCAGCATCGGGTCGGGTCTTGGTCAGTCGCACCGCCCACAACCAGCGATCCACCCGGGTCGATTCCATCCCTCCATGATGGCCGAGTCCGGCGGCGACGCGCCGCGGACGGCCGCCTACTTGCCGTAGCTGCCGCGGTGCCGTAGAAGAAGGTGAATGAGCTTGAACTTCGCCAGCGTGGTCGATGCACCGCTCGAGACGGTGTTCGCCTGGCACCAACGTCCGGGCGCCTTCGCGCGGTTGAGTCCGCCAGGGCAGCCGATGCGCCTGGCCGCCGAAGCGCAGTCGCTGCGCGACGGCCGCGCCGAGTTGGTGCTGCCCGGCGGTTTGCGTTGGATCGCGCAACATCGCGCCGAGCTTTACGACCCGCCGCACCGATTCGTCGACGAGCTCAGCAGTACCGGCTTCTCGTCGCTGCCGGTGCGGTTGCTGATGCGGTGGCGGCACACCCATGACTTCGAGGAGGTCGACGACGGTCGCACCCGGGTGATCGACCGGGTCGAGACTCCGGTGCCGGGGCGCTTTCTGCGCCCGATGTTCGTCTACCGGCACCGTCAGCTCGCCGACGATCTGGCCGCCCACCAACGTGCGGCCGCGCACGGCCTGAAACCGTCCACGGTGGCGATCGCCGGCGCATCGGGTCTGGTGGGCTCGGCGTTGACGGCGTTCCTGAGCACCGGTGGCCACCGGGTCATCAGGCTGGTGCGTTCGCCGCCGTCCGGTCCCGACGAACGCCAGTGGCGCCCCGACGATCCGGACCCGGCACTGCTCGACGGCGTCGACGCGCTGATCCACCTGGCCGGCGCCTCGATCGCGGGGCGGTTCACCGACGCGCATCGCCGCGCCATCCGGGACAGCCGGATCGGCCCCACCCGCAAACTCGGCGAGCTGATCGCCCGCGCCGAGCGCGGCCCGTCGGTGCTGGTGTGCGCCTCGGCGGTCGGGTACTACGGCTTCGACCGGGGCGAGGAAACCCTGACCGAGGACAGCGCCCGCGGCGACGGGTTCCTGGCCGACCTGGTCGAGGAGTGGGAAACCGCTGCGCTGACGGCGGCGGCGTCCGGGGCGCGGGTGGTGCGGGTGCGCACCGGCATCGTGCAGTCGCCCGCCGGCGGCACCCTGAAACTCCTGCGTCCGCTGTTCTCGGCGGGCCTCGGTGGACGGATCGGCGACGGCCGACAGTGGTTGCCGTGGATCGGCATCGATGACCTGGTGGACATCTATCACCGCGCGCTGTGGGACGCCGATTTGGACGGTCCGGTCAATGCGGTGGCGCCGAACCCGGTGCGCAACAGCGAGTACACCCAAACCCTGGCCGGTGTGCTGCACCGACCCGCAGTGTTGCCGGTACCGGAAGTCGGCCCGCGCGTGCTGCTCGGAAAGGAGGGCGCCCGGGAACTGGCCAGCGCGAATCAACGCGTGCTGCCGGCCCGGCTGGAAGCTCTCGGGCAGCACTTCCGCTGGCCGCACCTGGAGCCGGCGCTGCGGCACGTGCTGGGCCGCAGCTGACCCGCAGGTACCCCATCGCGCGGATTTCAAACCCACATTTCATGCCGGGTTTGCTCTACGTAATCTGTTGGGTATCAAAGTTTTCCAGAAAAACCTTGATACCTTCCAGATCGCGCGTCACACTTCGAGGTGATGGCTGACGGCCTCGACTACTCGACTCTCATGCGGACGGCCGGCCTGCGGGTCACCCGTCCCCGGCTCGCGGTGCTGACCGCCGTGGGCGAGCACCCGCACGCGGAAACCGAGACCGTCATCCGGGCCACCCGCGAACAGTTGCCCGACGTGTCGCACCAGACCGTGTACGACGCCCTCAACGCATTGACCGCGGTCGGGTTGCTGCGACGCATCCAACCCAGTGGCTCGCTGGCCCGCTACGAGTCCCGGGTCGGCGACAACCACCACCACGTGGTGTGCCGGAACTGCGGGGCCATTCTCGACGTCGACTGCGCGGTCGGTGCGGCTCCGTGCCTGACCCCGTTCGACGACGGCTCGCTGGCCGGTTTCGAGATCGACGAAGCCGAGGTCATCTACTGGGGCCGCTGCCCGGACTGTGCGGCCGCAGGAAGTGCGGAACGAAGCCCCGGGGACCCCGTGATCACAGCCCAATCACCCACCCACGAAAGGCAAGACCGTGTCTGACACCTCTGACGCCCGCCCGCCGCAGTCCGACGCCAAGACCGCCAGCGTCAGCGAGAGCGAAAACCCCGTCATCCCGTCGCCGAAGCCGAAATCGCATGCGCCCCTGCGTAATCAGGATTGGTGGCCGAACCAGGTCGACGTTTCGGTGCTGCACGCGCAAAGCGAGAAGACCAATCCGTACGGCGCGGACTTCAACTACCGCGAAGCCGTGGCGACGCTGGACGCCGAAGCGCTCAAACGTGACCTGATCGAGCTGATGACCACCTCGCAGGACTGGTGGCCGGCCGACTGGGGCCATTACGGCGGCCTGTTCATCCGGATGAGTTGGCATGCCGCCGGTACCTACCGCATCCACGACGGTCGCGGCGGCGGGGGACAGGGGGCCCAGCGGTTCGCGCCGATCAACAGCTGGCCGGACAACGTCAGCCTGGACAAGGCGCGCCGGCTGTTGTGGCCGGTCAAGCAGAAGTACGGCAACAAGCTGTCCTGGGCGGACCTGATCGTGTTGGCAGGCAATGTTGCTCTGGAATCGATGGGTTTCAAGACCGCCGGCTTCGCGTTCGGTCGCGAGGACATTTGGGAGCCCGAGGAAACCTTGTGGGGTTTCGAGGACACCTGGCTCGGTACCGACAAGCGCTACGGCGGCACCAACGAATCCGAACGTCAGCTCGACGAGCCCTACGGTGCCACCACGATGGGCCTGATCTACGTCAATCCAGAAGGGCCGGAGGGGAAGCCGGACTTCATGGCGGCCGCCCACGACATCCGCGAGACGTTCGGCCGGATGGCCATGAACGACGAGGAGACCGCCGCGCTGATCTGCGGCGGGCACACCTTCGGCAAGACCCACGGGGCCGGCGATGCTGACCTGATCGGCCCCGAGCCCGAGGCCGCGCCGATCGAGCAGCAGGGCCTGGGCTGGAAGAGTGCCTACGGCTCGGGTAAGGGACCGGACACCATCACCAGTGGTTTGGAGGTGATCTGGACGCACACCCCGACCAAGTGGGACAACAGCTTCCTGGAGATCCTGTACAGCAACGAGTGGGAGCTGTTCCAAAGCCCGGCCGGGGCCAACCAGTGGCGGCCCAAGGACAACGGTTGGGCCAACTCGGTGCCCGAACCGTTCGGTAAGGCCAAGACCCATCCCTCGATGCTGACCACAGACCTGTCGCTGCGGTTTGACCCGATCTACGGCGAGATCACCCGCCGTTGGCTCGACCACCCCGAGGAGTTGGCCGACGCCTTCGCCAAGGCCTGGTTCAAGCTGCTGCACCGCGACATGGGTCCGGTGTCCCGCTATGTCGGTCCGTGGGTTCCGCAGGAGAGCTACGTTTGGCAGGATCCGGTGCCGGCCGTCGACCATCCGTTGGTCGACGGCAACGACGTCGCCGAACTCAAGGCCAAGGTGCTCGATTCCGAGCTTTCGGTGCCGCAGCTGGTCAAGACTGCGTGGGCGTCGGCGGCCAGCTTCCGCGGCACCGACAAGCGCGGCGGTGCCAATGGTGCCCGGATTCGGCTGGAGCCGCAACGCAATTGGGAGGTCAACGAGCCCGCCGAACTGGCCGAGGTGCTGCCGGTGCTCGAGCAGATCCAGCAGGAATTCAACGCTTCGGCCGGTAGCGGCAAGAAGATCTCGTTGGCGGATTTGATCGTGCTGGCCGGGACGGCCGCGGTGGAGAAGGCGGCCCGGGACGCCGGGTACCAGATCGACGTGCACTTTGCGCCCGGGCGCACCGACGCCGCCCAGGAGCAAACCGATGTCGAGTCGTTCGCGGTGCTCGAGCCACGCGCCGACGGGTTCCGCAACTACATCCGGACGGACGAGAAGACGCAGGTCGAGCGACTTCTGGTGGACCGGGCGTATCTGCTGGACCTGACCGCGCCCGAACTGACCGTGCTGATCGGCGGGCTACGGGTGCTGGGCGCCAACTTCGGTGGCACCAGCCACGGTGTGTTCACCGAGCGGCCGGGGGTACTGACCAACGACTTCTTCGTCAACCTGCTCGACATGCGCACCGAGTGGAAGGGATCGGCCGCCGAGCACGTCTATGAAGGTGTCGACCGGGCGAGTGGAAAGTCCAAGTGGACCGCGACGGCCAACGATCTGGTGTTCGGATCGCATTCGCAGTTGCGGGCGCTGGCCGAGCTGTACGCCCAGGACGACAACCAGGGCAAGTTCGTCGAGGACTTCGTCGCAGCCTGGGTCAAGGTGATGAACAACGACCGGTTCGACCTGGACTGAGGCCGCCGGCTACCGGTGGCCCAGCGCGTCGAGGGCCGACCGGACCGTTTCGGCGATCGCCTCGTTGAACGGTGCGGCCGTCGGCTGGTCGCTCGCCGAGCGGGTGAGGACCACCAGGATGACGCGCTGCCCATCGGGTCCGATCAGCAGTCCGGCATCGTTGGTGGAGCCGTAGTCGCCGCCGCCGGTCTTGTCGGCGCTGGTCCACCCGGTCGGCAGCCCGGCCCGAAAGCGTTGCCCTGACGTGGTGTTCGCGAGCATCCAGTTCACCAGCAGTTCCCGGGAATCCTCTGACAGCGCGCTGCCGGTCAGCACCTGCCGGTAACCACGGGCGAGCGCTGCCGGCGTGGTGGTGTCGCGGGGATCGCCGGGCAGCGCTTCGTTGAGTTCGGTCTCCCAGCGGTCCAGCCGGGTCTGGTCATCACCGACGCTGCGGGCGAACGAGGTGATGGCCGGCGGGCCGCCGATGCTGCGCAGCAACAGGTTTCCGGCGGCGTTGTCGGACTGTTGCAGGGCGGCCGCGCACAGCTCGGCCAGCGTCATCGTGGCGCCAACCCGGGTGCCGACCACCGGGGAGTGCGTCACGATGTCCGAGTCCTGGATCGGGACCGCGGTATCGAGACTCAGTTCGCCCTGTTCGGTCAGCTGCAGCACCCGCGCGGCCGCATAGGTCTTGAACGTCGAACACATCGCGAATCGGTCGTCGGCCTGATGTGCGAGCTCTCGCCCGGAGCCCAAATCGATGGCGTACATGCCGATGCGCGCGCCGTACCGGTCCTGGATCGAGGCCAGATCCACACCCTGCTGGGGGAGCGGGTCGGCGGCCGCGCGGGGTGCTCCGGTCAGGGCCGCGACGGCGGCCAGTCCAGCCAAAGCCTGTCGGCGAGTCAATTGTGCGGTCATCGTTGGTACTGAACCATGACCGAATACGGCGATCAATCACCCAGGGTGGCGCATACCTTGCGCAACAGCGCGGCCAGCGTCTCCCGTTCGTCCGGGCTCAGGCCCCCAATCATCTGCTCGTCATCGGCAAGCCGGCGGGGTAGCTGCTCATCGACCACTTCGCGACCGGCATCGGTCAACGCCAACAACACGACGCGACCGTCCCGCTCGGCTTTCAGCCGCTCGAGTAATCCGCGCCGAACCAAGCTGTCGGCGATCTTGGTGATCGAGGCACCGGAGAGCATCGTGGTGGACACCACCTCGCTGGCTCGCAACGGCCGGTCGGTGCGGCCCAAAGCGCTGAGCACCGTGAATTCCGACCGGGTCAGGCCGTGCCGTTCGAGGTTGAGATCCAGGCGGTGATTGGCGATCGAGGCGATGCGCTGGACCCGGCCCAAGATGTCGATCGGCGAGGTGTCCAGGTGCGGGCGGCTGGCCGCCCACTCCCGGCGAACCACGTCGACGGTGTCGGCAGATGCCTCGTCGGCAGGACGGGCGGCGTTGCTGGGCATGCGACCAGCATAGCCCTATTTACTTTACTAGTAAAATAGGGGTAAAGTATCTCGCATGCTGGCCACGTCCTTGACTCGACACCTCGACCACGGTCGCACCGCGCTGACCCACGCGGTCACCCCGCGCGGCCTGCGCGGTGTCCTGCACATCGACTTGGGCAGAGTCGGCTACGCGGTGCCGTTCCGCGTGGGGGCTGCGGTTCTGCTGGTGTTCATCATCGGGGGACTGACCGGCCAGCACGCGGTCGCAGGCTTCGCCGCGCTCGGCGCTCTGATCTCGGCGTTCTGCCGGCCGGACCCCTATCCGGTGCGCGCCGGTCGGTTGGCCGTCCTGGGGTCGGGCGTCACCGCTTCGATCGGCATCGGCGCGGTGTTGGGCGTGGCGGGCAGCGATGTGCTGGTCGTGACGGCGGTGGTTTCATTACTCGCCGGCGCTGCGGCGTATCTGATGTGGGCGCTGCACATCGTCGGACCGGGCGCGGTGGTGTTCGTATTCGGTGCGGCCGGCGCTCAGGTCTACGCGCACGACGTCGGCGACGTGCTGCTGGCTCTGGCTGTGACGGCCGGGGGAGCGGTGATCGGCGCGGTTGCCTCACTGGCGCCCTGGCTGTGGCAGCGGTTGTGGTGCTGGGTCACCGGCGCCCGCGTGTCCGAGGCGCCCGTTGCGGTGCGACGCGAATCGATCTGGGTCACGTTGGCCCGGGCACCGCACCGGACGCTGCTGGCGCGTGGCGCTCGCGTCACCGTGGCCGGCGCGCTCGGGGCCGCCATTGCGATCGCTTTCGGGTTCGATCACCCGCTGTGGGCCACCATGGGCGCGGTGGCCACCATGCAGGGTGTGGGGTACCACGTCGCGGTGCACCGCGGCGTGCAACGTCTGCTCGGCAACGTCGGCGGCGCAGTGCTCGCGGCGATCCTGTTGGCCCTGCCGCTGGGCTACTGGGGCGCGGTCATCGCGATCGTGGTGTTCCAGGTGTTGGCCGAGGTCGCCTCGACCGTGAACTACGCGCTGACCTCATTGGCCGTGACGCCGATGGCGTTGCTGCTCACCGGACTTGGCGCCGGCCTGGCGCCGGCGGCCGCGCTCGACCGGGTGCTCGACACTGCGGTCGGGATGGTGGTCGGCATCGTGGTGGCTGCGGTGACGATCAGCGGCGTCGACGCCGACCACCTCCGTAAACACGCGGTGCCGGCCTGAGTCGTCAGGCTCGCGTGCCCGGTTGCTCAGAACAGCGTGTCGTAGCGGCTCATCAGCTCGGTGATGTCGTCGTCGAGTGGCAGTTCCAGCGAACTGAACATCCGCGCCAGGGTGTCGTAACCGCAGACGGTGAAGATCAGGTCGAGCAGTTGTTGCTCGTCCAACTTGGCCGCCAGGACCTGCCAGGTCGGCTCGCCGATGGCACCCGGATCGATCAGTTCGTCCACCGCGCGCAGCATCGCGGCTTCCAGTGGATCCCAGAACGGCGCATCCGGCCCGTAGGCGATCCGGCCGATCTCCTCGTCGGTCAATCCGGCGTCGCGCGCGACGAACAGATGCTGGGCCCACTCATAACCGCAGTTGCGCGCCGCAGCGACCCGCAGCACCAGCAGCTCGCGCTGTCGTTCGGTCAGCGTCGTACCGAGCAGCAGATGCCCGTTGAAGGTGAAGTAGGCGCGGGCCAGATCCGGGTGATGCGCCATGGTGCCCAACACGTTCAGCGCCTTGGGCCGGTCATCGGTTGGCAGCGGTTCGTGCCGGGGATTGGGTGGCCGCAGTGCCGCCAACGCCTCCCGCATCTGGGCTGGAAATTCCTTGGGCTTCAGCGGTTCGATCCGTGCCATGGTGTCCTTGCGTGTCGTCGGAGTGGGTTGGGTCTTCGTCAGGTTCTCGGTCGTCGTACCGGTACGACGTCGATGATGGCCTGAAGTCCGGCGAAGTCACCGGGATTGCAGGTGTAGAGCGGCAACTCCGTTGCCGCAGCGACAGCTGCGATCATGAGGTCGGCCACCCGTCGCCGGGGAGCGCGGCCGCGGGCGAGAACCGCTGCGCTGATCCGGCCGAACGCGCGCGCAGCCTCGGTCTCGAACGGAATCGGATCGAACTCGTTCTCCACCCGCTGTAACACGTCGGCTCGACGGGCCCGCTCGTCGATCGCCTGCGCGCCGGCGCCCTTCACCATGTGCACGCCGGCGGAAAGCTCGGCCAAGGTGATCGCGCTGATGGCGATCTCATCTGGGAGTTCGTCGGGATCGATTGCGCGGCGCAAGATTACGATGTTGGTGTCGAGCAGGCCGCGGGTCGGATCAGTGGGCATAGGGATCGGACAGATCCTGGTTGAGAAGGGCGTCTTGATCGTGCCGGAAGGCGTCGACATCGATCATCGGAGCCATTCGCGACCCTTGGGCGAAGTCGGCCCGCGACACGAAGCGACGGCGCTTTCGCAGTGGTATCAATTCAGCAATCTGACGTCCGTCACGGGTGACCGCGAACGCTTCGCCTCTTTCGACGGCATCCATGATCTCTTTTGACCGCATGCGGAGGTCCCGTTGGCTGACCTGGCGTGGCAGGCTCATATAGCACAGGGTAGCACTCCATAGCACCGCGGACGCTCCGCTGGTCCTGCGCCCCGCCTGAGCCGTGTTCAGACGGCCGCGAGTTCAGGTCCGGTCTGCGCCGCGGGTTTGATGAACTGTTTGGCGAGGATCACTGCCAACGCGGCCACGATGGTGCCGGCGAGCAACGCGATCACGAATCCCAGCTTGTTGTCGATCGCGAACAGCACGAAGATGCCGCCGTGGGGAGCCCGGGAGGTGGCACCGAAGGCCATGCACAGCGCGCCGGTGACGGCGCCCCCGAACATCATCGACGGGATCACCCGCAACGGGTCGGCCGCGGCGAACGGGATCGCGCCCTCGGAGATGAACGACGCCCCCAGAAGCCAAGCGGCCCGGCCGTTTTCCTTCTCCGGCTCACTGAATAGTCCGGGCCGGATCGTGGTGGCCAGCGCCAGGGCCAGTGGCGGCACCATACCGGCGGCCATCACCGCGGCCATTATCTCGAAAGATGCGATGGTGGAGGCCGCCAGACCGGCGGTGGCGAACGCGTAGGCGGCTTTGTTCACCGGCCCACCGAGATCGAAGCACATCATCAGGCCGAGGATGATGCCGAGGAAGATCGCCGAGGTACCGGACAAGCCGTTGAGCCATTCGGTGAGGCTGACGTTCACCCAGGTCAACGGTCGGCCCACCAGGAAGAACATGATCAGCCCGACCACCAGGGACGCGAACAGCGGAACGATCACCACCGGCATCAAACCGCGCAACCAGCGTGGTACGTCGAAGCTGCCGATCCACAGCGCTGCGAACCCGGCGATCACACCGCCGACGATGCCGCCGATGAAGCCGCCGCCGATGAAGACCGCGAGTGCACCCGCGGTGAAACCCGGTGCGATACCCGGCCGGTCGGCGATCGCGAACGAAATGTAGCCGGCCAGTGCGGGGACCAGGAAGCTGAACGCCAGGCCGCCGAGCGTGAACAGAATGGCACCCAGGTATTCGACGAAACCGCCCGGCGGCAGGTTGGTCAGCGAATTGTTCAGCGCGATGTCGTTGCCGTTGTCGGCGATGTCGTAACCGGCGAACAGAAAGCCGAGCGCGATCAGCAACCCGCCCGCGGCGACGAACGGGATCATGTAGCTCACGCCGGTCAGCAGGATCTGCCGGGTGCGGGTTCCCCAGCCGACGCCGCCGGACGGTGCGTCACCGGCGCCGCTCGCCGCGGACCCCTCCACCCGCGCGGCGTTCGGATCATCGGCTGCGGCAACGGCTTCGGCGATCATCTTGGCCGGTTCGTTGATCGCGCGTTTGACCCCGGACGCCACCACCGGCTTTCCGGCGAAGCGGCCCTTGTCCTTGACCCCGACGTCGGTGGCGAAGATGACGGCCTCGGCTCCGGCGATGGTGTCGGCCGGTAGCGGGGTGCTGCCCGAGGACCCCTGGGTCTCGACCACCAGCGTGACGCCGGCTTCCTTGGCCGCGGCCGCCAGCGCGTCGGCGGCCATGTAGGTGTGCGCGATACCGGTGGGGCAGGCCGTGATCGCCACGATCCGGCGGCCGGCCGGCGCGTCTGCGGCCGAACCCGGTCCCGGCGCGGGGCCCACGACCCCGTCGACCAGCGCGACCACCTCGTCGGCATCGGAGGCCTCGCGCAGCGCAGCGACGAAATCCTTGCGCACCAATGCCCGGGCCAAGCTGGACAACAGCTTCATGTGTTCGGGCCCACCGGATTCCGGCGCGGCGATCAGGAACACCAGATCGGCGGGCCCGTCCTTGGCCCCGAAGTCCACCGCGGGCCGTAGCCGGGCAAAACCGATCGTCGGTACGTCCACGTAAGGAGAGCGGCAGTGCGGGATGGCGATTCCACCGGGCAGGCCGGTCGCTGACTGCTCCTCGCGGGCCATCGCGGCGCCGGCCAGACCGGCCGCGTCGGTACTGCGGCCGGCGGCGGCCAACTGGTCGACCAGTCGGGTGATCACGGCTTGTTTGTCCGGGCCGGCCTCGACGTCGAGCAGGATCAGGTCGGCGGAAATGATGGGAGCGGAGCTGGCGGCACTCGTCATGAGGCTACTTTCGTCGGTTACCTCGCTGTCCGCGGTGAAACGCTGAAATCATCTCGCAGCGCGAGGTATTCACGAATCAGCCGGCAGCCCGAACGGTGACCTCCGAGATCGACGTGCGACTCTGCCCGCCGGTGCTGCCCAGCGTCGAAATCCACACCAACACATTGGAAGTCTTGGTTTCGTCGTCGACGGTGATGGTGTTGTGGCCGGGCTGCAAGGCGACGTTCGGGGTCAGTTCGACGGTGTCGGACAAGCTGCTCGGATTGGGGCTGTCGGCAGCACGGATCTGCACTTCGGTTCCGGTGCTCGACAGGTCGAGGCTCACCTCGCCGATCGCGGTCGGCTCCGGCAGCTGCAGGATCAGTCCCACACCCTGCTTGAAGATCGGGAACGGCGCCGCGTCCTGGTAGATGTCGGTGGTCCACGCGGTATCCGGATTGCCGTCGATGGCCAGACTGGCTCGGTCCGGATGATCGGGTGAACCGCCGGGGGAGAACACCGTGGCAGCTTGCGGCGTCACGACGGGTCCCGGCCCGCCGGTGCCGGGCAGGTCGAATCCTCCGGTGATGACGTAGATCGCCGTCGCCAGCGCGACGATGATCACGGCCAGCGGTATCGCGATGCGGGCCGCGCGGGACTTCAGTACCGAGCGCTTGCCCGACCTGGTCCCGAACGACGGTCGGCGCTTGGCTCGCGCACCGGCAGTGTGGTTGATGACGGTGTCGCCGAACAGGGTCTGCTCGTCCCAGAAACCACTGACCTCGACCACATCCCCATCGGCGAGGTCACCGACGATGGCGTCGCCGCGCAGCTCGACCGGCACGACGGTATGCGGTTGTCCGGTCGGGTCGTAGCGCTCTACCCGAAACGACCAGACCTCGTCGGGGTCCTCGGCGGTGGGTGGTCGTTTCTGCACCGACCCGGCGGTGCCCAGCACGGTCAGCACGCCCAGTGTCCTGGTAGGTGGTGGGGTCCTGCGTTCGCGCTCGACCGGCTCCTGCAATGCAGCGGTGTGCCCACCGCTGTTCGGGGGCGCCACCGGCGGCGGCGCCGGCTCGGGCGCGGTGTTCACGTCCAGGGACTGCCCGCTGAGGGCTCGGGCAAAGTCCAGGCACCGCGGGTAGCGCTTGTCGGGTTGTTTGGCCAGAGCCTTCGCCATCACGGCGTCGAGATGGGCGAGGTCGGGACGACGCTCCGACAGCGGCGGCGGTGGCGTGTTCAGGTGGTGACCGGCGACCACGATCCGGTTGGGCTCGTCGAAGACCTGGGTGCCGGTCAACAAATGGAATGCGGTTGCAGCGAGGGCGTATTGGTCGGCCCGACCGTCGATGGCCTTGCTGGTGAGTTGCTCGGGAGCGACGTAGGCGACCGTCCCGATCGCCATGTTGGTCTCGGTGATGCCGCTGACGTCGTCAGCTTCCCGGGCGATACCGAAGTCGGTGAGCAGCACCCGGCGCCGGCCGTTCGCCGACGGCGGAGTCACCAGGATGTTGCCCGGCTTGACGTCGCGGTGCAGCAGCCGTCGCTCGTGCGCGAAGTCGAGCGCGTCGGCGACCGCGGTGACGATCTCGATGACGTCCTCGTACGGCATGCCCGACGGGTACTGATCGCTCAGGAGATGTCCGGCGTCGGTGCCCTCGACGTAGTTCATCGAGATCCACAACCGGCCTTCGAACTCGCCGCGGTCGTGTACACCGACGATGTGCGGATGCCACAGTGCCGCGGTCAGCTCGGCCTCGCGGGTGAACCTGGCGCGGAACTCGGCATCGCGGGTGGTGTCCACCGACAGGATCTTGAGCGCGTCTTGGCGCGGCAGTCGCGGATGCTGCGCGAGATACACCTCGCCCATGCCGCCGGCACCAAGCAACCGCTCAATGGTGTAGCCGGCGAATACATCACCGGGTTTGAACGGCATGTGTAGCAGCCTACAAACGTCGGCGAACTGGGGATGGCCGGACTGTCGTTTCCTGCGCTGAACAGCGGTTACAGATCCAACGTCAGCTTGGTGCCGGCCACCGAACGGGACACACAGACCAGCATCTGATCCGCGCGCTCGGGCTCGGTGAGCAGGGTGTCGCGATGGTCGACCGCCCCGGTCAACACCCGGGTGCGACAGGTGCCGCAAAAACCCTGCTGACAGGAGTACGACGCCGCCACCCCGGCCCGGGTGAGCGCATGCAGCAGGGTTTCGTCGGCCGCGACCTGCACAGTTATCCCGCTGGCAGCGGCCGTGACCTGAAACGGCAGCCCGTCGAGCACGGGCGCCGCGCCGAAGCGTTCGTAGTGCAGTTCGACGTCTTCGCGGCCGGCCAGCGCGGCTCGGATCCCGTTCAGCATCGGTGCGGGCCCGCAGCAGTAGACCGCGGTGCCGTTCGGGCAGTCGCCGAGCAGGGCCGCCGCGCTGGGTTGGCCGTGCACATCGTCGGTGCGGATCTGGACCCGATCCCCGAACGCGGCGACCTCGTCGAGGAACGGCAGGCTGCCCCGGCTGCGCCCGACATAGATCATCGACCACTCCACGCCGAACCGTTCGGCGAGCGCGAGCATCGGCAGGATCGGGGTGATGCCGATTCCGCCGGCGATGAAGCGCAGCCGTCGGGCCGGCGATCCGTGGCCGGGCAACGCCAGCGGAAACGCGTTGCGTGGTCCCAGCGTGCTGACGGTCGCACCGACCGGCAGCTGATCGTGGATCTCGACCGAGCCACCGCCGCCGTCAGGGATGCGCCGCACCGCGATCCGGTAGTGATCGTCGACGTCGGGGTCACCGCACAGCGAGTACTGCCGGACCCGACCGCTGGGCAGGTGCACGTCGATGTGCGCACCCGGATGCCAGCGTGGCAATGAGGTGCCGTCGGCGGCCACGAGCTGGAACTCACGCACATCCTGGTCCCGGGCGACGACGGTCCTTGCGGCCACGGTCAGTGGCAGCAAGGTCTGGTCGCGGGCTGAAATGGGTTGCCGTACAACCGCGCCCGACAGTCGCCAAATGCCGTTGATGGCCACGTCGGCCAGCCGGATCAGCGGGTCGTGCCGGAATTGGCCGGACAGGCTGGGCGGGGTCTGCCGGAGTCGCTGGATCAATCCCATGTCAGTGCAGCGCCGCCCGGGCCGCGGGGGAGGCCGCCAGGTAGGCCACGGCCTGGGCGGTGGAACCCATGTGTTCCGGTGAGTACCGCGGACTGAAGTAGGCCAGGGTCTGGGTTCCGAACAGGCTGCGGAACTTCGGCAGCAGACCGAGCTTGGAGTCGCGCATCCGGGCGCGGTTGAACTGCCACCAGGTGAGGTCGACGGTGCGGTCCTTCTTGGTGAAGTACCAGGTGCCCTTCTGGAAGAAGCCGAACATCATCGGCACGACGATCGCCATCGCGCGAATCCGGGCCAGGTAGCTGTCGTGGAAGTAGACCGCGACGTCGTGGGCAACCGTGCGGTGTTCCACCTCTTCGCTGCCGTGCCAACGGAACAGGTCGGCGAACGTCGGGTCGGCGTCGTGGTCATCCCAACTGTTGTTGAGCGTGAAGTCGCCGAGCACGGCGGTGTAGTGCTCGATGGCCGCGATCAGCCACAGGCGCTCCCGCAGATGGTTGAAGCGTCGCCGTTCACCGGTCGATGTGCTCGGTGCCAGCACGGTGTCGAAGATGTGCTCGACGAGGTCGAGGATCGGTTCGGGTTCCAGACCATGGTCTTCGAGGTAGGTGCGCAGTATCCGGTCGTGGGCCTCGGCGTGCATGGCTTCCTGCCCGATGAATCCGCGCATGTCGGCGGCCAGGTGCGGGTCGCGCACATACGGCAGGGCTTCGTTGAAGGTCCGGACGAACCAGCGTTCGGCGGTGGGCAGGATGACGTTGAGCAGGTTGGCCATGTGTGAGGCCGCGGGGTGGCCGGGGATCCAGTGCGGACCCACGCCGCTGACGTCGAAGTGCACGTCGCGGGCCTGGATCTGGACGGGCCCAGGGTCGACTTCACGCTCAGGCCGGTGCGGGCGCAGCATCTCTGAACACCTTCCTAGCTCAGATTTCTCGCTCGATTTTCACCATAACCCGAAGGCGATACTTCCGGTACCGGGTAAGGCTGTCCCGCGGCGCCCGTTTGCAACTCGGGGACGATGCTGTCGTCGAAGTGACCGGGTTGCGGAATCCCTGCGCACAGATCAACGGTCTGCGCGATAGCTTGATGAAAAGGCTCGTCTACGAAGATGCGGCCGGGAAGACCGTGCGGCTCGCCGGCGTGATGTCGATCGTAATCACCGGAGGTGTGGTGCGGCCCGGCGACGCGGTGCGGGTCCTGCCATTCGATGGCGTTCCAGAGCGGCTCGACGTGGTGTGCGCAGTGTTTGCGGATCTCCGACTGCAGCCGCTGGGCCGTCGCGCATCCGTGGCCCGATGGGAACCGAAACTGCCTGACGGTCGCCCTGCCCATCGCGTTGTTGGCTGTGCTGAAAACCAGCTGGCCGCAATACTTTCAAGAGGCTGTGTCGCCTCAGGCGTGCCGGGATACCGATCAAATTCTGGTGCAGGTCAGAGGGTGATGGGTGGTGGTGGTCGGTAGGGGTCGTAGAACCACCACATGGCGCGTTCGCCGGTGGGTCCGGGACATGGTGGGACGTCGGGGAATCCGGTGGTGGGTGGTCGGGCCAGCGAACCTGGGTGTAATCGTTTGCCTTCGCTGTCGGTGACGACGAGGCGGTGGGCGGGGCCGGTGATGGTGATGATGCCTTTGTGGTGCAGGCGGTGGTGATAGGGGCAGACCAAGACCAGGTTGTCCAGTTCGGTGGTGCCGCCGTTTTCCCAGTGGGTGATGTGGTGGGCGTGTAGTCCGCGGGTGGCGCCGCAGCCCGGTACTGCGCAGGTCCGGTGGCGGTGTTCGAGGGCGCGGCGCAGGCGGCGGCTGATGGTGCGGGTGGTGCGGCCGGAGCCGATCGGGACCCCGTCGCGTTCGAACCAGACTTCGCAGGTGGCATCGCAGGTCAGGTATTGGCGTTCGGATTCGGGCAGCACCGGGCCCAGGTGTAGTGCGGCGATGCGGTCTTTGATGTCGAGGTGGATGATGACGGTGGTGCGTTGGGTGTGTGGGCGGCGTTGGGTTTCGCTGTCCCAGCTGGTCTCGACCAGGCGTAGGAAGGCGTCGAAGGTGGTGGGCATCGGCGGGCGCTGATCCGGGGATTCGTCCGGCTCGTCGTCCTCTTCGCTGTCGCCGTGGTCGTGTTTCCAGTCGGTGATCAAGGCGTCGAGGTGGGAGTGCAGGGCGGCGTCGAGTGCGGCGGAGTCGGTGTGGCTCATGGTGATGCGCCAGTAATCGACGTCGTTGCGGGTGGTCTTGGTGATGCCGTGTTCGGGGGCGGGGCGCTTGTCCGGGTCGGGTCGGGGTTCGAGTTTGACCGCGTGGCGCAGTTGGGTGACGGTGGCGACGCCGACCAACGGTTCGTAGTGGGCGTCGGATCCGGTGCCGGCGCGTTCGGCGATGACACCGACCTGGTCGAGGGAGAAGCGGCCTTCTTTCATGCCTTGGGCGCAGCGGGGGAATTCGTCGAGGCGTTGCGCGATGGCGGTGATGGTGCGCGCGTTGGACGGTGAGCAGCCGGTTTTCCAGGCGACCAGAGCGGGCAGGGAGCGCACGCCGGTGTTGCCCCAGATGGCGTCGCGGTGGATTTCGGCGATGATCTCTACGACGCGGGCGTCGATGGCGTTGCGTTGTCCGTTGAGTTCGGCCAACTCATCGAAGAGCACCTCGAGGCGCTCATTCGGTCCCACCCGAGGGGCTTCATCGACGACGTCGGTGGACATGACCCCAGCATGACAGCAGCCACCGACAAAAAACCGCGCCGAGACCCCGGCGGTCCACTGGACCGCGAACACGGTCGAAGCCGTGTGATGCCGACTGCGATCAAAGACCCGGTGCTGCCCGGCTTACCCGACGGGCTGCAAGCTCCGCAACGTGCTGGTGACGAATTTCTGCAGCGCCACATCACGTTCCGCGGTGGCCTCGCCGGAACTGGTGAGCAGCGCATAGACACCGAGCAGGAAGAACGCGGCGCTGTGATAGGCGTCGACGTCGTCGTAGAGTTCGCCGCGGATCCGCGCGCGTTCGATCTCGGCGGCCAGCAGCACGAAGATCGGGTGGTTGGCCCACTGTTCTCGCTCGGGCCGGGTCGGCGAGAAGTAGAGGCTGATGACGTCGTGGAACAGCGCTGAGCCCCAGCGACTTTCCAGATCGAGCACCAACTCGATGATCGTCGTCAGCACCGCCGGCAGGTCGTGGCGGGTGTCGAGGAACCGGCCGAGTTCGTTGGCGAGTTGCGCCTCGTCGCGGCGGATCAGCTCGAGCAGGACGTGTTCCTTGGTGGGGAAATGGAAGTAGAAGGTGCTGCGCGCGACCCCGGCGGCCTTGACGATGGCGTTGATGTCGGCGGCCTGGGAACCGGAACGCTGAAACTCCACGATCGCGGCGTCGAGCAGTCGGGCACGAGTGTGTTCGCGCTGTGCGTCGCGCCGAGTAGTAGCCACCTCTGACACACGCCCATTGTGCCGCATGAGAACGATTCGCTGACGATTGTCGCCAAAATAGGTGCGATCGGGATTTCGGCGCGCTCCCGACGAATCTGCATAAAGGCAGGGCAAACCTATTTAACCGCCCGCGTCGGCTCCAACAACATCAGATTTCGTTGTCATCTGTCAGTGAACGTGCTAGACCTGACACTGCACCGGGACAGTGAGAGCCCGGCCCGTGGCAGCAGACCAGACAGGCAGAATCCACATGACGACGACAACGGCGAACAACACCCGAGGCCAGCGCATCATGCTGTGGACGGTGCTGCCGGCGGCCGGGCTGTTCCTATTGGCCTACTTCCTTTTCCCTCCGTTCTCGGCGCCGATGTCGCCGACGATGACGCCCGACGAAGTCGCGGCATTCTTCGCCAACAACACCACCGGCATCCTGGGTGTAGCCATCCTGTGCAACCTGATCGCGTGCTCACTGGTGCCACTGTTCGCGGTGACCGCGGTGCAGATATCGCGGATCGGGACATCGAGCAACGTCTTCACGTATGCCTACATGTTGTGTGTCGGGGTCGGCCTGACGGCGTTCATCCTGGCCGACTATTGCTGGGGGATGGCGGCTTTCCGTCCTGAGCGAGATCCGCAGTTGATCAGTCTGCTCAATGACATGGCGTGGTTCTTCTTCATCGCCCCTGTCGGCACCATCATCGTGGGCAATCTCTGCCTGGCGATCAGTATCTATCTGGATGCCCGCCCGGATCCGATCTTTCCGCGCTGGGTGGCGCACTTCAACGTCGTGACGGCCGTCCTGCTGATTCCGAGTGCATTCTCGTTCCTCAACAAGACCGGCCCGTTGGCCTGGGACGGTGCGCTGTCGTTCACCTTGCGGCTCAGCGTGTTTGCTTGCTACGTCGTGGTGATGTTCGTCGTCCTGCTGGGTGTGGTCAACCGGCAAGGCCAGGAGCAGGAGGCCTTGGTATGACCGACGCTCTGGCCGAGGTCGCCGGCCCCGCGCAGCCGGCGCGACGACGTTGGCGTGACTCCAAGAAGCTGGATCAGTGGATCGCGTTCTGGTCGGTCCCGGTGTTCTTCACTCTGTTCGGTCTGGTCTTCGTCCCGCTGAGTTGGATGATGCCGCCGCGTTCCCCGAGTGCATCGCAGGCCGAGATGGTCGAGTTCATGCAGTCGCCCAACCTGCTTGTCGCGTGCGTCATCCTGACTTTGGCGTTCGGCATGGCGCCGATCTCGAATGCGTGTTACCTCAACCAGATCCGGCGGATGTCGGTCAGTCCGGTGCTGCGCTTCAGCCTGATGGCCGGGGCGACGACGGGAACGATCGTCGGGATGCTCTTCGCGATGTTCTGCTTCGGTATCGGCGCATTCCGGACGGGCTACGACCCGGCGATCCTGGCGATGCTCTACGACTTCGGCTACCTGGCCTTCATCGGCTCGCTGGGCTGCTTTTGCATCATGTGGATGGCGTTCGGTATGGCCATCATCCTGGACCAGAACAACATTCTGCCGAAATGGCTTGGCTACTACACGGTCTGGCAGTACGTGACCGAGCTGATGGCCGCCCCGGTCTGGATCGCCAAATCGGGCCCGTTCGCCTGGAACGGGTTGATGACGTTCTGGTTCGCGATGGCGCTGTACGTGCCATGGCAGTTCATCGTCTACGTGTGCATCTACCGCGCGATCAAGAACCAGCCTGAGGCCGAACTCGACAACATCGACTTGTTGAATGCGCGCCGGACGGGAGTGAGTGCATGACCGCGGTCTCAACCGACGTGGATGGCCTGGACACCACGCAAGAGGCGCCCAAACAGGGGCACTTGCCCGGCGAATCGAGCATGTGGTTCTTCGTCGTCGGCGACCTGCTGATCTTCGCGTTCTACTTCGTGGTCTACATGTTCTACCGCGGCGAGAACCACCAGCTGTTCATGGACAGCCAGGCCAAGCTGAACAGCGACATCGGTGCAATCAACACCGTTGTGCTGCTGACCAGTTCGCTGTTCGTGGCATTGGGTACCTGGGCCGTCCGCTCCGGCAAGATCGGCGACGGCTATCGGCTGTTCGGTCTGGCGCTGGCCTGTGGTGCGATCTTCCCGGTACTCAAGGCGTTCGAGTACATCCCCGAAGTCATGGCCGGTATGACCCCGGGCACCAACCTGTTCTTCATGTTCTACTTCGTCATGACGGGCATGCACCTGTGCCACGTCTTCCTCGGCCTGGCGATTCTGTACTTCGTGATCCGCAATCTGCGCAGCGCACAGCCGCGGATCAAGTTGGTAGAGACCGGCGCCACCTACTGGCACATGGTCGACTTGCTGTGGATCGTGTTATTCGCGCTGCTCTACCTGATGAGGTGAAGTCGTGACCACTTATCTACGCCATCCGCTGACCATCGTGTGGGCGGTGCTGACCGCGGTGACGATCGTGTCGTGGCTGACCGCGCGCGACGGCGGCGACGTCCACCACGTCAGCGCGACTGTCACCGTTGTGGTGCTGGTCATCTCGGCAGTCAAGACCCAACTGGTGATCTGGCACTTCATGGAGGTGCGGCATGCGCCTCGGTGGCTGAAGCTGTTCACAAACGGCTGGGTCATCGTGCTGTTCGGACTGCTGCTGGGTTTCTACTTCGCGATGGCGTGATGACCGTGTCGCGGCCAACGCGAGCAGTTGCCGGGCAATCTTTCGAGATGGGTACCGCTCGGCGCCGCTCGGCGTTAGTCTTCGACGATGCTCGCAGGCGACAAGGCGCCTGATTTCACGCTGTGGGATCACACCGGTCGGCCGCAGACGCTGTCAATGCTGCTCTCCAATGGCCCGGTGGTGCTGTTCTTCTTCCCGTTGGCGTCCTCGCCGATCTGTACGGCACAGGCGTGTCATTTCCGGGACCTGAGCAACGAGTTCGCGATGGTCGGCGCCCAGCGGGTGGGCATCAGCACCGACGCGGTCGACCGGCAGGCCCACTTCGCGCAGCAACGCTCGTTCGATTACCCGCTGCTTTCTGACCCCGACGGCGTGGTGTGCGAGTTGTTCGGGGTGCGCCGCGGCCGGCTGGCCAGGCTGCGCCGCACCGATCTGCGGCGGGGGAGGGTCAGGCACCGACGGCGCGCTCGGCGCCGCGGTCTGCTGGCCCGGCTGCTGCCGGTCCGACGGACCACATTCGTCATCGACACCGACCGCACCGTGCTCAAGGTCGTGTCGAGCGAGTTGCGCGCATCGGTGCATGCCGCACAGGCGCTGTGGTTTCTGCAGCACCGCAAGGTGCACGAGCATGCCCAACAGCGCCCGCCGCACGAGGCCGTGCCGGCCACGGCCGAGTTCACCGAATCGCCAACCACCGTTGGGGGCACCGACGTCGGCGCCGACCTGCCGCTCGAGGCGACCCTCGAAGTGCGCGAGGACAGTCCGAATTCGCCCCGCTGGCCGCGCAATGACGTGCGCGGCCAGATCTTGACGTGTTGCGCCTCCCGTCCCACGATCGCCGAACTCGCCGCCCAGTTGTCCTTGCCGACCGGAGCGACCAAGTTTCTGGTCGGCGAGCTGGTGACCGCGGGGCAGCTACGCGTGCTTGCCCCATCGGCCCGTTCGACGTCGATCGACGAACGACGCGAACTGATCGAGCGAACCCTGCGCGGACTGCGCGCCCTCTGACGCAGGCTCGGCGGACTCAGCCCAGCATTGCCCGCGCTGCCCGTCACGTGTCGCGCACGGCCTCCCAGCCGGACGGGGTCACCGGCAATTCACGCTTGTGTCCGGTGCGCCGGTACCAGCCGAGGATCGTCGCCTCGTCCGCGGGATCGACGTCGTCACCTTGCAGGTAGTCGTCGACGACGTCGTAGCGCACACCGAGGGCGACCTCGTCGGGCACCAGGGGCTTGTCCTCTTCGAGATCGGCGGTGGGCACCTTGTCGATGAGATTCCCCGGAAGGCCGAGGTGACCGCCGATCTCACGAACCCGACGCTTCGGCAGGCCGTAGAGAGGCATCAGGTCGGCGGCGCCGTCGCCGAACTTGGTGAAGAACCCGACGACGGCCTCGGCGGCCTGGTCGGTACCGACGACGAGCATGTTGCGGGCTCCGGCCACGGTGTACTGCGCGATCATCCGCTCACGCGCCTTGACGTTGCCCTTGACGAAGTCGGCGCGGTCGTCGGCGATCGAGACGCCGGCCGCCAGGCAGGCATCCCAGATGCCGTCGACCGCGGCTTTGACGTTGACCGTGTATGTCTCGTCGGGCGCGATCGCCGCCACGGCCTGGTTCGCGTCGGCCTCGTCCTTCTGGACCCCGTACGGCAACCGGATGGCTACGAATGCGGCGTCGCCACCGTCGGCGCGCACCCGTTCGCACGCCAACTGGCACAACCGACCCGCCACCGTGGAGTCGACGCCGCCGGAGATGCCGAGCACCAAGCCCTGGGTGCGGGTGTGCTGGAGATACTCCGCGAGAAAGCGGATCCGGCGTTCGGTCTCGCGGGCGGCGTCGAAGTCGACCACCACCTCCAGGTCGCGGATGATCCGCTGCTGGATCTTCCGGTTGGTCATGTTCCGGGGCTACGCACGCGCGCTACGCGCTTTCACGAATGAGCGCACACCGGCAACGAGATACACCACCAGCAGAACGAACATGATCGTGCTGGTGATGACGGCGGCAGGTCGCTCGGCAGTCCCCGCGAACACCTCGCCGAGACCGATCACGTTGCGTAGCGCACCCAACGCGGCCAGCAACGCAATCACCAGGGCGGCATGCATTGCGGGTTTGCGAGCGTTGTCGGAGCGACGGCCGATGAGAGCTGCGATGAGCAGGAGGATACCGACGAAGGCGGGGATCAAAGCGGTGATGCTGACCGCGCCGCTCACGACATAGGCGATCACACCTGTCGCGACGAGAAGTCCTCCGGTCCAAAAAGTCAGGGCAAGCATCATTCTCCTTACTTCGGCATCAAACTCCCACTGTACCGAGGCGATTTCGCGGGGAAACGGACCCAGACTCCGCGTACGTGCGGCGTTGATGCAGGGCGTCGAATCCGCTCATGCTAGGATCGCCCGCGCCGCGCGTTCGGCGATGAGCATGACTGGCGCGTTGGTGTTGCCGGACGTGATGGTCGGCATCGCCGAAGCATCGGCGACTCGAAGACCCGCGACGCGGTACACGCGACAGTCGGTGTCGAGAACCGCGCCCGGTGACCGTGGAAGACCTTGGGTATCAAAGGCTCCCATCGCGCAGGTGCCGACCGGGTGGAAGATGGTGGTACCGAGTTCGCCGGCCGCGTGCTGCAAGTCTTCGTCGCTTTCCAGCTGTGGGCCGGGCAGCAACTCGGCCGGCCGGTACCGGGCCAGGGCCGGGGCGGCCATGATCTGCCGGGTCATCCGCAAACCGCGCACCGCGATCCGGCGATCGGCGTCGGTGGACAGGTAATTGCAGGAGATCTTCGGGTAGGTCAGCGGATCTGCACTGGCCATCCGCACATGGCCACGGGAAGTCGGCCTCAGATTGCAAACCGAGGGAGTGATGGCGGCGAACCGGTGCAGCGGTTCGCCGAACTTGGGCAAGGACAAGGGCTGTACATGCCATTCCAGGTCGGGGCTGGGCAGGGCGGGGTCGCTCTTGGCGAAGGCGCCCAGCGTCGACGGCGGCATGGTCAGGGGTCCTGAGCGCAGCGCCATGTACTGAAGTCCCATGCCGCCCCGGGTGATCCAATTGCGGTACAGCGTGTTGACGGTGCGGGCGCCGCGCACCCGGTAGACCGTTCGAAGCTGCAGGTGGTCCTGCAGGTTTTCCCCTACGCCCGGCAGGTCGACGGTGATCGGCACCTGATGCTGGGTCAGTAGCTCGGCCGGACCCAGGCCGGAAACCTGCATCAGATGCGGCGAGCCGATGGCTCCGGCGGTCAGAATCACCTCCCGACGGGCACCCACGTCGACGATGTGTCCGTCTTTGAGCAGGCGTACGCCGGTGGCGCGGTGCTGTGCCGTCGTCCAGGCACCGTTGCGCTGATCCGAGTGGACCTGGTCGTCCATCAGCAGCCGCAACGCCTGGGTCTGGGTGTAGACGGTGAGATTGGGCCGGTGGGCGACCGGATGCAGGAACGCATCGGCCATCGACCAGCGTCGGCCGCGCTTCTGGTTGACGTGGAAGTAGGCGCTGCCGGAGTTGTCGCCCCGGTTGAACTCGTCGATCGGGGCGATGCCCAGCTCGGCTGCGGCGGCCTGCCAGGCGTCCAAGATCTTCCAGCGCACCCGCGGGCGCTCGACCCGGATCTCACCGCCGGCGCCGTGCCACTCGTCGGCTCCGCCGAAGTAGTCTTCCAACTCCTTGTAAAGGGCCAGGGTCTGGCCGGGACTGTCCGGACCACCCCACAGCCAGCGGTCATCCCCGGTGGCTTGCGCCCACAGGTCGTAATCGCTTGCCTGCCCGCGCATGTGGATCATCGCGTTGATCGACGAGCAGCCGCCGATCACCCGGCCGCGCGCGTAGTGGATGCTGCGGCCGGCCAGACCCGGATCGGGCTCGGTCGTGAAGCACCAGTCGGTGCGGGGGTTGGCGATGGTGTACAGATAACCCACCGGCACCTTGATCCAGAACCAGTTGTCCGTGCCGCCGGCCTCGACCAAAAGTACACGGTGATCGGGGTTGGCGCTGAGACGATTGGCGAGCAGACACCCGGCACTGCCTGCTCCCACGATGACGAAGTCGAACTCGACGGCGGGGCTCATGGCGGCGGGGATCCTCCTGATACTCGGGCTCCGCAGGTGGGCGCGCCCACCCATTACCAAGGCCGCTCCGGCACGCAACACCCTTGGTCGTTCAGTTATAGTCCCGGCTGGGTGGGGTAGTCAGCCGCAACTTGCCAAAACACAGGAGGCGCGAGGAAACCCATGAGGACGACCGCATACCGCCGCACCGCAGTCGCCGGCTTGGCGGCTGCCGCGCTGATCACCGCAAGCTGCAGCAACGGCGAAAGCGCTGAGGTGTCGCCCCCGCAGATCGGGTTGGTCTCCACCTCGACCGTCGAAGCCCCGGAGCCGCCGGCCGAAGTCACCCTCACCGGTGAGCGAGATGTCGAAGTGACGCTCACCGGTCCGATCGCTGAGAAGTACGCATCCGCGACCGAGGAGCAGAAGCGGGCGCTCGGCAAGCCCTTGACGGGGGACTACAACGCGGGAGCGCGGGAAAGTGGCGTGTTGTTCCAGCAGTTCCAGGGCGGCGTGATCACCGCCAAGAACGGCGAGGCGGGCACGCCGGCATTCATCACCTGGGGCAAGATCCGGGAGGCATGGAACGTCGAGCGCGATCCGAGCGGTGTACCCGAGGTTCTCGGTGAGAACGGTTCGGTGGGGCCGCTGGGCGCCCCGACCAGCGACGAGGAAGCCGACGGCGATCTGCTGGTGCAGACCTTCGACCACGGCCAGATTGCCTATGACACGAAGACCGGCCAGGTCGAGGTGACGGTCAACGGCAAGGTCGTTCCATCCGGGCTGTAAACGCACGACACAGACCAACGCCGCATTGCCGCTTATCGAGAAGTAATCCGCGGGCTGCAGTGCACAAGTGCGGTAACACCGTTGCGCGGCAGTGTGTTACACGCCTTCACGGCGAGCACCTCGGTCCTGTGGATGGTGGTACACGCAAGGAGGCGTCGCCCCTTAACCTTTGCCGATGGACGAGCGAACAATCAACGGTTCATTGCAACGGATCTACCAGGCTGTGGTCTCCGACGATGTCGGTCCCTACCTGCGCGCACGAGGTTTCGACACCTCCCGCTCCGCCATCACATCCGACTCCACGTTCGTGCGGGGGCGCGGGTCGCTGTACGACGTGATCGGTCTTCAGCCCGACTGGCACAACGGCACGAGGTCGTGGCATGGATTCTTCGTCAACGTCGGGATCGGTTCGACAGAGGTCGACTTCGCGTGCCCCGAATACGAGCGTTCCGGGCACCCTCTCAAAGGTTCGCTACTGCACAGTCGTTGGGAGGACTTGGTACCCGAACTGCCCTACGAGGTGCGGTTCGACCATCGCACCGACATGCGGCAGTTCGCCGCCGCGCTCTGCGACGGATTCGAACTGGTGCTAGCCGAGATGGAACAGATAAGAACCACAAAGGAATTGGTGCGACACGCAGTCGACAACAACCTGCTGATCGAATACGACAAGACCTGCCGGTACCTGGCCGCAATCGATGACATCGACACGCTGACGGAATACGTCACCACCCTGCACGAGCACTTCGGGGGCCAAGACCGTTGGTCGTTCTTCAACCGCGAAATCAGCACTGCCGTCGGACGCTGGGCACCGGAACTACAGACGCGAGGAGTGCTTGACCCGATCACGCCCGGTGACGGGCATGGCGACGATGACGATTCGTGATTTCGGTGTTCGCTTACTCGACGACGCGTCGCGTCATGGTTCATGCGACGCTGCTGGCAATTGCCACCACCAGCCCGCCCAGGGTCAGTACGCCAACCATCACCGCGGCGGCGATTGCCTGGCGTCGTCGGTGCCGACGAGCGCCGTGGATCGCCAGCGCGATGCCGGCGAGCACCAACGCTGAATAGGCCGCCAGTCCCGCCGTCAGCGTCGCCGTTTCCGCGGTGCTGACCAGAGTCACATTGTGCACGCCGTGAGCCTACGGCGGGAACGGATGGATCTGGCCCCGGTCGGTGGCGCTGCGAGCAGAACGCGATCTAGGATCACGTCATGACTGCCCGTCGGAACCGCAGGTTCAAGAGCCCGCGTTGGGTCTCGGAGTTGGAAGAAGTTGCCGAGGGCGTGTGGCTGTTAGGGCGGGGGACTGCCGTCCAAGATCATGAACGTGTACTTCGTTCGGGACGGCCAGGGGGTGCTGGCTTACGATGCCGGTATTCGGCCGATGGCCAAGGGGATTGCCGCAGCGGCCGCCTCACTGGGCGGGCTGACGCGGATCGCGTTGGGCCACGCGCATTTCGATCATCGGGGGGCGGCGCCGAGCTTGGCAGTCCCGGTGTTGTGCCATCCCGCCGAGGTCGCTGACGCCGAAGGTGACGGCGGCGGGCACAATGTCCATCGGCATCTGCTCGACGCCCGGATGCGCATGATGGCCAAGCCGCTGGTGGCGTTGTTCGACGGCGGGCCCGTGCGAATAGCGGAAACTCTCCGTGAAGGCGACACGATCGCCGGATTCGAGGTCGTTCACCTGCCTGGGCATACGCCTGGTCTCATCGGTCTGTGGCGGGAGTCCGACCGGCTGGCCTCGGTCAGCGACTGCTTTTACACCATGGACACGCAGACGGGCCGCAAGGGTCCGCCCCGAGTGCCGCACTGTGCGTTCAACTTTGACACCGCGCTCACCCGAGAATCGATTCGGAAATTGGCGGCGATGGAGCCGGCCGTGGCATGTCCGGAGCGACCACACGATAGTGCTCCTGCAAACGCGGGATAATGAGGCGCCAGTTGGCGAACGCCGTCACGCCGGGACCCGAGCCGTGGATCAGGAGCACCGGAGGGCCCGAGCCCGCCTCGAGAACGTTGACCGTCGCATCGTCGAGACGGACTGCGCGTCCGATCTCGGGATCCTCTGCTGAATCTGCCATAGCGCTCACCTTCCCTCTGCCTCTAATCGTATTGGCCTACAGAAAGTTTCACGTCACTGTCTCCCGAACTATCGGCATCCGAGTGCCCGGCAGGGTCCAAAACACTGGACGGTCAGTGTATCGATACCCCACAAACACGACTGCCGATCCGCAATGTTGCAGGGCCAGACACTGATGGTCGACGGGGGCCATATTTGTGACAGCGCTTGAATGTTCGCTCGCTTGGCCACCGCGTCAATGCTGACGTCGGCATCCATGGCGCTAACGCCGTCGTCGGGCCCTCGGGCTCAAACGTTCACTGCAATGGCTCGGGGGTGAAGGTGACATCGACGCCGCCCACGGTCATTGTCACCTGAGCTTCGATCACCATCACCTGCGCCGAGACCCGTCGATCGACCGTCTGGGCCAGTTGCTGCACCGGTGCGTGCGGGATCTGCACGACCGATAGGTTCGCCAGCCCAGCCACTTTGGGGCCGACGGTGCGCCACCAGGTGGCCACGCCGGCGGCGAACGGGAACAGCAGCACCTGGTCGGCCTGGCTGGCAGCCTTGCCCAAGACACGTTCGTCGGGCTGTCCGACGTTGATCCACTCCAGGGTCCGGCCGGTGTAGTCGGCCAGCCGCAAGTCCGGTACGCCGGGAGTGGACAGGCCCGCCCCGAACGCCAACTCACCGTCGACTTGGCTGAGTCGGTGTGCGCGCAGCCCAAACGCCAACAACCGCACCACCATCCGCTCATCGGTCTCACTGGGATGACGGGCCACAGTCAGGGTGTGATCGGCGTAGTAACCGTGGTCGACATCGGAGACGCCAAGTTCGACTTTGAACACGGTTGCAGAAAGGG
>NZ_JCALDB010000024.1:0-76849 GCF_059812645.1 Mycobacterium sp. NGS45 | reverse complement strand
CTTCGCCTCCGGCGGGCCGTCCGGGGTGGGCGCTGCGGTCGGCAACGCGGTACGCACCTCACTGGTCGTCGTCGTCTCGGTCACCTTGCTGGTGTCCCTGTCGGTCTACGGCGCCAACGGCAACTTCAACCTCAGCGGATAGGGCGGGGGTGACATGAGGGAATCCAACGGATACGTTCGGCCGCTGGCCGGATTGGGCATCGTGGTGGTGCTGGTCGCCATCGTCGCGGTGGCCGTGGGTCTGTTCCGCGGCAGCTTCACCGAGACCGTGCCGCTCACCGTGATCTCGGACCGCGCCGGTCTGGTGATGAACCCGGACGCCAAGGTCAAGATGCGCGGCGTTCAGGTCGGCACGGTGGACACCATCGAGACCCGCCCGGACGGCACCGCGGTGCTGCATCTGGCGATGAACCCGGACGACCTGCGGAAGATCCCGTCCAACGTGCGCGTCGACATCGCGTCCTCGACGGTGTTCGGCGCCAAGTTCGTGCAGTTGGCCGACCCGGTCGGCGAGCAGCCCGCGGGCGCGCTGCAGCCCGGCACCACGTTGCAGGGCGAACACGTCACCGTCGAGATCAACACCGTCTTCCAGAACCTGACCCGGGTGCTGGACAAGATCGAACCGGTCAAGCTCAACGAGACACTGGCCGCAGTGTCCAAGGCCTTCGACGGCCGCGGTGAGAAGTTCGGTCAGACGATCAGTGACTTCAACGCGTGGCTGGCCAAGATCGAACCCAGCCTGGACACCCTGGAGCGGGAATCGGCAATGATGCCGCCGGTGTTCACCGCCTACGCCGACGCGGCCCAAGACCTGTCGGCCACCGTCGACAACACCAGCACGCTGTCCAACAGCATCGTCGACGAGCAGACCGAGCTGAACTCCTTCCTGCTGGCCGCCACCGGGTTGGCCAACGTCGGCCAGGACGTGGTCGGCGGCAACCGCGAGGCACTGACCGCGGTCTCGCACAACCTGTTGCCCACCGCGCAGCTGCTGGACCGCTACCACGCCGGTCTGGGCTGCGGCATCGAAGGCATCATCCCGTTCACCAAGAACCCGAACTTCCCGGTGCCCGGCATCGTGTTCGACGCCAGCTTCGTGCTCGGCACCGAGCGCTACCGCTATCCGACCCACCTACCGAAGGTTGCGGCGTCGCTCAGCGACGAGATCGTCAACAGCGACTACTGCAAGGCCTACGGTCTGCCCGAGGTGTCCCCGGAGTTCCGGCCACCGTTCCTGGTCGCCGACACCGGCGCCGACCGCAACGAGTACGGCAACCAGGGCATCCTGCTCAACTCCGACGGTCTCAAGCAGATGTTGTACGGCCCGATCGCCGGACCGCCTCGTAACAGCGCGCAAATAGGAATGCCCGGATGACGCGATCGACTTCAACGCTCTTCAAGTTCGGCGCCTTCGCGGTGGTGATGCTGCTGTTGACCGGGCTGCTGTTCGCGACCTTCGGTGAGGTGCGCACCGGTTCGACCACCAAGTATTCGGCGGTGTTCAAGGATGCGTCGCGGTTGGAGTCCGGGGACAGCGTGCGGGTCGCCGGTATCCGGGTCGGCACCGTCGACGACGTCTCGCTGCAGTCCGACGGCACCGTGCTGGTCAAGTTCGACGCCGACCGGCACGTCGCGCTGACCGACGGCACCAAGGCCGCGGTGCGCTACCTCAACCTGGTCGGTGACCGTTACCTCGAGCTGCTGGACTCGCCCGGCTCGACCCGGCTGCTGGCGGCCGGTTCGCAGATCCCGGTTGATCGGACCGCGCCGGCACTGGATCTCGATCTGCTGCTGGGTGGCCTCAAGCCGGTGATCCAAGGCCTGAACCCGACCGACGTCAACGCGCTGACCGCGTCGTTGATCCAGATCATGCAGGGCCAGGGCGGCACCATCGAGTCGCTGATGTCCAACACCTCGTCGTTCTCCAACTCGCTGGCCGACAACAACGCGGTGATCGAGCAGCTGATCGACGACCTGCGCACCGTGATGGACACCCTGAGCCGAGACGGCGACAAATTCTCCGGCGCGGTGGACCGGCTGCAGAAGCTGGTCAACGGCCTGTCCGAGGACCGCGACCCGATCGGCGACGCGGTGGTGGCGCTGGACAACGGCACCGCATCGCTGGCCGATCTGCTGGGCAACGCCCGGGATCCGTTGAAGAACATGATCGCCCAGACCAACCGGCTGGCCACCAACCTCAACTCCGATCAGGCGTTGCTGGACATCTCGCTGCAGAAGGCGCCGGATAACTATCGCAAGGCGATCCGGCTCGGCGCCTACGGCGGCTTCATCATGTACTACCTGTGCGGTGTCCAGATCCGGGCGAGTGACCTGCAGGGCCGCACCGTGGTGTTCCCCTGGATCAAACAGGATGAGGGCCGATGTGCGGACAACGCGTGATCGCCGCTACGGACAACCGAAGGTGTGCTGATTCCTGATGCTCAAGTATCGCGGTAAGCAACTACTCAAAGCCGGCCTGCTCGGTTTCGTCCTGATCGTGCTCGTGATCGCCGTCGGCCTGCAGCCGGAACGGCTGATCTCCTGGGCCACGTCGGTGCGCTACCAGGCCCGGTTCCTCGAGGCCGGCGGATTGATGAACGGCAACGACGTGACGCTGTCCGGGATCCGGGTCGGCTCGGTGTCGGACATCGAGTTGGACAACGGCGATGCCCTGGTCACCTTCACGCTGGCCGGCAAGTACCCGCTCGGTTCGACCACCACCGCGCACATCCGGACCGGCACCCTGCTCGGTGAGCGGGTGCTGGCGCTGGAACCGTCGGGGGAGGGCACACTACGCCCGCTGGACGTCATCCCGACCTCGCGGACGTCGTCGCCGTACTCGCTTACCGACGCGGTCGGCGAGTTGACCTCCAACACCGCAGCCACCGACACCGCCGACCTGAACCAGTCACTGGACACCTTGTCCGAGACGCTGGACCAGATCTCCCCGCAGTTGGGGCCGACCTTCGACGGGCTGAGCCGGTTGTCGAAGTCGCTGAACAACCGCAATGAGAGTTTGGCCGAATTGCTGCGCACCGCAAGCGATGTCACCGGCATCCTGGCCGAGCGCAGTGAACAGGTCAACACCATGATCCTGAACGCCAACGACCTGGTGGGTGTGCTCGATGCGCGTCGGCAGGCGATCGTGAGCCTGCTGGACAACACCACGGCGGTGGCGCAGGCGTTGCGCGGAGTGGTCAACGACAACGAGGCCCAGTTGAAACCGACGCTGGATCAACTGGATTCGCTGAACAACTTGCTGCTGCGCAACAAGGACAACATCGCCAAGGCGCTGCCGGGTCTGGCCAAGTATCAGCTCACCCAGGGTGAGACGGTGTCCAACGGGTTCTACTACAGCGCTTACATCCCGAACATCCTGATGCCGCAGTTGATGCAGCCGTTCTTCGACTACGCGTTCGGCTTCCGACGCGGTACCGACGCCGGGCAGCCGCCGGACAACGCCGGGCCGCGGGCCGAAATCCCGTTCCCGGTCAACGGAATTCCCCAGCCAGGAGATCTGCCGCCACGATGAAGACACGCAAACCTTTACTGACCGTCTTGGCGGTGCTGCTTGCGGTCGCGCTGGTTGCCGGAGTGGCCGTGCTGCTGCGCTACACGGTGTTCAAACCGACCACCATCACCGCGTTCTTCCCGACCGCCACCGCGATCTATCCGGGTGACGAGGTCCGGGTGGCCGGCGTGCCGGTCGGCACCATCGACAAGATCGAACCGCAGGGACCGACCACCAAGATGACGCTGCGGGTGGACCGCGGCGTGCAGATCCCGGCGGACGCCCGCGCGGTGATCGTGGCACCGAACCTGGTGGCGGCCCGCTTCGTTCAGCTCACCCCGGCCTACCGCAACGGTGACGGGGCCACCATGGCCGACGGCGCCGTCATTCCCGAGGAACGCACCGCGGTCCCGGTGGAATGGGATGAGGTCAAGACCCAGCTGAACCGACTGGCCACCGAACTCGGTCCGGAGGCCGGGGTTTCGGACACCTCGGTGTCGCGGTTCATCGACAGCGCGGCCAACGCCATGGACGGCAACGGCGAGAAGCTGCGCGAGACCATCCACCAGTTGTCCGGTGCCGCTCGGGTGCTGGCCGAGGGCAGCGGCAACATCGTCGACATCATCACGGGACTGCAGACCTTCGTCACGGCGCTGCACGGCTCCAGCGAGCAGATCGTGGTGTTCGAAAACCGGCTGGCGACCTTGACCAGCGTGGTCGACGACAGCCGGACCAGTCTGGACTCGGCGCTCACCGAACTGTCCGAGGTGATCGGCGAGGTGCAGCGGTTCGTCGCCGGCACCCGCAACGAGACCTCCGAGCAGGTCACCAAGCTGGCTGCGGTCACCCAGATCTTGGTCGACCAGAAGGACTCGATCCGCAACATCCTGCACGTCACGCCCAACGCGATGGCCAACACGCTGAACATGATCAACCCGATGACCGGAACCCCGGTGGGCTCGATCGGTTTCGCCAACTTCACCGATCCGGTGCAGGCCATCTGCGGCATGATCGGTGGCGTCGAGAACATCACCGCGCCGGAGACCGCCAAGCTGTGCGCGCAGTACCTCGGCCCGGCGCTGCGGCTGATGAACTTCAACGGTATGCCGATCCCGATCAACCCGTACCTGACCGCATCCTCCGAACCGGAGCGGTTGCTCTACACCGAGCCGCATCTGATGCCGGGCAACCAGGAGCCCCAAGCACCTGTGCAGGCACCGGACATCTCGTCCTACACCGGGATGCGCGGCGACGTGCCGGCGCCACCGGGCTGGACCGACCCGTCGCACCCGCCGGGTGCGTTCGCGCCGGACGGACTTCCGGCCAACCCATCGGGCGCGATCTATCCGGGTGCGCCGCCGCCCGGCACGACGACGTTCGACGGGATGATGATTCCCGCCGGGCCGTCGGAAGCAGCCGCACCGTCGGCTGCCGAGGCGCCGGCACCGCCCGCCGCCGAAGCGCCGGCAGCACCGCCGGCTGACGGACCCCTGCTGCCCGCCGAAGGGACACCGCCATCATGAGCCGTCTGAGTTCAGCGCGTCGGGCGCTGGTGATCGGTTGCACGGCAGCCGTGACGCTGAGCGGCTGCGCCTTCCAGGGGCTCAACTCGCTGCCGCTGCCCGGTGTGCAGGGCACCGGCGACGAAGCCCAGCACTTCGTGGTCAAGGTGGCCAATGTCGGCACCCTGGAATCGAATTCACCGGTGATGGTGAATGACGTCGTGGTCGGCAGCGTCGGCAAGATGACGGTGCAGGACTGGCAGGCCGAGGTCGAGGTGTCGATCAACCCCGGCGTGGTGGTGCCCGCCAACGCGGTGGCCACGGTGGGCCAGACCAGCCTGCTCGGGTCGATGCACCTGGCACTGAACCCGCCGGTGGGTGCGGAGCCGGAGGGGCGGTTGTCCTCCGGCACCACGATCGAGTCCTCGTCGACCTATCCGTCCACCGAGCAGACGCTGTCGGCGTTGTCGGTGCTGGTCAACGGCGGCGGTCTGGGGCAGATCGGCGACATCATCCACAACTTCAGTACCGCGATGTCCGGTCGGGAACCGGAAGTGCGGGAACTGCTGACCCGGTTGGACAATTTCACCGGTGTGTTGGATCGTCAGCGGGACAACATCATCGCCTCGATCCAGCAGCTCAACCGGTTGGGCCGGACGTTCGCCGATCAGCAACCGGTGCTGGAGCGCGCATTGCGAGAAATCCCGCCGGCCTTGGACGTGTTGATCAAGGAGCGGCCCACCTTCACCACCGCGCTGCAGAAGCTCGGTGAGTTCAGCGACACCGCAACCGGTTTGGTCAACGACGCCGGCGACGAGTTGGTGGGTGACCTCAAACACCTGGAACCGGCCATCCGCGCGTTGGCCGACGTGGGTCCGGAGATCAACGCGGCGCTGTCCTACGTGTCCGCGTTCCCCTATGGGCCCAACGCGCTCGAGCGTGGTGTCAAGGGTGACTACCTGAACATGTTCGCGGTGTTCGACCTGACCTACGCGCGGCTCAAGCGGACCCTGTTCCTGGGTACCCGCTGGGGTGACCCGAACGCGAAACTGGTTCCCGCACCGGGTGACCCGTGGTACCTGAACTATTCCTACGATCCGCTGATGAACCCGGTGTCCACGCCGCCGCTGGACATCTCCGAACCGGCCGACGCAGCGCCGATGGAGCTTTCGGTGGCGGTCAGTGAGCCGGTGCTGCCGGTGACGCCGCCGCCGCTGCTGCCCAACCAGGCGCCGACGCCGCCGGGCGGACCGATCTTCGCCGGGCCGTACGGCGACCAGCCTGCCAACCCGGCCCAACCCGCACCAGCGCCGGCTCCCGCGCCGGACGCCCCGACCGAGGGAAGTGGTGGCTGATGCTGACCCGTTTCGTTCGTAGTCAGCTGATCATCTTCGCGATCGCGTCGGTGGTCGGTGTCGGGGTGATGCTGTTCAGCTACATCCAGCTGCCCACGCTGCTCGGTGTCGGAAAGCTCACGGTCAAGCTGGACCTGCCGGAAACCGGTGGGCTGTATCGGTTCTCCAACGTCACCTACAACGGCGTGCAGTTGGGCAAGGTGACCGATGTGCAGCTGACCGACACCGGCGCGCGCGCAACCCTGCAGCTGAACCGCTCACCCAAGGTCCCGTCTGACCTCCAGGCACATGTGCTCAGCGTGTCCGCGGTCGGTGAGCAGTACGTGGACCTGCGGCCCAAGACCGACAGCGGCCCGTTCCTGGCCGACGGCGCGGTGATCGCCCGGGAGAACGTCACGGTGCCGCAGCAGGTCGGGCCGATGCTGGACAACCTGAGCGCGATGGTGGAATCCATCCCCAAGGAGAAGATCAGCGACCTGCTCGACGAGACCTATCTGGCGTTCAACGGTGCCGGCTATGACTTCGAGTCGCTGATCGACTCGGCTGCGACCATCAGCAAGGACGGCAACGCGGTGGCCGACGAGCTCGCGACGTTGCTGCAAGACGGTGAGCCACTGCTGGATTCGCAGCTGCAGAGCACCGATGCGATCCGCACCTGGGCGCGCAGCCTGGCCGGTGTCACCGGGCAGTTGAACGCCAACGATCCGCAGATTCGCACCCTATTGGAGCGTGGTCCGGGCTTCGCCGACGAGGTCTCGGGTCTGCTCACCGACCTCAAGCCGACGCTGCCGGTGCTGCTCGGCAACATGACCACAATCAGCGACATCCTGATGACCTACAACCCGTCGCTGGAACAGATCCTGGTGCTGGTGCCCAACTACATTGCCTGGCAGCAGTCCTTCGGTCTGTCGACCAAGAACGCAGCGGGCCTCGGCGGCGGTGACTTCACCTTGACCATCGGTGACCCGAACCCGTGCACGGTCGGCTTCCTGCCGCCAACGCAGTGGCGTTCACCGGCGGACACCACGATCGTGGACACCCCCGATGGCCTGTACTGCAAACTGCCGCAGGACTCACCGGTCGCGGTGCGCGGCGCACGCAACTTCCCGTGCATCGAGCACCCGGGCAAGCGGGCCCCCACCGTGGAACTGTGTGATGACCCCAGGGGCTTCCAGCCGTTGGCGATGCGCCAGCACATCACCGGCCCCGCCCCGTTCGACCCCAACCTGATCGCGCAGGGTCTGCCGCTGGATACCACGGTGACCGGCAATGACCACATCTTCGCGCCGACCGAGGGCACCCCGCTACCGCCGGGAGCGGCGCCGTCGGGCACACCGCCGGATCTGCCGCGCCCCGAGGTGCCGCACATCCCGGATGCCTTCATTCCCGATCCGGCTGCCCCGGCTGCGGATCCGGCAGCGCCGGCACCGGGTCCGGTTGCCCCGGCCGCCGCCCCGGACAACCCGGCCGCGCCGGCCGCGCACACCGGTGACGGGCCGTCGGTCGCGGTGGTGCCCTATGACCCGCGGACCGGGAAGTACATGACCCCGGACGGGAAACTCGAGCACAATCCGGCACTGGCCGGTGAGGTGCCCGAAACGTGGACCGATCTGATGCCGACGTAATTGGTGGTCGGAGGATGAACAAGGGAGTTGGGATGCGTATCCGTAGCTTGGCCGTCGGTGCGGCCCTCGCAGTGGGAATGGCGCTGACAGCGGCACCCGTGGCCACTGCCAACCTGGACTTCGCGCTGAACGGAACCTACCGCGCGGTGTCCAACGGGGTGTGGGCCAAGACCAATGACGTGTTCATGGACGAGGTGACCAAGACCCAGATCTGGACCATCAGCAGCAGTTGCACCACCGCGCATGACTGCGCGGGTCAAATGAGTAGCGACCACGGCTGGTCGGCGCCGATCCGCTACGAGATCAACGCCTGGTTCATCGACCGGCCGATCCCGAACTGGCAACCCTGCCCGGATGGCACGTTCTCGCCGGGCAATCAGCGGATGACCTTCCAGGGCATCGATCTCAACGGTCAGGCGGTCGGGAGCACCGAGCGACTCGCCGGGTACGAGCGCACCATCGGGGTGGGTGGTGCGTGCGGCCGCAACACCCCGCTGGTGATCCAGATGCCGCTGTCTGTGGCGCGGATCTAGGAATGGCGGTGGCCTCGGTGAATTCGGTCCGGCGCACAGCGCGCAAATGCAAAGGTGGAACCATGCGGACAGCGATCGTCACCGCGGTGGCAGCCGTAGGTGCGGGTGTGCTGCTGGCGGCCCCGCAAGCGATGGCCGATCCGGTCACCGACAACGGGTTCGAACCGTGGGCCTGCAACACCCCGGACTGCACACCCGGCATCCAGCCCAACGTCGTGCTCGGCGCACCGTGCAACAACACCACCTATTACGTGTTCGGGGTTGCGGTGGCCGGGCCGTCGATCCAGCCGGGTCGTCTGGTGTTCTGCGGATCTCCGCGCCGCTACGAGCCGCGCTGGTTCCGCTCGCCGATCATGTACGGCGTCAAGGAAGAAAACGCCAGCTGTGCCGGGCATGACCACTCGGTGGCTCAGGCCCCCGACGGTCTGTTCCTGAGCTGTGTGCCGCAGGACGGGGAATCCCGTTGGCGCCGCGGCGATCTGTGATTTCGGTGCGTTTAGGGGCGCTGAGCGCCCCTGGGCGCACCGAAATCGAACGAGATGGGAGTGAAATTGCGTAAAGCGCTGATCGGCGCGGTGGCCGCACCGGTGGTCGCCGCCGGAGTGCTGGCCCCGTCCGCGCAGGCTGACATGAATCTCGGCAACTACGACGTGCTGAGCAATCGGTGGGCCAATTCGTCCTGGATATGGGCGGTCTATCCGTGCAACATCCCCGGCGAACTGAACCGTGACCGGCCGGGTTGTGTGGACGTGCAGGCGTTGCCGTCGCCGCAGAACTTCGAGTACTACGGGGGTACCGCGCACCTGGTGGACGGCAAGTATTCGTTCACCACCGACGTGCCGGACGGGCTGATCTGCCCCGGTCAGGTGCTGCCCACCCGGGACACCTACACCTGGGACGTGAACACGCTTGCCGGGCACGTCGATTCGCACTTCGACGTGGGTTGCTTCGGCGGTCCGCCCGGAGTCAACACCTGGACCTTCGCGCTGCGTCGGCTCTAGACCTCAGATTTCACCCGGCCGTTCGATCCAGATCCGGATCGGACGGCCGGTGGCGTTCGACCCGGTCCGAGTCGATTCGTCAGACCGGCTCGAAGGCCGAGATCAGCCACCGGTCACCGTGCCGTTCCAGACCCACCCGCACCGCGCTGGTGGAGTAGGAGCCGTCCGGCATCGACTTACTGGTGGTGGTCTGGTTGAGGAAGATCAGCACCCGCGCGGAGTCCGGCTCGATGTCGATCAAGGCCTTACGAATGACCGCTGCGGCGGTCTTGACCGACTTCTCCTTGGCGGCCGGCGTGACCACGCGCTCGGTGTAATCGGTGTAGTAGTCCAGGAATTCACCGGTCAGGTGGCTCTTGGCGTTGGCGAAGTCGGCGTCCAGGCTGTCCGGCGAATAGCTCAGCACCGCCACCACACCGTCGGCTGCTGCGCTCAGCGCTGCGTTCTGGCTGCTCTCACCGAGCTTCTGGTCGGGCCGGTACTGGAAGAAGTACAGCCAGGCCGTGGTGCCGGCGGCAGCCAGCAACAGCACGGTGAGCACGATGGGGACGATCCACCTGCGCCACGGGGCGTCGGTCGTGCTGCTCGCGACCACGGTGGGCTGCTCGTCGGCGCTGCTTGACGCGACGGTCTCGATGCCGTCGGCTTCTTCGGTGCCGCCGAGTTCGGTTGCACCGCTTTCCGGTTCGGTCACCACCACGGTGGCGTCCTCGGCGCCGGTAGCCGGCCGGTCGTCGTCGTTCTTGCTCATGGTGCGAAATCCACCTTCGACATCTTGATCTGATCGCCTTCGCGGACCAGATGGATCACCAGCCGCCAGCTGCGCGGTTCCTGAATCGCGCCGGCCTGATTGGTGACCTTGGTACTTGCCGAGACCAGTACGACGGCCTCGTTCCCGTCCATCGATTCCAGACCGGCTGCCGTCGAGGTGGCCTCGGTGATGACCTTCGATTCCTTGGCGACCTCGACGAAGTCGTTGGTCTTGTCCTCGAAGTCCTTGCGGAATTCGCCGGTGGTGTTGTCCAGGATGCGCTGGATGTCCTCGTCGATGCTGTTGAAGTTCAACGACATCAGTGTCACCACGCCCTGCCGACCGGCCGCGATGTATTCGGCGGCACGCTGCTGCCGATCGGACACGTCGTGGTGGTGCCGGATCATCAGCACGCTGAGCGTGATCAGCGCGGCGATGGCCAGTACCGTCAGCGTGCCCGCGACCCAGCGCAGCGGCTGCCAGATGCTGCGCGCGCGTTTGCCCTCGTCGGTGTCAACCCCGACCGGCACTGCTTCGTCATAGTCCTGCGCGCCGTCGGTGGCCACGCTGACGGTCGCGTCCTGCGTGGTCGCCGTTGCGCTGGCCTGCTCCCGTAACCGGATGGCCTGGGCGCGCGCCGCGGCGGCGCGGGCCTCGGCCTCGGCTGCCGCGGCTTCGGCTTCGGCCAGCGTCAGCTGGTCGTCGCCGCCGGCCGGCTGGCCATCTGGGGTTTCGTCGGCTACCGGTTCATCGCTTTTCTTGCGGAACGGCATTCGACCTCCTCCGTTGTGCACCGTGCATCAAGGAGATGGCCTTGAGCATGACGTGATTGAGCATTGATTTCAGATTTCGTTGCCCGGCTGGTCTGGCCGGCAACCGCCCCCACGGTACCGAACCGACGATACCGGACTTCCGCACGCGGTTAGCCAGGGGAAATGACGCGCACCGAGCCCCGGTCGCGGATCACCACGTTCGCAGCGAGCACAGCGCCCCCTTGGGGCCGGCGTCGGTGGCCCGCACCTCGCCGTCGACACGCAGTTCGCACACGAAGCCGGTCGCATCCAGGCCGGGATGGAAGTCGGTCACCGAGACCACCACCATGGCCCAATCCTCCGGGCTGGCCAGTTGCGTTTCGAACACCCACGGTTTGCCCGGGCCCAGCTCGGCGATCGCCTTGGGACTGTACTTATAGGGGTTGTGGCTGTACTCGGCGAAGTTCGGCGGGTCGACCTCGCGGTAGTAGATATCGGCGCGCACGTGTTCACTGGCGCCGACGGTGTACTTGACGTGGTGCAGCGCCGGCGCGGGGGCGACCGGCGCGGCGGCCGGATCAGCCGGTGGCGGGTCGTCGTCGGCGTGGGCGGGGCTGGCCGACAGCACCAGGGCGGTGGTAGCGGCGACGGTCAGGAGCGGCAGCGCCCTTGATAACTGCATTTCCGAATCCTAAGACGTGGTTATCCGGCGTCGCAGCCGATTCCCGGCAGGTGGTCTGCGACCATCGTTGAAATTGGCATTCTCTTCACTGGAGAATAGAGTATCCAACTCTGGAGGTGCACTGAAACCATGCGCGTCGTTCCTGCCGAACTCGTCGAGCGCTACCAGCAGCAGGGCTGGTGGACGCCGGACACCCTGGGGGATCTGCTGGCCGAAGGTTTGGCGGCCGCCCCGGATCTCGACTTCCGAGTGCACTCCTCGGTGCGTCCGTACAGCGGGACGTTCGCCGACGTCGAGCACACCGCGCGACGGCTGGCCGCCGGCCTGGCACAGCGCGGCGTGCAACCCGGCGACGTGGTGGCCATGCAACTGCCGAACTGGATGGAGGCCGCGGCGAGTTTCTGGGCCTCGGCGCTGTTGGGCGCGGTGGTGGTGCCGATCGTGCATTTCTACGGCCGCAAGGAACTGACCCACATCCTGGCCGACGCCAAGCCCAAGGTGTTCATCACCGCCGAGTCCTTCGGCCGGATGAGCTTCGAACCCGACGTCGCGGCCGACGTGCCGGTGGTCGGGGTGGTGGGCCTGACCCGCACCCACCCCGGCGTCGTCGACTTCTACGATCTGCTCGACGACGAGCCGATGTCCGGTGTGGCGCGTACCGACCCGGCCGGGCCTACGTTGATCGCCTACACCTCGGGTACCACCAACGCCCCCAAGGGCGTGATCCACAGCCATCAGGGGCTGGTGCACGAGACCCATCAGCTGGTCGGCCAGCAGCCACCGGATGCCGGCAAACAGCTGATCGCCACCCCGGTCGGGCACTTCATCGGCATGGTCGGTGCGCTGCTGATGCCGGTGCTGTCGCGGCACCCGATCAACATCGCCGACGTGTGGGATCCCGGTCTGGCGTTGGCACTGATGAAGAGCGACGGGCTGGCCGTCGGTGGTGGACCGCCGTATTTCGTGACCAGTCTGCTCGAGCACCCCGACTTCACCCCCGAGCATCTGACCGGGGTGCGCTCGGTTGGGCTGGGCGGTTCCACCGTGCCGATCGCGGTGACCCGCCGGCTCAACGACATGGGCATCAACGTGTACCGGTCCTACGGCAGCACCGAGCACCCGTCGATCACCGGCTCGCGTTACGACGCCGCCGAGGCCAAGCGGCTGTACACCGACGGCTGCGCGCTGTCCGGGGTGGAGATCCGGCTGGCCGAGGACGGCGAGATCTGTTCGCGCGGGCCGGATCTGTGCCTGGGTTACACCGATGACGCGTTGACCGCGCGGGCGTTCGACGACGACGGTTGGTACCACACCGGCGACATCGGCGTGCTCGATGAGGACGGCTATCTGACCATCACCGATCGCAAGTCCGACATCATCATTCGCGGTGGTGAGAACATCAGCGCGGTCGAGGTCGAAGAGGTACTGCTGACCGTGCCCGGGGTGGCCGAAGCCGTTGTCGTGGCCGCAGCGGATGCCAAGTACGGCGAGCACGCCACCGCGCTGCTGCGCATGCTGCCCGGACATGACCTGCCCGACCTCGACGCGGTGTGCGCGCACTTCCAGGCCGCCGGTATGGCCCGGCAGAAGTGGCCGGAGGAACTGCGTCAGGTCGAGGACTTCCCGCGCACTGCCAGTGGGAAGGTGCAGAAATACCTGGTGCGGCAGATGGTCCGCGAGGGTAGCGGCTAGCGTGAGGTGCCCGCCGCCGCCCGCACTCGTGAGGTGCCCGGCCGCCACCCGCACTCGTGAGGTCTCCGGCCGCCGCCCGCACTCGTGAGGTCCTCGGCCGCCGCCCGCACTCGTGAGGTCCTCGGCCACCCGCACTCGTGAGGTCTCCGGCCGCCGCCCGCACTCGTGAACCGTTAATTGTGTACGCGTTTCCCGAGTAACTCGGTACACAATTAACTGTTCACGAGCCCGACGGGCGTCCTGGACCCCTAGATCGTCGGCGCGGACTTGCCGCTGGCCGCATGGTGGCCGGCCCGGAAGCCGAACACCATGGCCGGGCCGATGGTGCCGCCGGCACCGCCGTAGGCGCGGCCGGTCACTCCGGCCATGGCATTGCCCGCGGCGTACAGGCCGTCGATCGGCGCACCGCTGACATGCAGCACCCGGCCGTCGCGGTCGGTACGCGGCCCGCCCTTGGTGCCCATCGCACCGAGTGCCACCGGCACCGCGTAGTACGGCGCGGTGTCCAGCGGGCCCAGGGTCTGCCCGGCCGGGGTCGCGGCGTCCGGGTCACCCCAGTAGCCGTCGTAAGCGCTGGCGCCGCGGCCGAAGTCCGGATCGCTCGGATCGTCGACGCCGACGTTGGCGTTCCAGTCGGCGATGGTGCGGGCCAGCCCGTCGGCGTCAATGCCGGTGCGCTCACCGAGTTCGGCCAGATCGGCGGACTTGCAGAACCAGTCCAGTGGCTCGCCGCCCGGCGGCACCCCGAGGAAGCCGTACCGCTTGAGGTGTTGGTCGTCGAACACGATCCAGGCCGGGTCGTTGACGTAGCCGTCGCGCGGGTGCAGGTACTGGAATGCTCCGGCCATCGAGTTGTAGTCACAGGCCTCGTTGATGAACCGGCGTCCGGCGCGGTTGACGATGATGCTGCGCGGACGGGTCCGTTCCAGTCGCACACTGCGGCTGCGCTGCTGGCCGCCCAGGATGTCGCCGGGGATCTGGATCACCGGAACCCACCACGCCTCACACATGTTGGCCAGGTCGGCACCGTGCGCCATGGCCATCCGCAGCGCGTCGCCGGTGTTGTTCGGCGGGGACACCGGCCCGTGCATCGGCCCGCGCAGGAACGCCTCCACCAGCGCCGGGTCCCATTCGAAGCCGCCGGCGGCCAGCACCACACCGCGGCGGGCGCCGACGGTGAAAACCTCGCCGTCACGTTCGATCCGAACGCCGGCGATGCGGCCCTGTTCAGCAATCAATTCGACTGCCCGGCAATTGGTTTCCGGGTTCACGCCGCGGTCCAGCAGGCCGCGCAGCAGGCTTGCGATCAACGCCATACCGGCCACCACCAGGTTGGGAGAATCAGCGCCGATGTCGGCGTGCAACCGGGCGCGGGTTTCGGCATCCAGTCCGACGTTGCTGAAATCGGCCGGGAATGCGGTGATCCGGTCGCCCCAGCCGGCCACCCGGTCCAGGTCGTAGGGCGCCGGACCCAACGAGCGCCCACCGCCGGGGCGACCGCCGGGCAGCTCGGGCTTGTAATCCGGGAAGCCGGTCGCGATCTGGAAGCGCAGGTCGCTGTGCGACTCCACGAAGTCGATCATGGTCGGCCCGGTGCGCACGAAGGTCTCCACCAGGTTCTCGTCCATCGCGCCGAAGGACTGCGCCCGCAGGTAGGCCATGGCGTCTTCGACGGTCAGTCCTTCGGCCTTGTCGTGCGCGGGAATCCAGGCGATGCCGCCGGAGACCGCGGTGGTGCCACCGACGGTGTCGGACTTCTCGTAGAGGCCCACGCTCGCCCCGCCGGCCGCGGCAGCCAACGCCGCCGTCAGCCCGGCAGCACCGGTACCGAGTACGACGACGTCTGCTTCGTGGTCCCAATTGGTCACGGTGCCAATCCTTTCGGTGGTTACGGCTCAGGCCAGGATGGCCGAGAGTTCTTCAGCGGCCCGGATCAGCGCGTCGCGGCCGCGTTCGACGACGTCTTCGCGGTGGCTGATCAGGTTCAGGCAGGTCGCGGGGGCCGGCGGCAGTCGCGGCACCGAGACCGCCAGACCGAACGTGTTCGGTTCGATCTCACCGTGCGTGATGACCCAACCGCGCTCCCGGGTCAAGGTGACCAGGTCGCGTTCGTTCGGTGTGGGCGGCATGCTGGCCAGCAGCGCGATCCCGGCCGCACCGCGGTCCAACGGATAGCGGCTGCCCTCGTGGAAGGACAGCTGATAGGACACCGCGGTCGGGACGATCACCGCGACGGCCACCTGCTGATCGCCTTCGGCGACCAACAGCGAAACGGTGGTGGACAATTCGTCGGCCAGCTCGCGCAACCGCGGCAGACAGATCTGGCGCAGGTTGTTGTCGAACGACGCGCCGAGCGCCGCCAGGCCGGCGCCCGACCGGTAGCGGCCGTCCTCGCCCTTGGTCACCATCCGGAACTGGGCCAGCGTGGACAGCAGCCGATAGGCGATGGTGCGGTGCACGCCGACCTTGTCGGCGACCTGCTGCACGGTCAGTCCGCCCGGGGTGTTGGCCACGGCCTGCAGCGCAGTCAAACCGCGCGCCAGGGTCTGGGATCCCGGTGCGCTGGTCGGCGGTGTTTCCCGGCCGGATTGGCCGGATCCTCCCTTGACAGACATCAGCTCGAGAGTGATGCTCTATACATAGTGCACATCGATGTGCGATTTTAGCACAGATCGATGTCGAGAAAAGAGAATGACGTAATCGCAGGCAGAGGGGCCTTTCGTGGCTGAGTTCGAGAGCATTTGGAGCGACCTTCAGGGGGTTCCGTTCTCGCAGGGATATCTGAACGCCAACGGTGTACGCACGCGCTACCTGCAGGCCGGGGATGCCGACAAGCCGGCGCTGGTGTTGTTGCACGGCTCCGGCGGGCACGCCGAGGCCTACGTGCGCAACCTGGAATCGCACGCCGAGCACTTCTGCACCTGGTCGATCGACATGCTCGGCCACGGCTACACCGACAAGCCCGGCCACCCGCTGGAGATCTCGCACTACGTCGAGCACCTGCTGGCGGTTTTCGACGCCATCGGCGCCGACAAGGTCCATCTGTCCGGCGAATCCCTGGGCGGCTGGGTGGCATCCCGTGCGGCCAGTGACCACCCGGACCGGATCGAACGACTGGTGCTCAACACCGCCGGCGGTTCGCAGGCCGACCCGGAGGTGATGCAGCGGATCATCACGTTGTCGATGGCCGCGGTGCGCGAACCCAGCTGGGAGACCGTGCAGGCCCGGATCAAGTGGCTGATGGCCGACAAGTCCAAGGACTACGACGACATCGTGGCCAGCCGGCAGCGGATCTACCGTCAGCCCGGCTTCATCGACGCCATGAGCGACATCATGGCGCTGCAGGATCCCGAGTTCCGGGCCCGGAACCTGATGGGCCCCAACGAATACGGCGCCATCACCGCGCCCACCCTGGTGTTGTGGACCAGCGACGACCCGACCGCCGACGTCAGTGAGGGCAGCCGGATCGCGTCGATGATCCCGGGCGCCCGGTTCGAGGTGATGGACGGCTGCGGGCACTGGCCGCAATACGAGGATCCCAAGCGGTTCAACCAGCTGCACCTGGACTTCCTGCTGGGGCGGTCATGACCGCAGCGCGGGTCGACCCGGACGACCGTGACGTCGACGTCCTGATCGTCGGCGCCGGGCCGGTGGGTTTGACCCTGGCCAATGCGCTTGGCCAACAAGGTGTTCGGACCTTGATCGTCGAGGAACGCGAAACCCTGATCGACTACCCGCGCGGGGTGGGTCTGGACGACGAGTCGCTGCGCACCTTCCAGTCGATCGGCCTGGTCGACGCGATCCTGCCGCACATCGTGCCCAACCAGATCCTGCGATTCTTCGACCGGCACCGCAAACTGCTGGTCGAGATGGCGCCACCGGATGCCCGGTTCGGCTGGCCCAAACGCAACGGCTTCGTGCAGCCGCTGGTGGACGCCGAGTTGCACGCCGGCCTGGCGCGCTTCGAGCACGTCAACGTGCGCTGGGGCGCCCAGATGTCGGGCTGCGCCGAGGATTCCGACGGCATCACGGTGCAACTGGCCGACGGCTCGGCGGTGCGGGCGCAATACCTGGTCGGCTGCGACGGCGGCCGCAGCGCGACCCGGCGGCTGATGGACGTGTCGTTCGAGGGCACCACCTCGCCGACCCGGTGGGTGGTCATCGATCTGGCCAACGATCCACTCGGACACCCGAACAGCGAGGTCGGCGCCGACCCGCAGCGGCCGTACGCCTCGATCTCGATCGCGCACGGAATCCGCCGGTTCGAGTTCATGATCCACGCCGACGAGACCGACGAGATGGCCTCAGACCCAGCGTTCGTGGCCAAGCTGCTGTCCACCTTCGTGCCGCACCCGGACCGGGTCGACATCATCCGGCACCGGGTCTACACGCATCACTCCCGGATTGCCGGCGCGTTCCGCAAAGGCCGGATCCTGCTGGCCGGCGACGCCGCGCACCTGATGCCGGTGTGGCAGGGCCAGGGCTACAACAGCGGTATCCGCGATGCGGCCAACCTGGGCTGGAAACTGGCCGCGGTGGTCCGGGGGCAAGCCGACGACGCGCTGCTGGACAGCTACGACACCGAACGGCGCAAGCACGCTCGCGCCATGATCGACTTGTCCACCATGGTGGGCCGGGTCATCTCGCCGACCAACCGGCGCGTTGCCTCGTTGCGCGACATCGTGATCCGCGGTGCCTCGATCGTTCCGACGTTGCGCCGCTACGTGCTCGAGATGCGGTTCAAGCCGATGCCACGCTACGACGCCGGCGCGGTGCTGCACGACAGCACGCCGCCGGCCCCGGACTCGGTGGTCGGCACCTTGTTCATCCAGCCGCGTGTCGATACCCGCGAGCAGCGCGACGTGTTGCTCGACGACGTGATCGGCCCCGGCTTCGCGGTGCTGGCCTGGAACAACGACCCGCGCCGGCTGCTCGGCGAAGACGAGTTCGCCCGCTGGCAGGCCCTCGGCGCGACGTTCGGTGAGATCCGGCCGGTCAACCAGCTGCACTGGGATCGTGATGACACCCAACCGGATTGGGGCGTCACGGTGATCGGCGACCGGACCGGGGCGCTGAAGAGCTTCTTCGATGCCCGCCGGGAGTCGGTGCTGTTCGTGCGGCCGGACCGCTGCATCGCCGCGGCCTGTATCGCGCAACGGTCCGCCGAGGTGGGCAGGGCGCTGCACAGCGCGCTGTCGCTGCGTTCCGACGCCGGCTCGAAGGGGGGTGACGCCGATGCCTCTGGCCCTGTGCTGCATGTCGCACAGCCCGCTGTTGAACCTACCGGGACCGTCAGCTGAGCTGCTCGACGACATCAACGGCCAAATCGCACAGGCGCGCCAGTTCGCCACCGACTTCGACCCCGAACTCGTGGTGATCTTCGCTCCCGACCACTACAACGGATTCTTCTACCGGTGCATGCCGCCATTCTGCATCGGCACGGCGGCCTCCGGCGTCGGTGACTACGGCACCCAGTCCGGGCCGCTGAACGTCGACGCCGAGGTCGCCAACGCGCTCGCCGCGGCCGTGCTGGACGCCGACGTCGACGTCGCGCTGTCGGCCGGTATGGACGTCGACCACGGCACGGTGCAACCGCTGCAGGCGCTGTTCGGGGACGCCACCGCGGTGCCGATCGTGCCGGTGTTCGTCAACTCGGTGGCCGTGCCGCTGGGCCCGGTGCGCCGGGTACGTGCGCTGGGCACCGCGATCGGGACCTTCCTGGGCACGCTGTCCAAGCGGGTGTTGGTGATCGGATCCGGTGGGTTGTCGCATGATCCGCCGGTGCCCACCTTGGCGACGGCGCCGGCCGCGGCGCTGGACCGGATCGTGCGCGGCGCACCGATGACCGCCGAGCAGCGCGCCGCCCGGCAGACCGCGGTGATCAACGCCGCACACGATTTCGCGCACGGCCAGAGCTCGCTGCAGCCGCTGAACCCGGACTGGGACAACGAGTTTCTGGCCCTGCTCGATGCCAACGAACTGGCCGCAGTCGACGGATGGGATACCGCACGGATGGCAAGTGTCGCGGGCAACTCCGCGCATGAAGTACGAACCTGGATCGCGGCGTTCGCCGCACTGGCTGCAGCCGGGGAGTACCGCACCGGGCTGCGCTACTACCGCGCCGCGCCCGAGCTGATCGCCGGCTTCGCGATCCGGACGGCGGTGCCGGCATGACCCACCCGGAATTCGACCACGTCGTCGACGTCCTGATCATCGGCTCCGGTGGCGGCGGCATGACCGCAGGACTGACCGCCCAGGCCGCCGGCCTGGACGCGCTGATCGTGGAGAAGTCCGCGCAGTTCGGCGGTTCCACTGCGCTCTCCGGTGGTGGACTGTGGGTGCCGGGGGCCTCGGCGCAGCGCCGGCAGGGCTACACCCCCGACCCGGACGCGACCTTCGATTACCTTCGGCAGATCACCGACGGGCTGGTCAGCGACGCCCGGCTGCGCACCTACGTCGAGGCCGCGCCGCAGATGCTGGACTTTCTCGAGCAGCGCAGCTCGTGGTGTGAATTCGTCTGGAAACCTGGCTACGCCGACTACTACCCGGAGCTGCCCGGCGGCTCGCCGCTGGGCAGCACCATCAACGTCGACGCCATCGACCTGCGCAAGCTGGGCGAGGACGAAGCCAACCTGCTGACCCCGCTGGCCATGGCCCCACGCGGAATCTGGTTCGCACCCAAGGACCTTCGGCTGTTCTACCAGGTCCGGCAGAACTGGCGCGGCAAGGCCGTACTGCTCAAGTTGATCTGGCGGATGGTCCGGGCACACGTCTTCGGCGACCGGATGGCCGCGATCGGACAGTCGCTGGCCGCCCGGCTGCGGCTCGCGCTGCGTGAGCACGACGTGCCGCTGTGGCTGGACGCCCCGATGACCGAACTGCTCACCGACTCCGACGGGCCCGACGCCCGGGTGGTGGGCGCCCTGGTCGACCGCGACGGCACCCCGGTGCGGGTCGGGGCGCGCCGCGGGGTGATCATCGCCGCCGGCGGGTTCGACCACGACATGGACTGGCGGCGCAAGGAATTGCCGGTGCTCGACCGGGTCACCGAAATGGCCGGCGCGGGCCAGGACTGGAGCTTCGGCAACCCGGCCGCCACCGGCGACGGGATCCGGGCCGGCCAGAAGGTGGGTGCGGCCACCGAGTTGCTCGACGAGGCCTGGTGGTTCCCGGCGATGTGCTGGCCGGACGGCCGATTGCAGTTCATGCTCAACGAGCGGATGATGCCCGCGCAGTTCATCGTCAACGGCGCCGGGGAGCGGTTCATCAACGAGGCCGCGCCCTACATGGACTTTGCGCACGCCATGATCGACGGACAACTCGGCGGTGTCACCCACATCCCGTGCTGGTTGATCACCGACATCCGCTCGTTCCACCGCTACGTCGTGGGCGGACACCTGCCGCTGCCCAAGATTCCGTTCGCACCGGTGCCGACCGGCTGGAAGGTGCCCAAGGCCTGGCTGGATTCCGGAATCGTCAAGCAGGCCGACACTTTCGAAGAACTCGCCACGGCCATCGACGTGCCGCCGGCTGCGTTGCGCCGCACCGCCGAGCGGTTCAACGAGTTGGCTCGAGGCGGCCACGACGACGACTTCAACCGCGGCGACAGCGCCTACGACAACTACTATGGCGATCCCACGCTGCCCAACCCGAACCTGTACCCGCTGGGACGTGGCCCCTACCTGGCGTTCCAGATCATTCTGGGCGACCTGGGCACCTCCGGCGGACTACGCACCGACGAATTCGCCCGGGTGCTGCGCGACGACGACAGCGTGATCGACGGGTTGTACGCGGTGGGCAATGCGTCGGCTGCGGTGATGGGCCGCAGTTACGCCGGTGCCGGTGCCACCATCGGCCCGGCCATGACCTTCGGTTACGTGGCGGCCCGACACGCCGCCGGACAGCTGCCGGCCGACCCGTCGGCCACGCCGAAGCCGGAGCCCGCGGCGGGACCAGATCCCGCTGCTGACAACGGAATAGCCCGCAATGACCCCATAGACCCCCACCCAGTCGGCAACAAAGACGTCAGTAAGCCTTGAGGAGGCACCTGTGAAGATTTCCCTGTTCTACGAGTTCCCGCTGCCCCGCCCGTGGACTGATGACGACGAGCACAAGCTGTTCCAGCACGGCCTCGACGAGGTCGAAGCCGCCGACCGGGCCGGCTTCTCCACGGTCTGGTTGACCGAGCACCACTTCCTCGAGGAGTACTGTCACTCGACGGCCCCGGAGATGTTCCTGGCCGCCGCGAGCCAGCGCACCAAGGACATCCGGCTGGGCTTCGGTGTCATGCACCTGCCGCCGCCGATCAACCACCCGGCGCGGATCGCCGAGCGGGTGTCCACCCTGGACCACTTGTCCAACGGCCGAGTCGAATTCGGCACCGGTGAAGGCTCCTCGGTGGCCGAGCTGGGTGGGTTCAACATCGACCCGGCCGACAAGCGCACCATGTGGGAAGAGGCCCTGGAGGTCACCATCCGCTGCATGGTCGAAGAACCGTTCAGTGGGTTCAAGGGTGAGCACGTCGAGATGCCGGCCCGCAACGTGATCCCCAAGCCGCTGCAGAAGCCGCACCCCCCGGTGTGGGTGGCCTGCACCCGCCCGGCGTCGGTGCAGATGGCCGCGCAGAAGGCGATCGGTGCACTGAGCTTCGCCTACACCGGGCCCGAGGCGCTCAAGGACCGCGTCGACGGCTACTACAAGGAATTCGAGGCGCAGGGTGCGCCGGTCACCCCGGAGATCAACCCCAACATCCTGGCCATCGGCGGTGACCTGTCGATGATGGTGGCGCGCAACGACGACGAGGCGCTCAAGCGGCTCGGCATCGGCGGCGGCTTCTTCTCGTTCGGGATCATGCACTACTACCTGACCGGCATGCACATCCCGGGCCGCACCAAGGTGTGGGAACGCTACCAGCAGGCCGTCAAGGAAGACCCCACCTTGGCCTACGGTCCCGGCCGCGGCGCCATCGGCGGCCCGGAGACGGTGCGGGAATTCCTGCGCGGCTATGAGGCCAGCGGTGTCGACGAGATCATCTTGCTGCTCAACCCGCGCAGCCACGAAGGCACCATGGAGTCCATCGAGATCATGGGCAAGGAGATCCTGCCCGAGTTCATCGAGCGCGACGAAAAGGCCCGTGCCGCCAAGGCCAAGCGGCTCGAACCGGTGATCGAGAAGGTCGAAGCCCGCCGGCAGCCGTCGGACGCTCCGCTGTTCGACGAGACCTACGCCTTCGGCGGCCTACCCACCGGCCGCGGCGGCAAGTTCACCGCCGGTGAGATCCCCGAGGCGATGGCCGAGATCAACGAGGGCCGGGTCAAGGCCGCTCAGGCCGAGAAGGAAGCCAAGGAGAAGGCCGAGCGGGAAGCCGCAGGCTGAGGAGTGGCCGCGCTGGACGAGCTGGTCCGTTACGACGGCCGCAACGTCGTCGTGACGGGCTGCGCGTCGGGTATCGGGGCGCAGGTCGCCCGCCAGGTCGCCGAACTCGGCGGGCGGGTCACCGGTTTGGATGTCCGGGAGCCCGCCGAGAGCGCGCACCTGAGCGACTTCATCGAGGTCGACCTGGCCGAGCCGGACTCGGTGACCAGCGCGCTGGGCCGACTGCCCGACGTCGTCGACGCGCTGTTCAATGTCGCCGGCGTGAGTTCGGGCATCGGGAACCCACAGTTGGTGGTGCGGATCAACTTCTTGGGCACCCGGCAGTTCACTGACGGTGTGCTGGAGCGGATGCCGCCCGGTTCCGCGGTGGCCGGCGTGGCTTCGCTGGCCGCGTCGGGCTACCGCGAGAACGCGCCCGGCACAGTCGGTTTGGTGCGCACCGAATCGGTCGAGCAGGGCAGGGCCTGGTGTGCCGAGCATCCCGGAGCGCTGGCCGACGGCGGTTACCGGTTGGCCAAGGAGGCCCTGATCCTCTACAGCCTGGGCAAGGTGGTGGAGTTGGGGGCGCGCGGTATCCGGATCAACCTCACCGCGCCCGGCGTCACCGACACGCCGATCCTGGACCAGCTGCGTTCGGCCTACGGGCAGGGCTACCTGGACTCCTTCGGGACCCCGCTGGGCCGTATCTCGACTCCCGAAGAACAGGCCGCGGTGTTGGTCTTCCTGAACAGCAGGCTGGCCGGATACCTGACCGGACAGGTGATCTGGACCGACGGCGGCATCATGGCGCAGCGCAGCGCCGAAGAACTGGGCGTCACCGAGACCGGGCAGGAGAGCTGAGATGGCTGCGTCGATGAGCGACTTCCGAAAGTTGGCCGACGATGTGCGCAACTGGGGTCGGTGGGGCGACGACGACGAGTTGGGCACGCTGAACTTCATCACCGCCGACAAGACTGCCGAGGCGGCCACCTTGGCCAAGCAGGGCAAGGTGTTCGCGCTCGGTTCGGACTTCGGGTCCTCGGGCCCGCAGGGTGCGTTCAAGTTCCGCAACAATCCGGTGCACGTGATGACCGTCGACGGCGGCGACGCCGACACCCTGGTGCGCTACGGGCCGCAGTGGCTGAGCAACGCCGTCGCGCAGGACATGAGTGCGTTCTTCGCCGACAACCCGTTTCGGTTCAACGACGACATGATCGTGATGCCGCTGCAGGCCGCCTCGCAGTGGGACGCGCTGAGCCACGTGTACTACGAGGACAAGCTCTACAACGGGTTCCCGGCCGACTCGGTGACCAGCTTCGGGGCCTTCCACTGCGGCATCGACAAGGTCGACGGCAAGGGCATCAGCTCGCGCGGGGTGCTGCTCGACGTGGTGGCCCACCGCGGCGCCGAGGTGTTTTTGGAACCCGGACAGCCGGTCACGGCGGCAGAACTCGACGCGGTGGCTCGCGCGCAGAACGTCGAGATCCGGCGTGGCGACATCGTCGTCGTACACACCGGGTGGTGGACCCGATTCAGTCAGACCGGTGATGGGGCCGAGGCCGGATCCGGTCTGGACTGGCGCTGTGCGGCCTGGCTGCACGACCACGAAGTGGCCGCGGTGGCCGCCGACAACCTGATGGTCGAGGATCCCGACCCGGCGGCCGGCGTGGCCGGCACCTTCCTGCCGATGCACATGCTGTGCCTGCGGGACATGGGCCTGATGCTCGGCGAGTACTGGGACCTCGGCGGTTTGGCCGCCGACTGTGCCGCCGACGGGGTGTACGAATTCCAGCTGATCGCACCACCCTTGCGGGTCGTCGGTGCGGTCGGTTCACCGGTCAATCCGATTGCGATCAAATAGGACTCGACATGACTACTGTGACGTCAACTCCGGATACCCGCGCCGACACCGGTGGCGCGCCGTTGATCGTCGGGATCGGCGGCACCCTGCGCGCCAACTCGTCGACCGAACGCGCGCTGCGTTACTGCCTGAGCGAGGTGCAGCGGCTGGGTGGGCGCACCCAGCTGTACGCCGGACCCGATCTGGACCTGCCGATGTACGCGCCGCACGAACTGGAACGCACGCCGGCCGCCGCGGCGCTGGTGGCTGCGCTGCGCGAGGCCGACGCCGTCGTCGTCGCCTCACCGGGCTACCACGGTGCGGTGTCCGGACTGGTCAAGAACGCGCTGGACTACATCGAGGACCTGCGCGAAGGACCTCGGGTGTATCTGGACAACACGCCGTGGGGCTGCATCACCTGCGCGTACGGCTGGCAGGCCGCGGTCGGCACGCTGGGGCAGCTGCGCGGCATCGGGCACGCCCTGCGCGCCTGGCCCACGCCGATCGGCGTGGCGATCAATTCCGCTGACCCGGTGTGGGATTCGCACGGGGGACTCAGCGATCCGGCCGTGCAGAATCAGCTGCAGCTGCTGGCCGCCCAGCTGCTGACCTTCGCGCGGTCGGCGCCGGGGGCGCGGGCGTGACCGACGAGCATCCCTACCGCCGGCTCGAGATCACCGTCGACGGACTGACCACCAGTTACCTGGACGCCGGGTCCGGCCCGCAGACCGTGGTGTTGCTGCACGGCGGCGAATTCGGGGCCAGCGCCGAACTGGGCTGGGAACGCACCATCGGCGCCTTGGCAGAGCACTACCGGGTGCTGGCGCCGGACCAGCTCGGCTACGGCGGCACGGCAAAGGTGCTCGACTTCGTCGACGGCCGCGGGATGCGAATCCGGCATGTTGCGGCATTCTGTGCGGCCCTTGGGGTCTCGTCGGCGCACTTCGTCGGCAACTCGATGGGGGCGATCAACCTGCTGGTCGACGCCACCTCGGAGGCGCCGGTGCTGCCGATGGCTTCACTGGTGGCGATCTGCGGCGGCGGGCAGATCCAGGCCAACGAACACATGACCGCGCTGTACGACTACGACGCCACCGAAGCAGCCATGCGGCGCATCGTCACCGCGCTGTTCTTCGACCCGGCCTACCCCGACGACGCGGACTACGTGCGGCGCCGCCAGCTTTCGGCCACCCTGCCCGGGGCCTGGGAGGCGATCGCCGCGGCCCGGTTCCGTCGGCCGGGTGCCGCGCCGCCCCCGGCGGCGTCGACTCAGCGGGCCTACGAACGGATCTCGGTGCCCACGCTGATCGTCGAAGGCGGCGGTGACAAACTGTTGCCGGCCGGCTGGGCCGCCGAGATCGCCGGTCAGATCGCCGGGGCCCGCTCGGCGGTGGTCGCCGACGCCGGGCACTGCCCGCAGCTGGAGAACCCGGACGCGGTCAACCGGTTGCTGTTGGATTTCTTCGCCGAACGAACGGAGCAACGATGACGGGCGAGCTCGACGGCAAGGTCGCCGTCGTCACCGGCGGGATCGGCGGTCTGGGCCGCGGCATCGCGCAGCGGTACCTGGCCGAGGGCGCCAAGGTGGTGATCGGCGACCTCGACGAGGGGGAGCAGGGGGTGCCCGAGGGCGCGTTGTTCGTGCCCACCGACGTCGCCGAGATCGAGCAGGTCGGTGCGCTGGTCACGACCGCGATCGAAACCTACGGCGGGCTGGACATCATGGTCAACAACGCCGGCGTCTCGGGCACCATGCACCGCAGCTTCCTCGATGACGACCTGGCCGACTTCGGCCAGGTGATGGCGGTCAACGTGCTGGCGGTGATGGCCGGAACCCGGGACGCGGCCCGGTACATGTCCACGCACGGCGGCGGCGCGATCCTGAACATCACCTCGATCGGTGGCATCCAGGCCGGCGGTGGGGTGCACACCTACCGGGCCTCCAAGGCCGCGGTCATCCAGTTCACCAAATCAGCCGCAATCGAATTGGCGCACTATGACATTCGGGTCAACGCGATCGCGCCGGGCAACATCCGCACCGCGATCGTGTCGAAGTCGGCCAACGCCGAGGACCGCGAGCGCCTGGCGGCATTCGAGGAGGGCATCCGGGCCCAGATGCGCCGGGACCGTCCGCTCAAGCGCGAAGGCACCGTCGAGGACGTGGCCGAGGCGGCGCTGTACTTCGTGGGGGAGCGCTCCCGGTACGTCACCGGAACCGTGCTGCCGATCGACGGCGGCACGGTCGCAGGCAAGGTGCTCGTGCGCAAGTCCGATCAGAACTGAATATCCGGCACTTTAAATCAATCGGTTGACTTAATCATGGCGCGGTGCTTGACTGAGCGGGTGGACGCCGAACGTGCAGAGTCCGGGCGGTTGGCCCGCACCGACCGGGCCGGTGACACCCGCGATGCGATCCTGACCGCAGCAGAGCGACTGTTCGCCGAACACGGCGTCTTTGCGGTGTCCAACCGGCAGGTCAGCGAAGCCGCCGGCCAGGGCAACACGGCCGCCGTCGGCTATCACTTCGGCACCAAGGCCGACCTGATCCGGGCCATCGTGCGCCGGCACAACGAATCCGTCGAGCGGCTCTGCGAACAGATGGTCGATGACCTCGGCGACGACGCCGAGTTGCGCCAGTGGGTGAGCTGCCTGGTGCGTCCACTGGCCGTCCACCTGACCCAACTCGGCGCTGGCAGCGGCGAACCCACCTGGTATGCCCGGTTTTCCGCGCAGTTGATGCCCGATCCCGCGCACCGCGATCTGGTCTCCGAGGAATCCCTGGCATCGACGTCGGTGCTGCGAATCATCGAGGGGCTCACCCGCTGCCTGCCCGACATGCCGCAGGGCGTGCGGGTGCAGCGCAACGCGATGGCCCGTCAGTTGATCGTGCACATGTTCGCCGAGCAGGAGCGGGCCCTGGCCGGTGGTGAACCCACCCCGCATCCGGACTGGGATACCGCCGCCGAGCACCTGATCGATGCGATCACCGGTTTGATGCTGGCCCCGGTCAGCGCCGCAGCCCAGAAGGAGTGATCGTGAAAGTCACTGTCGACAAGAACAAGTGCGTTTCCGGCGGCAACTGCGTCGCCAACGCCCCGGAAGTCTTCGACCAGGACGAGGACGACGGCAGCGTGATCCTGCTCGATGCCGAACCGCCACCGGAGTTCCATGACGCGGTCCGGCGGGCGGTCGACGCCTGCCCTGGTCGCGTCATCAGCATCGACGAATAGTCCACCCGCCAGCCCATTTCGCAATCCACAGCCAAGGAGCCCCCGCGATGACCGACACCCTGCCCGAGACCCGCACCGACATTCCCGAGTACCCGATGGAGCGCTCCAGCGCATGTCCGTTCGCGCCGCCGCCGGGTGTGATGGAACTCGGTGCGGCAGCGCCGCTTTCGCGGGTCCGGATCTGGGACGGCAGCACGCCCTGGCTGATCACCGGATACGACGCAGCCCGCACGCTGTTCGCCGACTCGCGGGTCAGCGTTGACGACCGCATCGAGGGTTTCCCGCACTGGAATGAGCACATGCTCTCCACGGTGTACAAGCGGCCGCGCTCGGTGTTCACCTCCGATGCCGAGGAGCACACCCGGTTCCGCCGGATGCTGTCCAAGCCGTTCACCTTCAAGCGGGTCGAAGGTCTGCGCCCGACCATCCAGCAGGTCACCGACGAGGCCATCGACGCGATCCTGGCCGGACCGCAACCCGCCGACATCGTGAGTGCGCTGGCGCTGCCGGTGCCCACCAAGGTGATCAGCGAGATGCTCGGCGTGCCCTACGAGGATCACGAGTTCTTCCAGCACCACGCCAACGTCGGGTTGGCCCGCAACGCCACCGCCGAGGACGGCCAGAAGGGCGCGATGAGCCTGCACGGCTACCTGATCGACCTGGTCAAGAAGAAGATGGAAAACCCGGCCGAGGACGCGATCTCGGACCTGGCCGAGCGGGTCACCGCCGGCGAGATCAGCGTCAAGGAGGCCGCGCAACTGGGCACCGGATTGCTGATCGCCGGGCACGAGACCACCGCCAACATGATCGGCATCGGCGTGCTGGCGCTGTTGCAGAATCCCGCGCAGGCTGAGTTGCTGAGCAACGTCGACGATCCCAAGGCCAGCGCCAATGCGGCCGAGGAGTTGATGCGCTACCTGAGCATCATCCAGAACGGCCAGCGTCGGGTTGCCCTGGAAGACATCGAAGTCGGTGACGTCACGATCAAGGCCGGCGAGGGCATCATCATCGACCTGGCCCCGGGTAACTGGGACGCGAAGGCCTTCCCGAACCCCGATCAGCTCGATCTGTCCCGCGAGAACGCCGGTCAGCACTTGGGCTTCGGCTACGGCCGACACCAGTGCGTGGGGCAGCAGTTGGCCCGCGCCGAGCTGCAGATCGTGTTCCACACCCTGCTGCAGCGCATCCCGACGATGAAGCTGGCCATCCCGTTCGAGGAAGTTCCGTTCAAGCACGACCGGCTGGCCTACGGCGTCTACAGCCTGCCCGTCACCTGGTGACCCCCTTGCGATTTCGGTGCGTTTAGGTGCGCTCAGCGCCCCCTAACGCACCGAAATCGCGAGTTCAGACGGTCATCTCCAGCAGTTCGTGGCCGACGGCATTGTTTTCGAAATAGCCCAGGCCGTAATCGCCTTCGATGGTGGTGCGATGCATGATCCGGGCTTCGTCCGGGTCATGGCCACTGACCGCGTGCAGCATCCGCAGGTTGTCCCAGATCACCATGTCGGTGGGACGCCAATCATGGAAGTACGGCTGCACCTTGTCCAACAGTTCGCGGCACACCGCCTCGAGCAGCGCATCGCCTTCGGGGGTCTCGTCGCCTTCCAGTCCCTCGGCCATCCACGGTGAGACGTGCAGCACCTTCTCGCCAGTGGCGCGGGTCCACACCGCGGGATGCACTGCGCGCGGCAGGTTCTCGCGGCCGTAGTCGATGGTCTTCTGCAGCATCTTGTGCGGTTGTACCTCGCGGAACCCTTCGGTGAGCCCGAACCGCATATCGCTGAACCCCAGGTTCAGGCTGTACACCACGTTGCGGTCCTCGATGCGCTGCCGCAGTTCGGGTGACAACGCTCGGTAGAGCGCGATGCCGTCGGCGAAACCGGTTTGGCCGCCTTCGGATACGCCCTTGATGCAGCGCAGCACGCCGGCCAGGTTCAACTGGTCGTTGTAGCAGTGGTCGAAGTGCCAGGGCAGCCAGGAGGTGACCTCCTTGCCGTCCACCATGACGATGTTGCCCTCGCGCGGTTGCTGGCCGATCTCGATGATGCCGGGGTGCAGGGCTCCGCCGGGTCTCGGCACGGTGGGCACCGGGTGGTCCTTGAGTGGGCCGAACACCGTGCTGATCTCGACCTGCAATCTGCCGTCCGGTTCGACGTTCTCGAACACGATCATGCCGCGATCCCGGAAGACCTGCCGCAGCTGCGCGCGCACCGCTTCGTCCTGCAGCGTCGAGTGGGTGACGCCGTTGACCCGGGCGCCGAACGGCAGGTCGTCGCGCAATGGGGTGACGGTGATGGGCGACACGTCCGCCTCCTTTGTGTATCAATAAATGATACGATCAATCAATATCTAACACAGACTGTATTGAGGTTCTGGATGGCCGTCAAGGGAAGTTCCACCGGCGCACGGGTGCTGACGGTGTTCGAAGCGGTGGCAGCACACCAGCCGGTGGGGGTCGCCGACCTGTCCCGCACGCTCGGCATCGACAAGAGCGCGGTGCAGCGAGCGCTGGTCACGCTGGCCGAGCAGGGCTGGATCCGGGCCCGCGAAGATCAGCTGACCCGCTGGGAGATCGCGCCGCGGGTGCTGCACATCGTGCACGCCTCGCAGACCAAATCAGATCTGCGGCAGAGCATCCAGCCGGTACTCGAACAGCTCGCCGAGCGCACCGGCGAGACCGCGATCTTCAACGAGCAGGACGGATCGCGGCTGGTGGTGTCCCAGGTCGCCGAGAGCCGGCAGCCGCTGCGCATGGTGCCCGGCATCGGCACCAGGGTGCCGGTGCGGCAAAGCGCCACCGGCCGGATCCTGTTGCCGTTCTTGAGCCGCGAACGTCAAACCGAGTTGCTGGGTGAACCGCCCGATTCGACGTTCCGCGCCGAACTCGACGGTTACCGCGCGGCCGGATACGCCGCCAGCAGCGAGGTCAACAGTCCCAGCATGACCATCGCCGCGCCGGTCTTCGAGGTGGACGGCCGGCCGGTCGGGGTGGTGGCGATCAGCGGACCGACCGAGCGGATGTCCGGTGAACAGGTGCCCAAGCTGGCCGAGCAGGTCTGCCAGGCCGCCGGTCTGCTCTCCCGCGGCGCGCCCCGGCCGGTCGACTCCTGACGACGACGGCGGACGACGACTCCTGCCGACGACGGCGGCGCCGTTCAGATGTCGATGACCACCTTGCCGATCGCCTTGCGATCGGCAACGTAGCGCAACGCCGCACCGGCGTCCTGCAGCGCGAACCGGGCGCCGATGTGTGGCCGCACCGTACCCGCGGCGAACAGTGCATCCAGCTCGGCTTCGTCGCGCTCGAACGCCTCCGGATAGTCGGCGGCGAACGTGCGGATTTCCATGCCGCGCACCGTGATGCCCTTCAGCAGCACCAGGTTCAACGGGATCTTCGGTATGCTGCCGGCAGCGTAGCCCAGGGTCACGAACACGCCGCCGCGGCCCAGTGCCCGCAACGCCGGTTCGGAGTACTCGCCGCCGACCGGGTCCAGCACCGCCGCAGCACCGGCGCCGCCGGTGATCTCGCGAATCGCGTCGCGCAGGTTCTCCCGGTCGTAGTCGATGACGGCGGTGGCCCCCCGATCACGGCAGACCTGTAGTTTCTCGGGGCTCGACGCGGCGGCGATCACCCGGGCGCCCAACACCGCACCGAGATCGACCGCGGCCAACCCGACGCCGCCGGCCGCGCCGAGTACGACAACCCAGTCGTCGGCAGTCACCTCGGCCACCGTGCGCAGCGCGTAATAGGCGGTCCGATAGGTCACCCCGAAGGCGGCCGCGTCGGCGAAGTCGACACCGTCGGGCAGCACACGCAAGGCCTGCACCGGCACCGCGACCTGCTCGGCGAACGCGCCGACCATCACCGACCCGGCCACCCGGGCGCCGACCGGCAGATCCGCGTCGGCCCCGACGGCGATCACCTCACCGGCGAACTCGCTGCCCGGTGCGAACGGCGGCGGGATCTTGACCTGGTACCCGCCGGACATGAACAGCACGTCCGGGAAGTTCACTGCCGCGGCGCGCACCGCGACCACGGCTTGGCCGGATTCTGGTGTCGGATCCGGCAATTCGGTCAGGGACAGAGTTTCCGGCGGGCCGTATTCACGGCACAGCATCGCCTTCATCGGACTCCTCGTGATCTAGTTTCGCAGGTCTCGGGTACCGGGTCAGTCCGGGATCAGCGGGCCGGTCGGGGTCGTGGTGGTGGCGTGCACCAACAGTGCGGCCAGTTCGGCGGGCCGACTCAGGAACGGTGAATGCGACGAGTCGATCGACAGCTGGCCGACCCCGAGCCGGTGTGCCACGGTGTCGGCCAGCCAGCGTGGCATCGATCGGTCCTGTTCGCACACGATGAAGCTGCGCGGCAGTTCGGCGGCCCAGAAGTTGGGCACCGAGACCGGCGTGATCGTGGTGTCGCCGAAACGTTCCGGGCCCAGGCGCTCGAAAGCCCAACGCGCAGTTGCTTCGTCGCAGTCGTGGTAGAAGTAGCGCCAGGCGCCGTCGAAGTCGGCGAACCACATGGCGCCGTCGTCGTCGAACTTCAGATAGCTCAGCATCTCACCGGTGTCGGCGTCGAACTCGCCCTCCTCGGCGTTGCGCATCGCCATCGCCTCCGGGTAGGTGCGGCCTTCGCGGGGCAGGGCTGCCGCCAAATACACCAGGTGGCGCACGGATTCGGGAGCCGCGTCGGCGGCCAACGTGGCGTCGAAGCCGCCGCCGGAATGCCCAACCAGCACGTCACCGGGTTCGAGGGCATCCAGGATGGCCTGCCGGCGGTTGGCCAGGGTGGATTCCTGGTCGACCCATGCCCCGTGCCCGGGCAGGTCGACGGCCACACCGGTGTGGCCCAGCTGCTCCAGGGCGGCGATGGTGCGCTCCCAACACCAGCCGGCGTGGAATCCGCCGTGTACGAACAGGAATCTCATCGGGCGATCTCCTGGTCAGTGGTCAAGCCGCGCAGACAGAACCGGACCAGGTGCTCGATGTCGTCGGGCCCGGGCTGGGTGTGCGAGCCGACGTACCGGCGCATGGTGGCCAACGTCAACTCGAAGACCGCTTCGGCATCGCGCGTCGGGTCGCCGCTGCCCAACTCGGTCACCGGGGCGATCAGCAGATTGCGCATCGGGGTCATGATGTCGTCGACCGGGTCGGTCTGGGTCATCTGCTCCACCACCGCCCGGCTCATGCTGATCAGGTGTGGATCGGCCACCTGGGCCAACGCACCCTCGATCCAGCGGGCCACCTGGTCGGCCGGCCGCTGCGCCTTGCGCATCTGATGATCGAGGTAGGACACCACGATTCCGACGCCGCGTTCCATCACGGCCAGCAGCAGTTCGTCCTTGCCGGTGAAGTACCGGTAGAAGGCCTTCTTCGATGACTTGGCCTCGGCGACGATGTCGCTCACCTTGGGCGGCTCCGGAGCGACCCGCTGCATCACGACGACGGCTGCGGCCAGGATCCGCTCCACCTCATCGGTGGCCTCCCGGTGCCGGTCGTCCAGCGCCCGGTGCACCGCGCGCGATGCCCGGGAGCCGTTGGCGATCGGGGTGCTCATGACGGGTTGGGCATGCTCAGCCGCTTACACTTGCGGGACCGACGGAATGCTGCGCACCCGACCGGCGTACTTGTCCCGAATCGCTTCGATCCGGTTGTCGGTGAACTCGCTGGGCCATTCCGGGTCTTCGGCCTCGTACTCCTTGAGCACCATGCGCGCCAGGTTGACCTGATGGGCTTCGGTGGGGCCGTCGGCCAGACCCAGGGCCACCCCGCCGAGCAGCACGTTGGTCAGCGGCAGCTGCTGGGTCAGACCCATGGCGCCGTGCACCTGGATGGCGCGCAACCCAATCGATTTGAGCACCTGCGAAGACAAGATCTTGCATACCCCGATCTCCTTGCGCGCGGCGTGTTCGCCGGCGGTGTCGACCAGCCACGCGGTATGCAGCACGGTCAGCCGGAACTGCAGCAGCTCGGCGTAGGAATCGGCGATGAACGCCTGGACCAGTTGCTTGTCGGCCAGCGAACTGCCTTGGGTGAAGCGGCTTTTGGCGCGGCGGGCCATCATGTCCACCGCGCGTTGGGCTACCCCGATCGAGCGCATGGCGTGATGGATCCGGCCGCCGGCCAGCCGGGCCTGCAGAATGCCGAAACCGTTTCCGGGTTCACCCAGCATCGCCGAGTCCGGCAACCGCACGTTCTCGTATCGGATCAGCGAGTGACCCGCTTCGTGCGGCAGTGATCCGACCAGGTGATGGGTGGCCTCGATGGTCACACCGGGAGTGCCGGCCGGGATGAGGAACGTCGACGCACCGCGGTGCACCGGCACGTCCGGGTCGGTGATCGCCACCACGATGAAGAACGACGCCACCGAGGCGTTCGAGGAGAAGTACTTGCGGCCGTTGAGCACCCAGTGCTCACCGTCGCGCACCGCACGGGTGGTGAACACCCGCGGATCCGAGCCGCCCTGCGGTTCGGTCATCGAGAAGCACGAGAAGATCTCCCCGGACAGCAACCCGGCCAGGTATTCGTCCTTCTGTTCCTGCGTGCCGAACCGGGCCAGGATCTCGGCGTTCCCGGTGTCGGGGGCCTGGGTTCCGAAAATGATCGGCGCCCACGGGCTGCGGCCCAGCAACTCGTTGATCAAGGTGAGCTTGACCGCGCCGAAGCCCTGCCCGCCCAACTCGGGGCCCAGGTGCGGTGCCCACAGCCCCTGATCGCGGACCTGCTGCTTGAGCGGGTCGACGATGGCCCGCCGCTCATCGTCCAGCGGCAGGAACTCGCAGCCCGGGAACAGCACCTCGAGCGGTTCGACCTCCTCCCGCAGGAAGGTGCGGATCCAATCCAGCTTGGCTTCGAATTCGGGTTCGGTGGAGAAGTCCCAGGCCATGTTTTCCTTTCCCGCCGAGAATCCACTTTCTTCAGGTACAGCCCAGGGCGGGGTGTGCAGAAGTGGCTTCTCGCCGTGCCATTTTCAGGGGATACCGCCGTCGGCGCGCAGGATCGAGCCGGTGGTGTAACTGGACGCATCCGACATCAAGAACAGTGCGGCGCCGACGATCTCGTCCGGGTTACCGGCGCGCTGCAACGCGAAGTGGCCGAACGGATTGGCGTCGCCGAAGTCCCAGGCCTTGGAGATGTCGGTGAGGAACGGCCCGGGCATCAAGGTGTTGACCCGCACGGTGGGGCCGAACGCATGCGCCAAACCCTCGGTCATCGCGTTCAGCCCGGCCTTGGACGCCGCGTACGGGATGAACGTCGGGTGCGGGCGCAGCGAGCCGTGGGTGCTGACGTTGATGATCACCCCACCGCCGGCGGCGGCCATCCGTTCACCGGCCAGCGCCGAAAGCCGAAACGGCCCTTTGAGATTGAGGCTGACCACGGCGTCGAACATCTTCTCGGTGACGTCGGTCTGCTTCTCGTAGACCGGCGACATGCCGGCGTTGTTCACCAGCACGTCGAGCTTGCCGAACCGTTCGTAGACCGCGTCGACCAAACCGTCGAGTTCGCCCCAGTGGCCCACGTGCACCTGGTATGGCAGTGCGGTGCGGCCGGTTTCGGCTTCGATCTCGGCCGCGGTGGTCTGGCAGTTGTCCAGCTTGCGGCTGGCGATGACGACGTCGGCGCCGCAGCGGGCGGCCGCGAACGCCATCTGGCGGCCCAAACCCCGGCTGCCGCCGGTGATCAACACCACCCGGTCGGTCAGGTCGAACAGTGTTTGCAGCTGGGTCATGTCAGGCTCCCTTGCCGGCGGCCAATTCGGCGGCGGCGGTCATCAACTGCAGCACCATCGGGCCCATCGCCGCGGCCACCCGCGGATCGACCTTGCTGTTGGGTGCCAGCGAGGCCGCGTAGGTCTTCTCCAGCATGATGCCCAGCTTCCAGTTGGCCAGCACCAGGTAGTAGTGGATGTTGGCGGTCGAGCGACCGCTGACTTCCTGGTAGTGCGAAAGCAATTCGCTGCGCTTGGGCATACCCGTCATGTCCAGGTAGAAGCCCTCACTCTGGGGTTCCTCGCCGTCGTAGCCGAGCAGCGCCCAGCCCAGGTCCAACAGTGGATCACCGATGGTCGTCATCTCCCAGTCCACGATGGCGGCCAGCCGGGCCGGGCCGCCGTGCGCGAACATCACGTTGGCGAACTGGTAGTCGCCGTGCATGATGCCCGGCGTGTAATCGTCGGGCCGGTTGCGGGTCAGCCAGTCGGCGGCGGTGTCCAGGCCGGGCAGGTCGCGGACCTGATAGTCGGACAGGAAGCTCAACCATCGGTCCACCTGACGCTCGTGGAAGCCGTCCGGCCGGCCGAAGCCTTCCAGCCCCTGCGCGCGCCAGTCGACGCGGCCCAGTTTGGCCGCGCCTTCGACGAGTTGGAAGGCCAGCCCGCGGCGGGCAGCGAGGTCGGTGTCGAACGGGGCCTGCCACGCACCGCCGTTGCCGTCCATCGGGCTCCAGCCGTCGATCTCGGCCATCACGTAGAACGGTTTGCCCAAGACGTCGCCGGTGTCGTCGGCGGCGATCAACTCGGCGTGCGGCACGTCGGTGCCCTTCAGGGCGCGCACCAAGGTGATCTCCCGGCGTAACCCGGCCAACCGGGCGTCGTCGGCGCGCGGCCCCGGCATGCGCAGCACCATGGCGTGCCCGTCGCGCCGAAGCCGGATCAAGGTGTTCTGCGACCCGCCGGCCAGCAACTCCGGCTCGGGTATCGCCCCGGTGCCGGGAGCGTCCTGTTCATCGAGCCATGCGCCCAGGGCGGCAGTGTCCAGCATCGTGGCAACGGATGGTTTCGTCATTGGAACCCTTCGATCTCTGTTCGGAGACTAGCATTCTCCAAACGGGAACCCAAGAGTTCCAGCGGATTCGTCGATCGGCGCCCAAAACCGCCCGGACGGGCCGGCCGAACATCGCAGGGGGAGTCGTCGCCAGCAAACTCTCCGATGCTCAAGAGAATGAGTTCTTGCTCTACAAGAATGACGTTCTCGCAGGCGGTAGGCCATGTACCAGCGAATTCGTGCGATCCGACACTGTTGCGGCAGCACACAAACTGATAACGTCATTACCCATGAGTGAGCATGCCGCTCGCGCAACAGCCCGCAGCCTGGCCCGGGGGCGCACTCGCTCGATCCGGTCAACCTTGCCCACGCCGCAGCCCCGCGGAGCAAGCTGACAGCACCGGCCGACACGGAAGGTCCACGATGTCCATTCAGTCCACAGCAGCCACCCTCTACCCGCCGGAAGGTTTCGGTGCGCCCAAGAACCGCCGCGGCCACGCCGCGGGCAACCTGGGTCTGCCGGTCGGCACCGAGATCTTCTCGGCCGACAACCACATCTCGGTGGCCGACGACATCTTCTACGACCGCTTCCCCGAGGAACTCAAGGGCGCGGCGCCGCGGATCTGGTACGAGGACGGCGCCTACATGGTCGGCATGAAGGGCAAGGCCTGGACCGGCGGCGACTTCGGCCGAGTGCTGATGCAGTACGACGACCTGGCCGGCGCGGCCTCCAACAACATCGAGGCGCGTATCCGCGAGCTCAAAGAGGACGGCATCGACAAGGAGCTGGCCTTCCCCAACGCGGTGCTGGCGCTGTTCCATTACCCGGACAAGTCGTTGCGCGAGCGGGTGTTCCGGATCTACAACGAGCACATCGCCGAGCTGCAGGAGCAGTCCAACGGCCGCTTCTACGGTGTCGGCCTGATCAACTGGTGGGATCCCAAGGGCACCCGCAGCACGCTCGAAGAGCTGAAGTCGTTGGGGCTGCGGACCTTTCTGTTGCCGCTGAACCCGGGCAAGGACGACGACGGCAACATCTACGACTACGGCAGCACCGACATGGACGCGGTGTGGGATGAGATCGAGGCCTCGGGCATCCCGGTCAGCCACCACATCGGTGAGACCCCGCCCAAGACGCCGTGTCAGCACAACAGCGTCGTGGTGGGCATGATGGTCAACGTGGACTCGTTCCGCGAACAGTTCGCCAAGTACGTGTTCTCCGGAATCCTGGACCGGCACCCGGCGCTGAGGATCGGTTGGTTCGAGGGTGGAATCGCGTGGGTGCCAACCGCATTGCAGGATGCCGAACACATGCTGGCCTCCTACCGGCACATGTTCAACCACGAGCTGAACCACGACGTGCGGCACTACTGGGACCAGCACATGAGCGCGTCGTTCATGGTCGACCCGTTGGGGCTGGAACTGATCGACAAGATCGGCATCGACAACGTGATGTGGTCCAGCGACTACCCGCACAACGAGAGCACGTTCGGGTACTCGGAGAAGTCCCTGGCCACCGTGGTCGAGGCGGTCGGCCCCGAGGCCGCTGTCAAGGTGGTGTCCGGCAACGTGCAGAAGTTCCTGGGCTTGCAATGACGGCGGGAACAGCGGCAGCGCAGCCGGCTGTGACCACCCTGACCCAGACCGGTCTGAGCTGGCTGGATCTGCCGGACGAACCCGATTTCGGCCGGATGCGCCGGCAGGTGAGCCGACGGCTGCGGGATGCGATGGCCGAACAGGGCATCGACGCGCTGGTGCTGCTCGGCAACGGCAACGTGGTCTATGCCACCGGAGCCAGCTGGCCGCTGCTGGACGCCGGGCTGTCCCACGTCGAGCGCCCGGTTGCGGTGGTGCTCGCCGACGACGAGTACCCGCACCTGTTCTCGCCGGCGCGCGAGGGTGCGCCGCTGGAACCGCAACTTCCCGATGACCATCTGCACCCTGCGGTGTTCCTCGAATTCGACGAGGGGGTCCAGTATTTCGCCGATGTGCTGGGGAAGCTGCTACCGGCCGGCGCCCGCTGCGCGGTCGACGAACTGACCGGCGCCATGCGCCGTGCCGGCACGCGGCTGTTCCGCACCCCGCCGGTGGACGCCGCACCGGTGGTCGGCGCGGCCAAACTGGTCAAGACCCCGGACCAGATCGCCGCGGTGCGACGGGCCTGCCGGATCACCGAGGAAGCCATGGTGGACGTGCAGCAGGCGCTGGCGCCCGGCGTGCGCCAGATCGATCTGTCGACCCAATTCCTGCGCCGCGCATTCGAACTCGGCGCAACCGCGAGCATGCTGGAGGCGATCTGGCAGGTGATGCCGACCGCCAAGGCCGACGGCGCCTGGACCACGCACGGCGATCTGGCGCTGCCCCTGCTGTCCACCGAACGCGAACTGCAGGCCGGCGATGTGCTCTGGACCGACGTCTCGATCACCTACCACGGTTACTGCTCGGACTTCGGTCGCACCTGGGTGGTGGGCCGGGAGCCCACCGAGCGGCAGCACGCGCAGTTCCACCGCTGGCGGGACATCTTGTCCGCGGTGCTCGCGGTCACCAAAGCCGGAGCCACCAGCGGTGATCTCACCCGTGCGGGGATCGCCGCGGCCGGCGGTGTCAAGCCATGGCTGCCGCACTTCTACATCGGGCACGGTATCGGCTCCAACGCCGCCGAAATGCCGATGCTCGGAACCGATCTCGGCCAGCAGTTCGACGACGACTTCGTGTTCCCGGCCGGCATGCTGCTGGTCCTCGAACCGGTGGTGTGGGAGGACGGCACCGGCGGATACCGCAGCGAGGAGATCGTGGTGGTCACCGAGGATGGCTGGATGCCGCTGACCGACTACCCGTACGACCCCTACCGGTGAGGACACCGTCGGTGCATACCAAAGAGGCCGTGAGCCGCCCGTGACCATCCAAACCCCCAATATCGATGCCAACTCCGATGTCGCGCCCGATCCCGCCGAACTGCGTCAGGGTCGTCGCGAGCGGGCGCTGGCCCAGATGGCCGCCCACGATCTGGACCTGCTGGTGTTGGGTCGGCAAGCCAACGTCCGGTACGTTTCCGGCGCGCCGCAATTGTGGGTGGCCGGCACCCGGCCGTTCGGTCCGATCTGCAGCCTGGTCCGGGAGACCGGCGCCATCCACCTGAACAGCACCTGGGACGAGGGCATCCCCGGTGAGATCCCGCGGGAGCACCTGTACGGATTGTGCTGGAACCCGATGACCCTGATCGGTGTGCTGCAGGGAATCGCAGGTGCTCAGAGTTTCCAGCGGGTCGGAACCGACGCTCTGACACCGACATTCGCAAAGCTGCTACCGATGGCGTTCCCGGCCGCCGAACTCGTGGACGCCGAGCCGGCGATGCGGGCCGCACGCCGGATCAAGACCCCCGCCGAGATCGAGGCGCTGCGCACCGCGTTGCGGCTGGCCGAGCGCGGCATGGCTGCCGCGGTGGCCGCGCTGGCCCCCGGCGTCACCGAACGCACGCTGGCCGGGGTGTTGATGGAATCCGAAGCCGCCGGCGGCATCAGCACACCGGCCACCCAGGATTGCGCCTGGATCACCGGCAGGGACGTCGCGTTCACGCGCGCCGGTGGTGATGGCCGACTGCGCGACGGCGATCTGGTGGCGGTGTCGGCCGGGGTGCTCGCCGGCGGCTACCTGGCCGAGGTGGCCCGCACCTGGCCGGTCGGCGAACTCGCCGACCGGGGCCCGATACGTGATCTGTACGCGCGCCGGGATGCGTTGTGGCAGCGGCTCATCGAGGCGTGTCGACCGGGGCGTCCGGTCAGCGCTCTTTTGGACGCTTACGCCCAGTCCGGTGAACCGGTTCCGCCGACGCCGGTGGCGCACGGGCTGGGGCTCGGTTTCGACCCACCGGTGGTCACGCCGCAGTTGCCGGTCACCAACGAAGCCGAACTGCTCGAACCGGGTATGGTGCTGGCGGTCACCGCACAGGTTTGGCAGCACGGCGTGGGTTCAGTGTTCACCCGCGATGCCGTATTGATCAACGATGAGGGCGCCGAAGTGCTCTCCGACGCTCCGGATTGGACGGATCTATGACACAAACGCCCCAGCGTCCCACCCCCGAGGAGATCATCCGTTACGAGAAGGATCCCAGGACCAAGATCGCGACCATCACCTTCGATCGGCCTGAGTTCCTCAACGCTCCGACGTCGATGGCCCGGCTGCGCTACGCCGATGTGCTGCGCGCCGCCAACGCCGACAACGACGTCAAAGTGGTGATCATCCGCGGCGTCGGCGACAACCTGGGCAGCGGTGCCGATCTGCCGGAATTCATGGAGGGCAACGACAATCCGGCCGTCCGGTTGGCCGAACTGCGGCTCGAAGATGACGGTGTCGGCGAGGTGACCTACCCACCCAAGGGGACGTTCCGTAACGGCGCCACCATCTCGGCGTGGTACGCCAACTCGCAAGCCGGCAACCGTGCCCTGCAGGACTTCAAGAAGATCTCCATCGTCGAGGCCAAGGGCTACTGCTACGGCTGGCACTTCTATCAGTGCGCCGACGCCGATCTGGTGATCTCCAGCGACGACGCACTGTTCGGGCACCCGTCGTTCCGGTATCACGGTTGGGGCCCACGGATGTGGACGTGGGTGCAGATGATGGGGTTGCGCAAGTTCCAGGAGATGGTGTTCACCGGCCGGCCGTTCACGGCCGCCGAGATGTATGACTGCAACTTCTTGAACAAGGTGGTCTCGCGGGATCAGTTGGAGGACGAGGTCGCCAAGTACGCGTTGGCGTGTGCGCGGAACCGACCGGTGGACACCGTGTTCCAGCAGAAGATGTTCTTCGAGATCTTCAAGCAGCAGCAGGGCGAATACATGGGCAGCCTGCTGAGCGCGTTCTTCGAGTCGATGGGCAACGGCGTGGCCAACGACAGCGACGCCGACCTGGACATGTTCGAGTCGATCGATTCCGGACTGTCGGCCGCGGTCAACGACAACGACAGCAAGTTCCCGCCGGAATTCCGGCTGTCCAAGAAGAACCGCGCCAAGACGGACTGATCTTGCGGTTTCGCCGAGAAAGCGGATGAGGTATGACAGCACCACTCGAGGGCGTGACCGTCGTCGATCTATCCAGCGGCATCGCCGGCGGATACTGCACCAAGCTGCTGGCCGACGCCGGCGCACAGGTGGTCAAAGTCGAGTCCGGGCAAGGCGATGCCCTGCGGTCCTGGTCGGCCTCGGCGGCTTGGTCGGGCCGTGAGCTGGACCCACAGACCGACGGGGCGTTGTTCGGGTTCCTGGCCGGCGGCAAGCACAGTGTGCTCGCCGACCCGGAGTCTGCCGACGACGGGGAACTGGTCGAACGATTGTTGGCCGACGCCGACATCGTGATCTGGTCGGTCGGCTCGGCGATCGCCGGGCGCGCTGAGCTCAAACCACAGCGGATCCACGAGCGGCATCCGCACCTGGTCGTCACCACCATCACGCCGTTCGGACTGGACGGGCCGTGGAGTGGCCGGGCGGCCACCGAGTTCACCCTGCAGGCGTGGTCCGGTGGTGCCCTCGGCATCGGCCGCGGTGAGCAGGGCCGAGCCCCGGCGCACGTCGGCGGGCAGGTCGGGGACTGGTTGGCCGGAGCGTACGGCGCCGCACTGACCTTGGCGTCTCGCGCCGCTGCCCTGACCAACGGGTACGGCGAACTGGTCGACCTGTCGATGCTGGAAGCACAGATCCTCGGGATGACGTATTACCCGGTGACCTACTTCGAAATGTTGGGCCGGCCCTGGCGTACCGAGCGGCGGCCCACCGTGCCGGGTGTGGCCGAGGCCGCCGACGGGCTGGTGGCGCTGGGCTGCGGTACCGCCCAGCAGTGGTTCGATCTGTGCGCCATGTCGGGTCATCAGGAGTGGATCGACGAGGAGTCCACGCTGTCGATCACCGAACAGGCCAACATCCACGCCGAGGAGCTGTTCGAGTGGGTGCGCGGCGAAAAGGTGGACGACATCCGGGATTTGGCGTCGGCGTTCCGGATTCCCAACTCGCCGGTCGGCAACGGCGCCAACGTCACGACCTTTGACCACTTCGTGGAACGCGGTGCGTTCGTCACCAATCCGCGCGACGGGTTCACCCAGCCCGGGCATCCTTACCGGCTGACCGGGACGACGCTGCGGGAGCCGGCGCCCGCACCGCGGCTCGGTGAGCACACCGCGCAGTACCGCGACGTCGAGCCCCGGCAGCGCAGCGTCGCGCCGTCCAGCAATGAGCCGCGGTTGCCGTTCGAGGGCTTGCGGGTCCTGGACATGACGACGTTCTGGGCCGGCCCGTCGTGCACGCAGATCCTGGGCATGCTCGGCGCCGAGTTGATCCACCTGGAATCCACGCCGCGACCCGACGGCACCCGGCTGATCGCCGGCATCCCGGTCACCGAAGACCAGTGGTGGGAACGCTCGCCGATCTTCTCCGGTCTGAACACCAACAAGCTCGGGTTGACGCTGGACTTCCAGACCGATCGGGGCCGAGAGTTGTTGCGGCAGTTGATCCCAACCTGCGACGTGATCGTGGAGAACTTCACCCCCCGGGTGATCGACCAGCTCGGCCTGGACTACGACACCGTGCGCAGTCTGCGCGAAGACATCATCATGGTGCGGATGCCCGGCTTCGGCTTGGACGGCCCGTGGCGGGACAACCCGGCGTTTGCCTACATCATCGAGGACGCCGCCGGATTGAGCTGGCTGACCGGCTATCCCGACCGCACCCCGTACGAGCCCTACTCGCTAGGCGATCCCAACGCCGGCATCCACGCCCTGATCGCGTTGCAGCTCGCGCTCGAGCAGCGCCGCCGCACCGGTCGCGGTGCCCTGGTCGAGGCCGCGATGATCGACGCGGCGCTCAACGTGGCCGCCGAGCAGGTGATCGAGTACACCGCCTACGGAGAGCTGCTGCAGCGCAACGGCAACCGCGGTCCGGCGGCCTGCCCGCAGAACCTGTATCAGAGCTCCGGTGTCGACGAGTTCGATCGCGACGACAACTGGGTGGCCATCGCGATCGCCACCGACGCGCAGTGGGAAGCCCTGCGCACGGCGCTGGGCAGCCCGGATTGGGCGATGGATCCCGAGCTGGAGACCGTCGCCGGCCGCCGGGCCCGCCAGGACGAGTTGGATGAACAGCTGGCCGCCTGGTGCCGATCGCGCAGCGGCACGGAGATCGTCGAAACCCTGTGGCCCGCCGGTGTTCCGGTGGCCAAAGTGATGCAACCGCACCGACAGACCGAGCTGGACCAGCTGGCCGCCCGCGGGTTCTTCGAAGACGTCAGCCATCCGGTCAACGCCAGCACACCACATAGCACGCTGCCGGCGCGCACCACCCACGGCCCGCGCCGGTTCCACCGCCGCCCGGCCCCGCTGCTCGGCGAACACAACGCGTTGATCCTGCGCAGCCTCGGTCTCGACGACGCCGAGATCGCGGCGCTGGAGGCCGACGGCGTGATCGGCACCGCGCCGGCCATGGGCGGGCGAAAAGCGGCCAAGTAATCTCCGGCAGCCCGGCGGGGGCGTCAAGGTTGGGATCGAAAATGCTTGTGCACCATTGGTATTCGGTTCTACAGCAAGACAGCCGGTCTGGTGGAACCGTGTTATCGTGAGTTCGAGTGATCGCCGGAAGGGGAGAAACGTGACCGCTGAGGAAATCGTGCGCGCCGAGATCGCCGCCTGGGGCCGCAACGACGTCGACGAGGTGATGAGTCACTTCGCCGACGACGCGACCTTCGACATCGGTCCGTCGTATCCGAGCCTGCAGGGGCGCGAGGCGATCCGGAAGATCATGCAGGCGTTCTTCAGTGGCGGCCAGTGTGTCGACCTCGAGATTCGGCACCTGGCGGTCGACGGCAACGTGGTCTTGATGGAACGCTTCGATCACTGGATCGTCGACGGCAAGCAGAAGAGCTGGCCGGTGATGGGCTCCTACCAGGTCGACGACGGCAAGATCACGGCCTGGCGCGAGTACTTCTTCCCGCCGACGGATTCCTGAGGGAGCCTTCCTCGTCGCTCTTCCGTCTACTTCCCGCTCTACCGGCCTGCAGAGCGGCTGGTAGCCGGAAGAGCGAAAATGGGCGGATCACCCGCCCTGCCTGAGCGGCGCGAGCGCTAATGCTGCCAGCCGGCCGCCGCTTGCTCGTCGAAGGTGGCGTCGATCCGGTCGAAGCGACGTCGGATCGATCGGCGTGCTGCTTCGTGCGGCAGCACGTAGAGCCGGTTCGCGAGCACGGCTTCGGCGGTCAAGCGCGCCACCTCGGTGACATCTAGGACGTCGTCCCCGGCGATCAGCGCATCGGGCACGTCCTGTCCGCGGGCCCGCGCCGAGGTGGAAAACAGGTTGGTGCCCACCATCATCGGACACAGCACCGATACGCCCAGGCCGGCGTCTTTGACCTCGCGTGCCAACGTTTCGGCCAGGCCGACCACCCCGTACTTGGCCACGCAGTAGGCGCCCAGGCCGATATTGGGGACCAGCCCCGCGAACGACGCGGTGAACAACAGATGCCCGCCCTCACCCTGTTCGAGCATCCGCGGCAAGAACGCTTCCACGCCGTGGATCGGCCCCCACAGGTCGACGTCGAGGACGAAGTGCCAGTCCTGGTGCGTCATCGCCGCAACCGGCCCTTCGATCGCCACGCCGGCGTTGTTGAACAGCACGTGCACCGACCCGAGCAGCCGAAAGGCCTCGTCGGCCAACCGCTGCACCTGCTCGATGTCGCTGACGTCGCACGCGATGCCGAACACCTGGTGGCCGTCGGCGACCATGCCGGCGACGGCGTGATCCAGGGCGTCGGGGTCGCGGTCGGCCAGTACGATCCGGGCGCCGCGGTCGGCAAATTCACGGGCAGTCGCCAGTCCGATGCCGCTGGCGCCGCCGGTGATCACCGCGGCGCGTCCGGTGAAGGTGTCCATCGCATCGACTCTAGGAGGTTCGGCGCCTCGCTCCCTGCTCTTCCGTCTACTTCCCGCTTTACCGGCCTGCAGAGCGGCTGGTAACTAGAAGAGCGAAAAGGAGTCGTCAGCCGGCCTGCCAGAGCAACAGCACGTTGGTCAGCATCCGCAGCCGGGACCGGGCCGCCTCGTGTTCGGCGATCCGCGGGTCCCTGTGGTCGCCGACCTCGGCGAGTTCGGGCACCACCGCTTGCAGATAGCGCGGGGTGTCCAAGAGCCAGGCCACCCCCATCGCCAACGCGTAATCGCGGAGTTGACGGCGCAGCAGGTCGACGTCGAGCCCGAACCCGCTGGCGGCGGCGAACCGCTCGGCGAACCCGGCCAGCAATTCGTCCAGGCGCTGCCAGATCTCGGTTTCGGCGGCGCAGAGCGCACCCCACAGCGGCATCGCCAGGTTCATCTCGCTGACGCAGCCCCAGTCCAGCAGCCCGGCCTGCAAAGTGCCGTCGGGCCCGCGGAAGAACCAGGCATTGTCGACGTTGGCGTTCCAATGGCACAGCGCCACATGTGAAGTCGTCGCCTGCAGTTCGGCGTGCACCCCGTCGTAGCCGGCCGCGATACCCGCGATCTCCTCAGCCATCCGGGCGGCGAACGCCGGCGAGCGCACCACCTCGGGCAGCAGCCCCGGGTATCCGGCCGCGAACTCGGCGTATCGCGCGACCTGCCGGGCCAGTTGCTCCTCGCTGCGCACGACCCGCTGGCCGACGTTGACCAGATCCGGGTGGTAGCCGAATTCGGTACTGAACTCGGGAGCCAACCGGCCGCCACGGTGCGCGCCCGCCAGCGCGGCCAGCTCAGTCAGCAGCGCCTCGTAGTGCTCGTAGGGTTGCGGCATCAGGTAGTCGAGCGCTTTGTCGTAGTGCGGCTCCACCCCGGCACTACCGAAGTCGATCCGCTCGGTGATCAACACACCGGTGCCGGATTCGCGGTGGTAGTCGGCGAACACAGACACCGGCACCCGGACCGGAAAATCCGAGCCACGGCTCAGCACCGCGAACCGCACCTCGCGGTCCATCTGGGTGCGGCCGGCGTCGCGGGCTTCGTCATCGAAATCCCGGGAGAACTTCACGAACAGCTCGGTGGGCGGCCCGGATTCGGCGTACTGCACGTCGAGCAGTGCCTTGCGTCCGGTGCTGCCGCCGGCACATTCCACCAGCCGGGTCACCGCGACCACCCGACCGTCCACGCCCAGCACGCCGAAAGCGCGCAACGCCGCGGTCAGGAACTCGGCGCCGCCGTCGCGCAGCGCGGCCAGGTCGGCCGGTATCGGCAAGCCGAACTGGTCGCCGATCACCCAGCGGTCTGCGGTCATGACGTCCCTCCTCGGCGCCACTCTGCATTCAGATGCACTGCGCGCGGCCCGCGGTGCGATGGTGGTTGGGCTGACCCGGAAACGCGTCCGTCTGGTCGACCCAAACCCACTGCCGCTCAACCATTTCCGTCCCGCTTATTAAATTGTATAAGCGGGACGGAAACGGTTGAGCGGGACCGACTGGACACCCGGAAACGGCTGAGCGGGAGCGGCCGGACACCCGGAAACGGCTGAGCGGGAGCGACCAGACATCGGGCCGGGATGCTGACCGCATCCCGGCCCGAAATGTTTGTGCGTCCTACTTCAGGCAGCTGCCCGCATCCACCGGCAGCGTCACGCCGGTGACGTAGCGGGCCTCGTCGGAGGCGAAGAACAGCACCGCGTTGCTGATGTCGACGGCCTCGACCCACGGGATGGGCAGGGTGTGGAACATCTGGCAGATCGGCGCCATGTCGTCCTTGCCCGGGTTCTCCAGGTCGGGCCGGAACATGCGGAAGGTGCCTTCGTTGTGCAGCATCGGGGTCGCGACGTGCGTCGGGTGCACGGTGTTGACCCGGATCATGTGCTGGCCCAACTCGACGGCGAAGGTGCGCATCAGGCCGACCACGCCGTGCTTGGCCGCGATGTAGTTGCCGCAGTGCGGGTAGGCCTTCAGGCCGCCCACCGAGCTGGTCAGCACGATCGAGCCGCCGTTGCCGGCCGCAATCATGTGCGGCACCGCGGCCTTGACCGACTTCCACACACCGGACAGGTTGATGTCGATCATCTCGTCCCAGTCCAGCTGACTGGTCTCGTGCAGCACGTCGCCGCCGTTGCCGATACCGGCGTTGGCCACGATGATGTCCAACCGGCCGAGCTGTTCGACACCGCTGTCGACGGCGGCCTTGACCGCGTCGAAGTCACGCACATCGACCTCGGCGGTCACCACTCGACGGCCGAGATTCTTGACCAGGCTTGCGGTTTCGGCCAAGTCCTCCGGCGTCGACGCCGGGATCGCGGTCTCGGTGCCGGGGCGGATCGGCCCACAGATGTCGACCGCGATGATGTCGGCGCCCTCTTCGGCCAACCGCACCGCGTGGCTGCGGCCCTGTCCGCGGGCCGCGCCGGTGACGAATGCGACCTTGCCTTCTACACGTCCTGCCATGATGTTTCGTCCTTCGCTGGGGAGTGGGGGAACTTGATTGTGCTAATCGATGTTTCGGATTCAGCCGATGATGGTCGGCATGGCCGCCCAACCGCGCACCGCCGCGGTCTCCGAGGGTTTGGCGTTGTCCCAGTCCACTTCCCATTCCGGGAAGCGCTTGAGGATCTCTTCCAACGCGATCCGGCCCTCGAGCCGGGCCAGCGCGTTGCCCATGCAGAAATGGGTGCCGGCGCCGAACGTCATGTGCGAGCGCTGTTCGCGGTGGATGTCGAAGACGTCACCGTCGGGCGGGAAGCGGCGGTGGTCGCGGTTGGCCGCACCGACCAGCATCAGCATCGCCGACCCCTCCGGCACGGTCTGGCCGTAGTACTCGACGTCGCGGGTGACATAGCGGGCGATCTGCAGGGCCGGCGGCTCCCAGCGCAGGATCTCCTCGATGGCCGCGGGGATCAGCGCCGGGTTCTCCACCAGCTGGCGACGCTGATCGGGATAGTCGGCCAAAGTCTTGCCGGCCCAGCCGATCAGCCGGGTGGTGGTTTCCGAACCCGCGGTGGCGATCACGGTCAGGTACAGCAGCAGTTCGTCGCGTTCCAGCTTGCGTACCGTGCCGGTCTCGTCCTCGAACTCGACGGTGAGCAGGTCGGTCATGATGTCGTCGGAGGGGTGTTCCATCCGCCAGTCCAGGAACTCGGCGAACACCTCGCCGGTGGCCAGCGCGTCGACCGTGGTGCCCTGCAGGGTTTCTTCGCCGTGGTCGGTGATGGCGCGTTGCCGGTCCTCGGGAATGCCCAGCAGCATGCCGATCACCCGCATCGGCATCTGCTCGCCGAGGTCTTGCACGAAGTCGAACCGGTCGGTGCCGACGATCGGGTCCAGGCAGCGCGCGGTGAACTCGCGGATCTGCGGTTCCAGGGCGAGCACCTTGCGCGGGGTGAACATCCGGGACAGCAGATTGCGGTGGATGTTGTGGATCGGCGGGTCTTCGAAGATCAAGGTGCCGGGCGGCATTTCCATGCCGGACTTGATCAGCTCGAGCAGTGCGCCGCGGCCGGAGATGAACGTCTCGTGGTCGATCACCGCCTTGTTGACGTCGTCGAAGCGGCTCAGCGCGTAGAAGTCGTGCTGCTCGTTGTAGTACAGCGGCGCCTCTTCACGCAGTCGGGCGAACACCGCGTACGGGTTCATGTTCAGCTCGACGCTGTACGGGTCGTAGTACAGGTCAGCCGCATCGGCCGAAGCGGGGGGAGTGGTCGATGTGGTCATGCCTCAGCGCTCCACGGGCGCAGTCAGCGGGGTGAACTTGATGTTGATCTCGGTCAACCCGCGCAGGATGAAGGTCGGCTCGTAGTTGAACACGCGCGCACCCTCGGGGCCGTGCTTGTCCTCGTCGAGACGCAGATCGCCCATCCGGTCCAGGAACCGTTCGATCGACACCCGGCCCTCCACGCGGGCCAGCGGGCCGCCCGGGCAGGAGTGTGCGCCGCGGCTGAACGCGAGGTGTTCGCGCACGTTGTGCCGATCGATGTCGAACTCGTGCGGATCGTCGAAGCGCCGCGGATCGCGGTTGATCGCACCCGGGTTGATCATCAAGATGGTGCCGGCCGGGATCTGGACGCCGGACAACTCGGTGTCCTTCTTGGCCAGTCGGAAGGCCGATTTCACCGGGCTTTCCATCCGCAGCATCTCTTCGACGAAGTTCGGGATGCGGGTGCGGTCGTTGCGCAGCCGCTCGAAGACGTCGGGCCGCTCGCACAGCACCCGCATGGACGCCGACAGGAGCTTGGTGGTGGTCTCCTGACCGGCGGCGAACAGGAACGTCGCGCTCTTGACCACGTCGATGATCTCGGGGGTGTCACCTTCCGGGTACACCGCGGTGGCCAGACCGGTCAGGATGTCGTCGCGCGGATTGGCGCGGCGGTCCTCCAGGTAGGCGCAGAACTTGTCCTCCAGCCACTGCAGCGGGTTGTGCTCCAGCGTCTCGCCCTCCAGGCTGCCCACGGTGTTACCCGGCCGCGGGGCCAGCATCTGCCGGAAGTCGTCGAGGTCCTCCTCGGGTACCCCGAGCAGGTCGCAGATCACCAGCATCGAGAACGGCTTGGCGTAGCCCTCCAGGAACTCGCAGCTCACCGTGCCGGTCTGGGAGCCGATGATCTCGTCGAGCTGCTCATCGGCGAGCCGCCACATGAACTCCTCGTTCTCCTTGAGCCGCTTGGGCGTCAGGAGCCGGTTCAGCAGCGAGCGGGCCCGGGAGTGCTGCGGCGGGTCCATGGTGACCATGTGGTCGCTCATCGGCAGTTCGGCGCGGTGCGCCTCGATCTGCTCGGAGATGTCGCTGCCCTCCGGGGTGAACGGCAGCGGCGGGAACGGCCCGCCGACGGCGATACAGGACGAGAACAGGTCGGCGTCCTTGTACACCACCGATGCTTCCTCGTGGCCGGTGACGGCGTACACGCCGTAGTTGTTCGTCTTCAGCACCGGACACTGCGACCGTAGATGGTCGAAGTACGGGTACGGGTCCGGAACCAGGGACTGGTCCGTGAAGAAGTCGATCGAGTCGTAATCAGAACTGGCTTCGGGCAAGGCGAGTCTCCTGAAAGGGCTGACAGGTGCTGAGCACTTGCTTAGCATGTGAGCTACAGCACGGTCAAGGTTGTTGGGTGCGCCGTACCATTGCGGCCAACGAGCGCCCACCACGACACCCAGTGAGTTCGGAGGACAATGGCCCGGTCAGCCGCCATGACGGCCACCTCGTCGCGTCGTTTGGGCGCACCCGACGCCAAGAATCGGACGGTGTTGCTCGACGCCGCCGAGGCGCTGCTGTGCGAGGAGGGCTATGCCGCGGTGACCTCGCGCCGGGTCGCCGACAAGGCCGGACTCAAGCCGCAGTTGGTGCATTACTACTTCCGGACCATGGACGATCTGTTCCTCGAGATGTTCCAGCGGCGCGCCGAGCAGCTCCGGGAACTGCACCAGCGCGCGCTGGCCTCGCCGCAGCCGCTGTGGGCGCTGTGGGATCTCAACACCGACCCGGCCGGCACCGCGATGACCATGGAGTTCATCGCCCTGGCCAACCACCGCAAGGCGCTGCGCGCCGAGATCGCGCGGTACGCCGAGACGTTTCGGCACGAGCAGATCCAAACCTTCACCGCCGCGATGGCCCGCTACGACGTGCCGTTCGAGGAGTTCAGCCCGACGGTGCTGATGGTGCTGATGACCGGCGCCACCCAGGTGCTGGTGCAAGAGCAGTTGCTCGGCGCCACCGTCGGCCACCGGGAGACGCTGGAATTCGCCAACCGCTGGCTGACCTACCTGGAGGGTGAGTGTCGACTCGACCCGGACTGGCGGCGGCTCCCGCTGGAAGACGCCGACGCTTAGCGGCCCTTCGACAGCACCTTGTCGGCGGCCGCCCAGTGCTCGTCGGCCACCCACAGCCGGGCGAACGCCGAGATGGCCTCCTCGGGTTCGACGCCGCCCATCACGGTCTTGATGCTGCCGGATGCGCTGTTGGCCAGCGACCCGGCGACCGCGCGCCAACCGGCGTCGAACGACGCACGCGGGAGCACCTGATCGACGAGTCCGAGCCGCTGCGCCTCGGCGGCCTCCAGGATCTGCCCGCTGCCGGCCAGCAGCAGCGCCCGACCCCGGCCGACCAGCGCGGCCAACCGCTCGGCCCCACCCCAGGCCGGCATGATCGCCAGCGACACCTGATTGAACCCGATCCGGATGTCGTCGGCCGCGATCCGGATGTCGGCGGCCACCGCCACCTCCGCGCCGCCGCCCAGGGCATGACCGTTCAGGGCCGCGACCACCGGCCCGGGAAAGGCCGCGATCCGGTCGCACACGCCGCGCATCCGCCGGGCCATCGCCGCGGCCTCGGGTTCGGTGCGCAGCTTGGCCAGTTCCTTCAGGTCGCCGCCGGACACGAAGGCCCGGTCGCCACCTCCGGTGATGGCCAGGGCAAACGCGCCGGCAGCGCGGTCGAGGGCGTCGTCGAGCTGGTCCATGGTCTCGGGCGCAATCGCGTTCCGGGCTTGCGGCCGGTTGATCGTGATGATCGCCAGCCCGTCTTCCAGCTCCAGCTCGACCATTACAGCGTTCTCCCAACGTGGTATTGGCATTCTCCAAAACGGAGAATATCATCGGAGTACCGCCCCTGCCCGGCTGCGGCGCCCCGCGCCGGGCGGACGGATTCTGTCGCCGTGATTGCCTTTCGGGGTGGTGTGAGAATATGATTCTCAGGATCTGGAAAGGAGAATTCCATGGGGCAACTGTCGCATAAGGTCGACATTCCGTTTCCGCTGTTCGATGCGGACAACCACCTCTACGAGCCACCAGAGGCGATGACCAAGTACCTCCCCAAGGAGTACAAGGACGTCGTCCAGTACGTCGAGGTCAATGGGCGTACCAAGATTGCGATCAAAGGTCAGATCAGCAACTACATCCCGAACCCCACCTTCTCGCATGTCGCGAAGCCGGGCGCTTGGGAGGAGTACTTCAAGTTCGGTAACCCGGACGGCAAGAGCAAGCGCGAACTGTTCGGCGAGCCGATGAGGTCCATCCCGGCCTTCTTCGAGCCGGAACCGCGGCTGAAGCTGATGGACGAACTCGGCGTCGACCGCTCGCTGATGTTCCCGACGCTGGCCAGCCTGATCGAGGAGCGGCTGCGCGACGATCCGGTCGCGATCCACGTCATCATCCACTCGCTGAACCAGTGGCTCGACGAGGTGTGGGGCTTCAACTACCAGAACCGCATCTTCACCACCCCGGTGATCACGCTGCCGATCGTCGAGAAGGCCATCGAGGAGCTGGAGTGGGCGGTCAAGCGTGGCGCCCGCGCGATCCTGATCCGTCCGGCTCCGGTGCCGGGCTTCCGCGGTCCGCGTTCGTTCGCGCTGCCCGAGTTCGACCCGTTCTGGGAGCGCTGCGTGCACCACGACGTGTTCATCGGCATGCACTCGTCCGACAGCGGTTACTCGCGCTACACCTCGGAGTGGGACGGCGTGGCGCAGGAGATGCTGCCGTTCCAGACCAACGCGATGAACATCCTCAACGAATGGCGGCCGATTCAGGACGCGGTGGCCTCCTGGGTGATCCACGGTGCGCTGTTCCGGCACCCGAAGCTCAAGGTGGGCATCGTCGAGGCCGGCTCCAAGTGGATGTTCCCGCTGCTGGACTCGATGGCCGAGGTGTACAAGAAGGCCCCCGAGTCCTTCCCGGGCAACCCGATCGAGGAAATCAAGAACCGGATCTACGTCAGCCCGTTCTACGAAGAGGGCATCGATGACCTGATCAACCTGATCGGCGTCGACCAGGTGCTGTACGGCTCCGACTGGCCGCACCCGGAGGGCCTGGCCGAGCCGACGCACTACGTCACCGCGCTCGAGCACCTCTCGCTCGAGGATCAGGCCAAGATCATGGGTGGCAACCTCGGTCGTCTCGTCACGACGTAAGAGGAGCCGGAACAATCCAACAGTGGCAGACCATCCCCGAGATGGTCCTGAGCGCAGCGGACCGGTTCGGCGACTCCGAAGCCGTCGTCGACGGTCCGCTGCGACTGTCCTTCACCGAGCTCGGCGAACGCATCCGGAAAGCTTCCGGCGCGTTCGCCGAGTTCGGCATCGACAAGGGTGAGCGGGTGGCGCTGTGGGCGCCGAACTCGGCCGAGTGGATCATCGCGGCGTTCGGCATCATGGCCGCCGGCGGTGTGCTGGTGCCGGTCAACACCCGGTTCAAGCCCGACGAAGCCGCCGACGTGGTGGCCCGCAGCGGCGCGAAGCTGTTGCTCACCCAGACTGGCTTCCTGGGCCAGGATTTCGACCTCACCGACGTCGGCCTGAACGTGCCCACCGTCGACCTGCGCTCGGACTTCCTGAGCAGCGGGACGCCGTTCACGCGCGACGTCGCCGGCGACGACGTCTCCGACGTCATCTTCACCTCGGGCACCACCGGCCGGCCCAAGGGCGCGATGATGAACCACCGCCAGACGCTGCGCGCCTACGACGAATGGGCGACGCTGGCCGATCTGCGCCGCGGCGATCGCTACCTGATGATCAACCCCTACTTCCACACCTTCGGGCTCAAGGCCGGGCTGGTGGCGTCGTTCCTGCGCGGGGCCACCATGCTGCCGGTCGCGGTGTTCGACGTCGACGCGGTGGTGGATCTCATTGAGCGCGAACGCATCACGATGCTGCCCGGGCCGCCCACGCTCTATCACTCGCTGCTGGCGGTCACCGACCGCAGCCGGCTGGCGACCTTGCGTGCCGCAGTCACCGGGGCCGCCGACATCCCGGTGGAGCTGGTGCGCCGGATCCGCGAGGAACTACCGTTTAAGACCTTGATGACCGGTTACGGGCTGACCGAGGCCGGCAACGTCACACTGTCCCGACCGGGCGACAGCGCCGAGGACGTGGCGACCACCGCAGGGTTGCCATGCGCCGACGTCGAGGTGCGGTTGGCCGACGACGGCGAGGTGCTGGTGCGTGGCTACAACGTCATGCAGGGCTACCTGGACGACCCGGTCGCGACCGCGGAAGCGCTGGACCCCGACGGTTGGTTGCACACCGGCGACCTGGGCGAATTCACCGACTCGGGGCGGCTGAAGATCGTGGGCCGCAAGAAGGACATGTTCATCGTCGGCGGGTTCAACGCCTACCCGGCCGAGATCGAGGGCTTCCTGATGGAGCATCCCGCGGTGGCCCAAGCCGCCGTCATCGGTGTCGACGACGAGCGGATGGGCCAGGTCGGCAAGGCGTTCGTGGTGCTGCGCGAAGGCCTCGGCGGCACCCTGGCGGCCGAGGAATTGCTGGCCTGGAGCAAAGAACGCATGGCCGGCTACAAAGTCCCCCGGTATGTTGAGTTCCTCGCTGAACTGCCGTTGAACGCTACCGGCAAGGTGATGAAGGAGAAGCTGCGGTGAACTTGTCCGACGTGTATCGCCACTCCTTGGTGATCGCGTCGGACTACCGCATCCCGGACCCCAGCCGGGTGGCCCCGCTGTTGCAGAAGCGCACGGCGGAGCTGGCCGAGATGGGCGCTCACCATGTGCTGGTGTATCGCTCGATCCGGGACCGCAACCGGGTGCTGGTGATGATCGGCGTGCGCAGCCGCGAACCCGTCGTCGACCTGATGCGCTCGCAGGTGTTCTTCGAATGGTTCGACGCGGCCGGGGTGGAGGACATCCCCGCGGTGTTCGCCGGCGAGATCATCGAACGGTTCGACTTCACCGATCCCCGGCATCCGCCCGCGGCCCCCGGGGTGATGATCTCGGCGATCGCGTCGATGGCCGACGTGAACTGGCTCGGTGACCAAATCCGTTCGGCGGCAGAGCGATTCACTGCGGCCGGGGTGCGCAAGGTGTGGGCCTTCCGGGCCTTCGACGACTCGCACGAGGTGATGATCCTGCAGGAACTCGAAGACGAGACCAGCGCCCGGCGCTGGATCAAGCAGGGGGATGAGGCCGCCGACTGGATGGCGCACACCGGCGTCGGGGTCTATCCCACGTTGTTCCTGGGCGAGTTCGTCGACTTGATCCGGGTCGACGACGTGGACTGATCGGCATGTATGTCTGTCTGTGCCACGGCGTGACGAACACCACCGTCGCGCAGGTGGTCAACGACGGCGCCACCACCACCAATCAGGTCGCCGCGATCTGCCTGGCCGGCGGGGACTGCGGTCGCTGCCGGCGCAGCATCCGCGCCATCATCGACGCCGAATGCGGTGCGTGCCAGGGTCAGTCGGGGGAGTGCGGCCCGCCCCTAGGGCAGCGGAACCCCGACGATTAGCGCAGATAACCGTCGGCCACCGTCAGCGCATCGTCGAGGATGCGCAGACCTTCGGCTGCCTCGGCGCGGCTGACATTGCACGGCGGCACGGCGTGGATCCGGTTGTAGTTGGCGAACGGCAGCAACCCACCTTCGCGGCAGGCGGCCAGGACCGCGGCCATCGCCGGACTCGATCCGCCGTAGGGCGCCAATGGTTCCCGGGTGCTGCGGTTGGCCACCAACTCGATCGCCCAGAACACCCCGAGTCCGCGCACCTCACCGACCGCCGGATGCCGGCGCGCCAGCTCGCGCAGTCCGGGCCCCAGCACCTCTTCGCCGATCCGCGCGGCGTTACCCACCATGTCCTCGTCGGTCATCGCGTTCAAGGTGGCGACCGCGGCCGCGCAGGCCAGCGGATGCCCGGAATAGGTCAGCCCGCCCGGGTAGGGCATGTCGGCGAAGGTGGCCGCGATCTCGTCGTTGATCGCCACCCCGCCCAGCGGCACGTAGCCCGAGTTGACGCCCTTGGCGAAGGTCAGCAAGTCCGGTACCACGTCGAAATGGTCGATGGCGAACCACTTTCCGGTGCGACCGAACCCCGCCATCACCTCGTCGGCGATGAACACGATCCCGTACCGGTCACAAATCTCGCGCACCCCGGCCAGATACCCGGGCGGCGGCACCATGATCCCGGCGGTGCCCGGCACCGATTCCAGGATGATCGCCGCGAACGACAACGGGTTCTCCATCTGGATCAGCCGGTCGAGGTATTCCAGCGCGCGTTCGCACTCCTGCTCCTCGGTCTCGGCGTGAAACGACGAGCGATACAGGAACGGACCGTTGAAGTGCACCACACCGCTGTTGCCGTAATCGCTGGGCCAGCGCCGGGCATCGCCGGTCAGGTTGACCGCGGTGTCGGTGCCGCCGTGGTAGGAGCGGTAGCGCGCGAGCACCTTGTAGCGGCCGGTGTGCACCCGCGCCATCCGGACCGCGTGTTCGACGGCGTCGGCGCCGGCGTTGGTGAAGAACACCCGGTTCAGGTCCCCGGGCGTGCGTTCGGCCACCAACCGAGCGGCCTCCGAGCGGGCGGCGTTGACGTGCGCGGGTGCCACCGTGCACAACTTGGCGGCCTGCTCGGCGATCGCGGCGGTGACCTTCGGGTGCTGGTGACCGATGTTGGTGTTGACCATCTGGCTGGAGAAGTCCAGCAGCCGGTTGCCGTCGCCGTCCCACACGTAGGAACCCTTGGCGGCCAGCACGGTCATCGGGTTGCGGTGGGCCTGGGCCGACCACGAATGGAAGACATGCTCGAGGTCGAGTTCGCGCGCGCGCCGCCCCTCGGCGATCGCTTCCTCGACCGATTGACCGCTGGGAAGCATCTGACGAGACGTCTGGGTCATGGTCATCTCTTTCGGTTGGACCGGACGCGGGCACTGCCAGCGATTGTGGTCTATCGGCGTAGCTCCGGGCGGACATCGCTGTCATCTGCTGAGATAGCCATGTGAGCAAATCCCGAGCCGACGTCGCCACCGGCGACGGAGATGACCTGGTCAACTTGCCGGAGCCGACGACCGAGCCAGGGCCGCCGGCCGTCACGGCGCGCGGCATCACGATGCGCGGACCCTGGGGGCCGGTGTACGGCCCGGTGGATCTGGAGATCACCGCCGGGGGCGTGACGGTGCTGGTCTGTCCGGCCGGGTCCGGACGCACCGCGCTGCTGATGACGCTGGCCGGCCGGATGGCGCCGATCGGCGGTGAGCTGACCGTGTTCGGCCGGCGGCGCGCCCGCGACATCTTCGCCCACGCTGCGCTGGCCGGCATCGACGAGCTGGATTCGGTGTCGGAGTCGGTCACCGTGCGCGACGCCATCACCGAACAACTGCGCTGGGACGCCTCCTGGTACCGGTTGGTCGGGCGCGCGGACCAAGCCGATCTGGCCGCGCTGTGCGGGCCGGTGTTCGGCGAGCTGCCGCTGCCGCCGCTGGGCGAGTACGTCGAGGAACTCACTGAGCTGGATCGGTTGCTGCTGCGCATCGCGCTGGCCAATACCCGGCGGCCCGAGCTGCTGGTGGTGGGCAACCTGGACTACGTCACCAGCGACGTCAACCGGGAACTGCTGCTGGAGCGGCTGATCGATCTGGGCCGCAACCAGACCGTGGTCACTGCCACCGTCAACGGCGTGCACAATCCGGGGGTGCGCGCCCAACTCGAGGTGGCCAACACTGCTCGCGCCGATGTGGCGCTGGCCAGAGAGGATAGGTGAGTCGGCGTGCTGGCCGGGATGTCGTTGGGTACCGATCTCAAACGTTATTCGCGCGGCACGCTGCCGCGGATCGCGCTGGTCACCGTGATCCTGCTGCCGCTGCTGTACGGCGCGATGTACCTGTGGGCGTTCTGGAACCCGTTCGGCGAGGTGAACAAGGTGCCGGTGGCACTGGTCAACGTCGACCGCGGAGCCGTGGTCGACGGCAAACCGGTACGTGCCGGCGACGAGGTCGCCAAGGCGTTGCTGGACTCCGGGCAGCTGGACCTGCACGAGATGTCGGCTCAGGAAGCGGCCGACGGTGTTTCGAGCGGCAAGTACTACTTCTCGGTGACGTTGCCGGAGGACTTCAGCGCCAAGGTGGCCTCGCCGTCCGGCGGTGATCCGGAACCGGCGCAGTTGCGATTCACCATGAACGGCGCCAACAACTACCTGGCCACGATCATCGGTCAGAATGCGGCCCGCGAGGTGATCAGTCAGGTCAACGCCAAGGTCGGGGCGCAGACCGTGGGCACGGTGCTGACCGGGTTGACCGACGCCGGTGCGGGTTTGGTGCAGGCCGCCGACGGCGCGAGCCGGCTCTCGGATGGGCTGGACCAGGCCAACGACGGCGCCCAACGACTGTCGGACGGCGCCAACCAGTTGGCTGCCGGTCTGGTGACGGCCCGGGACGGTTCAGCCCGCCTGGCCGCCGGCACTCAGCAGTTGGCCACCAAGGTGGACCAGGCCATCGATCCGGTGATCGACGTGCTCGACCGGGTCGGGCCGCTGGAGCTGGACCCGGAGATTGTCGGCCGTGCTGCAGCGCGGCTCAGCGGCGCGGTGCGTTCCACCACCGAACGGATCGCGGCGCTCAACGTCAACACCGAGCAGGCCGCGGCTGTGCTCGATCAGGCCGTTGCGTTCTTGACCAACAACCCTGATCCGGCCGTGCGGGACGTCGGCGTGGCGCTGTCCGGTGCGCGAGAGCTGTTGGGAGCACAGGGGATCGACCCGACCACCGATGCCGGGCTGATGAAACTGCGCGACAGCGCAGCCTCGCTGGAACACGAACTCGGCGACCCGGACAGCAAGTTGCGGACATTTCTGAGCCGGGCACTCGACGGCGGGTTGCGCGCCGACGTGGTGGCCTTGCGGGACGGCGTCGACGAATTGAACGCCGGAGCCCAGGCGCTCTCGGCGGGTCTGGTCCGGCTCGGTGACGGCGGGGCCGAATTGGCGCGCGGGGCACAGCAGTTGGCGGCCGGCACCCCGCAGCTGGCGGCCGGTGGCGACGAACTGGCGAGCAAGCTGCGGGAGGGTTCGGCACAGGTGCCGTCCTGGACCCCGCAGCAGCGCACCGAGATGGCCGACACGCTGGCCGAACCCGTCGAACTCGACATGGTCTACCACAACGAGGTGCCCACCTTCGGTACCGGTTTCGCACCGTTCTTCCTGCCGCTGGCATTGTTCATCGGGACCCTGATCATCTGGATGCTGTTGACGCCGTTGCAGTCTCGCGCCGTGGTCAACGGGCTGGGTGCGCTGCGGGTGGTGCTCGCGTCGTACTGGCCGGGCCTGCTGATCGTGGTGTGCCAGGTGGTGGTGATGTACGCCGTGGTGCACTTCGGGGTGGGCTTGAACGCCAAGTACCCGTTGGCCACCGTGGCCTTCCTGATCCTGGTGGCGGGCGCGTTCCTGGCCTTGATCCAGGCCTTCAACGCGGTCTTCGGGGTGGCCGTCGGGCGGGTGGTGACGTTGGCCTTCCTGATGTTCCAACTGGTGTCCGCGGGCGGGATCTATCCGGTGGAGACCACCGCGAAACCGTTCCAGGTGATCCACCCGTTCGACCCGATGACCTATGCGGTCAACGGGTTGCGACAGCTCACGGTCGGCGGTATCGACTCGCGGCTGTGGGTGGCCATCGCGGTGCTGTCCGGCGTGCTGGTGGTGTCGCTGCTGGCCAGTTCCTGGGCGGCCCGGCGCAACCGGCAATACACCATGGAACGGCTCTACCCGCCGATCGAGGTCTGACCTCGCCCGGAAGCATTCACCTAGAACTGAGGTAGGTGTCCACCCGCACAACTGCTACCTGGGTTCTATGTCAACGCCGCGCTAGCGCGGGTTTTGTTTGTCGTCGAAGAACTCCAACATGTAGGCGCTCTCGGCGATGTCGCCGATGGTGCGGCGGGCCTTGCGTCGGGTGATCAGGATCGCGACGGCCGTGACCGCCCAGATCACGTACTGCACGGCCCAGGCGTACCGGAACGACTCGAACGAATAGCCGCCGGCGGCCGCGATGATCAAACCCATCGACTGCATGACCAGCAGCGAGGCCAGGAAGCCGCCCATGTTGACGATCCCGGTCGCGGTCCCCAGCGTGCTACTCGGATTGAACGTGCGGGCGAAGTCGAACCCCACCATCGAGCCCGGGCCGCCGACCGAGATCACCACGATCAGGACCACCAGCAGCCACAGGGGAGCCGGGCCGGGCAGCGCCAGCACCACCGTCCAGATCAACGCGTTGCTGACGATGATGCCGAGCACCACCCGGGACCGACGGTGCGGGTTGCGGCCGGTGAAGATGCCGATCACGACGCCGGAGCCGATCGCCGCGGCCACCGACACGGTCAACAGCACGCCGGCCGCGCTGCGCGACAAGCCTTGGGCTTCGGTCAGGTACGGCACACCCCACATCAACGCGAACACCGTCACCGAGAACTGGGTGCCCATGTGGGTGAAGAACCCGAGCCGGGTGCCGGGCCGCAGCCAGGTGGTCTTCAGATGCGACCAGGTTTCGGCCAGCCCCTCGGAGCGCACCGGGTCGGCCTTGCCGTGCGGGGTGTCCTGCACCAGCAGCGCGGCCAGCACCATCGCGCCGAGCCCGAACCCGGCGACGGTCAGGTAGGCGGTGCTCCAGCCGGCACCGCCGAGCAGCGCGACGAACGGGACCGCGGAGAGCACCTGACCGAGTTGCCCGCAGATACCGGTGAGCTGGTTGACCAGGGGCACCTGTGCGGGCGTGAACCAGTGCGGTACCAGGCGCAGCACCGAGATGAAGGTGAACGCGTCGCCCAGGCCCAGCACCGCGCGGGCGCCGATCGCGGCCGGTAGCGATTCGCTGAACGCCAACGTCAGCTGCCCGGCGGCCATCAGGGTGCCGCCGGCGATGATCATCAGCCGCGACCCGAAGCGGTCCAGCAGCAGACCGGCCGGGATCTGCGCGCCGGCGTAGACGATGACCTGCAACACCACGAAGGTGCTCAGCACACCGGGGCCGGCGCCGAAGCGGTCGGCGGCGTCGAGCGCCGATACGCCGAGTGTGGTCCGGTCCATCACGGCCACGACGTAGGCCAGCAGACCGATCGACCAGACGATCCAGGGCCGCACGTTCGATCGCCTTCCGTCCATGTCCCCGCCGCCACGATCATGCCAGGACCGACCGGCCGACCCGTTGCGCAGGCGCGTCTTTTCCGCTCTGCGGATCGGCCGCCGGTGGGCAACGGATGCTGGGTTCAGCTGTGTTCTCACGCCCGGCGCGGGAAGCAGAACCAGTCAAACGTTACTGATCGGTAAGATTTGCCAGCAAACTTTTTTCGCGCCGTCTCGGGCTGTGCGCGGATTCTCGCGACCGAGCAATTGCTTGGTCGGATGCCGGCGGTCGGCCCGCGCTGCTGGAAATTCTCAGATAACGATTCGATAACAATCATGCCGTGAACAGCACACTTGTAGCTACTCAACCGTAACCACCCGCATGCAGGACGTTTGTCCGCCTACTCGATGAGCGGTTTCAGGTGCGGTGTTACCGGCTGTTGGGTTACTCGCGCGTAGAACTCATCAGTAACGCATTTGGCGCGAAAAGGACCCCGTGCCCTTATGAGACTCTTATTGCAGTCGGTGTCGCGCCGACCCCGTCCCCGGACCGGGTCGCAGGCGGCGCCGTTACCGCGTTTCAACGGAGAACCGCCAAGCCGAGTGACCTCCGCGGAGTAGCGCAGGTCCGACGAAGCGAATTTTAGAACGCATTAGGGAGTACGTACGGTGACGATCTTCGAGCACGACAGGGTTACCAACCACGATGGCAGCGCTGCCGGGCCCGGACAGACCACCCCGTCCCACGCCCTCGTCGACCGGCTGACCGCCGGTGAGCCCTACGCCGTTGCCTTCGGCGGGCAGGGCAGCGCCTGGCTGGAGACGCTGGAAGAACTGGTTTCCTCGGCCGGCATCGAAGCGGACCTGGCCACCCTGGCCGGTGAGGCCGATCTGCTGCTCGAGCCGGTCGCGGCCGAGCTGCTGGTGGTCCGTCCGATCGGTTTCGAGCCGCTGCGCTGGGTGCGCGCGCTGGCCGCTGAGGAGCCGGTGCCCACCGACAAGCAGCTGACCTCGGCTGCGGTGTCGGTGCCCGGTGTGCTGCTGACCCAGATCGCCGCGGTGCGTGCGCTGTCCCGCCAGGGCCTGGACCTGTCCCAGAACCCGCCGGTCGCGGTGGCCGGCCACTCCCAGGGCGTGCTGGCCGTCGAGGCGCTCAAAGCCGCCGGTACCCGCGACGTCGAGTTGCTCGCGCTGGCGCAGCTGATCGGCGCGGCCGGCACCCTGGTGGCCCGCCGCCGCGGGATCTCGGTGCTCGGTGACCGCCCGCCGATGGTCTCGGTGACCAACGCCGACCCGGAACGCATCTACGAGCTGCTCGAGGAATTCAGCCAGGACGTCCGCACCGTGCTGCCGCCGGTGCTCTCGATCCGCAACGGCCGTCGCTCGGTGGTCATCACCGGCACGCCCGAGCAGCTGTCCCGTTTCGAGCTGTACTGCCAGCAGATCTCGGAGAAGGAAGAAGCCGAGCGCAAGAACAAGCTGCGCGGCGGTGCGGTGTTCGCCCCGGTCTTCGACCCCGTTCAGGTCGAGGTCGGCTTCCACACCCCGCGGCTGTCCGACGGCGTGGAGATCGTCGGCGCCTGGGCCGAGACCGTCGGCATCGACGTCGAGCTGGCCAAGGCGATGACCAAGGCCATCCTGATCGACCAGGTGGACTGGGTCGACGAGATCACCGCGCTGCACGACGCCGGTGCCCGCTGGATCCTGGACCTGGGCCCCGGTGACATCCTGACCCGGCTCACCGCACCGGTGATCCGCGGTCTGGGGATCGGCATCGTGCCGGCCGCCACCCGCGGCGGACAGCGCAACCTGTTCACCATCGGCGCGGTTCCCGAGGTGGCCAAGCCGTGGTCGAGCTACGCCCCGCAGGTGGTCACGCTGCCCGACGGCAGCACCAAGCTGTCCACCAAGTTCACCCAACTGACCGGACGCTCACCGATCCTGCTGGCCGGTATGACCCCGACCACCGTGGACGCCAAGATCGTCGCGGCCGCGGCCAACGCCGGGCACTGGGCCGAACTGGCCGGTGGCGGTCAGGTCACCGAGGAGATCTTCGCCGCACGGATCGAGGAGCTCACCGAGCTGCTCGAGCCGGGCCGGTCGATCCAGTTCAACTCGCTGTTCCTGGACCCGTACCTGTGGAAGCTGCAGGTGGGTGGCAAACGGCTGGTGCAGAAGGCGCGCCAGTCCGGCGCCCCGATCGACGGCCTGGTGGTCACCGCCGGCATCCCCGACCTCGAGGAGGCCGTCGAGCTGATCGACGAGCTCGCCGAGGTGGGCATCGCCCATGTGGTGTTCAAGCCCGGCACCGTCGAGCAGATCCGCTCGGTCATCCGGATCGCCGCCGAGGTTCCGACCAAGCCGATCATCGCCCACATCGAGGGCGGCCGCGCCGGCGGTCACCACTCCTGGGAGGACCTCGACGATCTGCTGCTGGCCACCTACTCGGAGCTGCGCGGCCGGTCCAACATCACCATCTGCGTCGGCGGTGGCATCGGCACGCCCGAGCGGGCCGCCGAGTACCTGACCGGCCGGTGGGCCGAAGCCTACGGTTTCCCGCTGATGCCGGTGGACGGCATCCTGGTCGGCACCGCCGCGATGGCCACGCTGGAGGCCACCACCTCACCGGCGGTCAAGCAGATGCTGGTCGACACCAAGGGCACCGACTCCTGGGTGGGGGCCGGAAAGGCCCAGGGCGGCATGGCGTCTGGCCGCAGCCAGCTCGGTGCCGACATCCACGAGATCGACAACACCGCGTCCCGCTGCGGCCGGCTGCTCGACGAGGTCGCCGGTGACGCCGACGCGGTCGCCGAGCGGCGCGACGAGATCATCGCCGCGATGGCCAACACCGCCAAGCCGTACTTCGGCGACGTCGGCGAGATGACCTACGAGCAGTGGCTGCGCCGCTATGTCGAATTGGCGATCGGCGACGGTGATTCGACCGCCGACACCCGCCGCGCCGACTCACCGTGGCTGGACATCACCTGGCGCGACCGGTTCGCCGAGATGTTGCAGCGCGCCGAGGCGCGACTGTCGGCGGTCGACAGTGGCCGGATCGAAACCCTTTACGGCGCATCCGAATCCGGTGAGGCGCTGCTGGAGGACCCGGATCGGGCGATCGCGACGCTGCTGGCCACCTACCCGGATGCGGCCACCGTGGTGCTGCACCCGGCCGACGTGCCGTTCTTCGTGCAGCTGTGCAAGACGCTGGGCAAGCCGGTCAACTTCGTGCCGGTGATCGACAAGGACGTCCGGCGCTGGTGGCGCAGCGACTCGCTGTGGCAGGCCCACGACGCGCGCTACTCGGCCGATCAGGTGTGCATCATCCCGGGCACCCAGGCGGTTGCCGGCATCACCCGGGTCGACGAACCGGTCGGTGAACTGCTGGACCGCTTCGAGCAGGTGGCCATCGAGGGTGTGCTGGCCACCGGTGCGCAACCGGCCCCGGTGGTGTCGCGGCTGCAGAACGTCACCGGTCCGCTGGCGCTGGTGCTGGCCGCCCCCGACGTGCTGTGGGCCGGCCGGCTCGCCACCAACCCGGTGCACCGGATCGCCGCCCCGGCGGACTGGCAGCTGCTGGAGAACGGCAGTGCCACCCACCATGCCACCGGTGCCCGGCTCGAGGTGGTCGGCGAGCAGGTCGTGCTGAGCCTGCCGCTCTCGGGCACCTGGATCGAAATCAAACTGAGCCTGCCTGCGGTCACGGTCGACGGCGGTGCACCCGTCGTGACCACCGAAGACGCTTCTGCGGCAATGCGTTCCGTGCTGGCGATCGCCGCCGGCGTGGACGGCCCGGACGCGCTGCCGCCGGTGATCAACGGCAACACCACCGCGACGGTGGAGTGGGACCCGGAGCGGGTCGCCGACCACACCGGTGTCACCGCGACGTTCGGCGCTCCGCTGGCGCCGACCCTGACCGTGGTGCCCGACGCGCTGGTGGGCCGCTGCTGGCCCGCGGTGTTCGCCGCGATCGGCTCGGCCGTCACCGCTGACGGATTCCCGGTGGTCGAGGGTCTGCTCAGTCTGGTGCACCTCGATCACGCCGCACAGTTGTTGCGCCCGTTGCCCACCGAGCGCACCCAGCTGGTGGTCTCGGCCACCGCCGCGCCGGCCTACGACACCGAGGTGGGCCGCGTCGTTCCGGTGACGGTCAACGTGTCCAACAGCTCCGGTGCGGTGCTGGCGGTGCTCGAGGAGCGGTTCGCGATCCGCGGCCGCACCGGTGCTGCCGAACTGTCCGATCCGGTGCGCGCCGGGGGAGCGGTGTCGGACAACGCCACCGACACCCCGCGCCGTCGTCGCCGCGACATCACCGTCACCGCGCCGGTCGACATGCGGCCGTTCGCGGTGGTCTCCGGGGACCACAACCCGATTCACACCGACCGCTCGGCCGCGCTGCTGGCCGGGCTGGAAACGCCGATCGTGCACGGCATGTGGCTGTCGGCGGCCGCCCAGCACGTGGTCACCGCGACCGACGGTTCGCCGGTGCCGCCGGCCAAGCTGCTCGGCTGGACTGCGCGCTTCCTGGGCATGGTGCTGCCCGGCGACGAGGTGGACTTCCGCGTCGACCGGGTCGGTGTCGACCTGGGCGCCGAGGTGCTCGAGATCTCGGCACGGGTCGGCTCGGATCTGAAGATGTCGGCGACCGCGCGACTGGCCGCCCCCAAGACCGTCTACGCGTTCCCCGGCCAGGGCATCCAGTCCAAGGGCATGGGCATGGAGGTCCGGGCCCGGTCCAAGGCCGCCCGCAAGGTGTGGGACAACGCCGACAAGTTCACCCGCGAAACCCTCGGTTTCTCGGTGCTGCATGTGGTTCGGGACAACCCGACCTCACTGATCGCCGCCGGCGTGCACTACGAGCACCCGGAAGGTGTGCTGTATCTGACCCAGTTCACCCAGGTGGCGATGGCCACCGTGGCCGCCGCGCAGGTCGCCGAGATGCGCGAGCAGGGTGCGTTCGTCGAGGGTGCGATCGCCTGCGGTCACTCCGTGGGCGAGTACACCGCGCTGGCCTGCGTGTCCGGGGTGTACGAGCTCGAGGCGCTGCTCGAGGTGGTGTTCCACCGCGGCTCCAAGATGCACGACATCGTCCCGCGTGACGAGCGCGGCCGGTCCAACTACCGGCTGGCCGCCATCCGGCCGTCCCAGATCGATCTGGACGACGCCGACGTCAAGGACTTCGTCGCCGAGATCTCCGAGCGCACAGGTGAATTCCTGCAGATCGTGAACTTCAACCTGCGCGGCGCGCAGTACGCGATCGCCGGTACGGTGCGCGGTTTGGAAGCCCTCGAGGAAGAGGTCGAGCGGCGCCGCGAGATCAGCGGCGGCAAGCGCTCGTTCATCCTGGTGCCCGGCATCGACGTGCCGTTCCACTCCAGCGTGCTGCGGGTCGGCGTCGACGACTTCCGGCGCAGCCTGGAACGGGTGATGCCGCGCGACGCGGACCCGGCGCTGCTGGTCGGCAAGTACATCCCGAACCTGGTGCCGCGGCCGTTCACCCTGGACCGCGACTTCGTCCAGGAGATCCGGGATCTGGTGCCGGCCGAGCCGCTCGACGAGATCCTCGCCGACTACGACACCTGGCGTAACGAGCGTCCGACCGAGCTGTGCCGCAAGATCGTCATCGAGTTGCTGGCCTGGCAGTTCGCCAGTCCGGTGCGTTGGATCGAGACCCAGGACCTGCTCTTCATCGAAGAGGCTGCCGGTGGTCTGGGCGTGGAGCGGTTCGTAGAGATCGGCGTGAAGAACGCGCCGACGGTGGCCGGTCTGGCGACCAACACGCTCAAGCTGCCCGAGTACGCGCACAGCACCGTCGAGGTGCTCAACGCCGAGCGCGACGCTGCGGTGCTGTTCGCCAACGACACCGATCCCGAGCCCGAGCCCGAGCTTGACGAGGCGCCCGCGGCCGAAGCACCCGCCGAGACTGCGGCTGCCCCGGCCGAAGCCGCACCGGCCCCGGCCGCCCCGGCGGCGCCGTCGGGTGGGCCGCGCCCGGATGACCTGGTGTTCGACGCCGCCGATGCGACCGTCGCGCTGATCGCGCTGAGCGCCAAGATGCGGATCGACCAGATCGAGGGGCTGGATTCGATCGAGACCATCACCGACGGTGCGTCCTCGCGGCGCAACCAGTTGCTGGTGGACCTGGGTTCGGAGCTGAACCTGGGCGCCATCGACGGCGCCGCCGAAGCCGACCTGGGTGCACTCAAGGGCCAGGTCACCAAGCTGGCCCGCACCTACAAGCCGTTCGGCCCGGTGCTCTCCGATGCCATCAACGACCAGTTGCGCACGGTGCTCGGGCCGTCCGGCAAGCGGCCGGGCTACATCGCCGAGCGGGTCTCCAAGGTGTGGGAGCTGGGTCCGGGTTGGGCCAAGCACGCCACCGTCGAGTTGGCGCTGGGCACCCGCGACGGGTCCAGCGTGCGCGGCGGTGACCTCGGTGGTCTGCACGACGGTGCGCTGTCCAGCGCGGCCGAGGTGGACAAGGCCATCGACGCGGCCATCGCGGCGATCGGCGCCCGCCAGGGCATCGCGGTGTCGCTGCCCTCGGCCGGCGGTGCCGCTGGCGGTGTGGTGGACTCCGCAGCGCTCGGCGAGTTCGCCGAGAAGGTCACCGGTCCGGATGGCGTGCTGGCCACGGCCGCGCGCCAGGTGCTCAGCCAGCTGGGGCTGGACAGCCCGGTGACTGCACCCGAGGCGGTCACCGACGCCGAGCTGGTCGACCTGGTCAGCGCCGAACTCGGTTCGGATTGGCCACGTTTGGTCGCGCCCGCGTTCGACGGCCGCAAGGCCGTGGTGCTCGACGACCGCTGGGCCAGCGCCCGTGAGGACCTGGCCAAGCTGTGGCTCACCGAGGACGACGAGATCGACGCCGACTGGTTGCGACTGTCCGAGCGCTTCGAAGGCACCGGACATGTGGTTGCCATGCAAGCCAATTGGTGGCAGGGCAAGGCGTTGGCGGCCGGCCGCAACATCCACGCCTCGCTGTTCGGTCGGATCGCGGCCGGCGCCGAGAACCCGGGCAAGGGTCGTTATGCCGACGAGGTCGCGGTGGTCACCGGTGCCTCGAAGGGGTCGATCGCCTCCGCGGTGGTGGCGCAGTTGCTCGACGGTGGTGCCACCGTCATCGCCACCACGTCGCGGTTGGACGATGACCGGTTGGGCTTCTACAAGAAGCTGTACCGCGAGAACGCCCGCTTCGGTGCCACCCTGTGGGTGGTCCCGGCCAACATGGCGTCCTACTCCGACATCGACAAGCTGGTCGAGTGGGTCGGCACCGAGCAGTCCGAAAACCTTGGGCCGCAATCGATCCACGTCAAGGATGCGCAGACTCCGACGCTGTTGTTCCCGTTCGCCGCACCGCGGGTGGCCGGGGACCTGTCCGAGGTCGGGGCGCGCGCCGAGATGGAGATGAAGGTGCTGCTGTGGGCCGTCGAGCGGCTCATCGCCGGGCTTTCGTCCATCGGCGCCGAGCGCGACATCGCCTCCCGGCTGCACGTGGTGCTGCCCGGCTCGCCCAACCGCGGCACCTTCGGCGGTGACGGCGCCTACGGCGAGGCCAAGGCCGCACTCGATGCGTTGGTCAACCGGTGGAACGCCGAATCCAGCTGGGCCGAGCGGGTCAGCTTGGCGCACGCGCTGATCGGCTGGACCAAGGGCACCGGGCTGATGGGCCACAACGACGCCATCGTCGACGCGGTCGAGGAGGCCGGCGTCACCACCTACACCACCGAGCAGATGGCGGCCATGCTGCTGGATCTGTGCACGGTGGACGCCAAGGTGGCGGCCGCGGCCAAGCCGATCAAGGCCGACCTGACCGGCGGTCTCGGCGAGATCGACTTGGACATGGCCGAATTGGCCGCCAAGGCGCGCGAGGAGATGGAAGCCAAGGGGCGCGAGGAGGCTGCCGAGGACGACCTGGACGGCACCATCGCCGCGCTGCCGTCGCCGCCGCGCGGCTACACCCCGGCGCCGCCGCCGGCCTGGGACGACCTCGACGTCGACCCGGCCGACCTGGTGGTGATCGTCGGCGGTGCCGAACTCGGGCCGTACGGGTCGTCGCGCACCCGCTTCGAGATGGAGGTCGACGACGAGCTGTCGGCGGCCGGTGTGCTCGAATTGGCTTGGACCACAGGCATGGTCAAGTGGGAAGACGATCCGCAGCCGGGCTGGTACGACGCCGAGACCGGCGAGTTGGTGCCCGAGGCCGAACTGGTCGAGCGCTACCACGACGCCGTGGTGGAGCGGTGCGGCATCCGTGAGTTCGTCGACGACGGTGCGATCGACCCCGATCACGCCTCGCCGCTGTTGGTCAGTGTGTTCCTGGACAAGGACTTCAGCTTCGTGGTGTCCAGCGAGGCCGACGCGCGGGCCTTCGTGCAGTTCGATCCCGAGCACACGGTGGCCCGGCCGATCCCGGATTCCAGCGACTGGCAGGTGACCCGCAAGGCCGGCACCGAGATTCGGGTGCCGCGCAAGACCAAGCTGTCGCGCACGGTGGGTGCTCAGATCCCGACCGGTTTCGATCCGACGGTCTGGGGGATCAGCGCCGACATGGCCAACTCGATCGACCGGGTGGCGCTGTGGAACATCGTGGCGACCGTGGATGCGTTCCTGTCGTCCGGGTTCACCCCGACCGAGCTGATGCGTTGGGTGCACCCGAGCCTGGTGGCCTCCACGCAGGGCACCGGTATGGGCGGCATGACCTCGATGCAGACCATGTACCACGGCAACCTGCTGGGTCGGGCCAAGCCGAACGACATCCTGCAGGAAGTGCTGCCGAATGTCGTTGCCGCACACGTGATGCAGAGCTACGTGGGTGGCTACGGCGCGATGATCCACCCGGTCGGCGCGTGCGCCACCGCCGCGGTCTCGGTCGAGGAGGGTGTGGACAAGATCCGGCTCGGCAAGGCCGATCTGGTGGTCGCCGGCGGCTTCGACGACCTGACCCTGGAAGCCATCATCGGCTTCGGTGACATGGCGGCCACCGCCGACACCGAGATGATGCGGGCCAAGGGCATCAGCGACTCGAAGTTCTCCAGGGCCAACGACCGTCGTCGGCTGGGCTTCCTGGAAGCCCAGGGTGGCGGCACGATCCTGCTGGCCCGCGGTGACCTGGCCGCCAAGATGGGGCTGCCGGTGCTGGCCGTGGTCGGTTATGCGCAGAGCTTCGCCGACGGTGTGCACACCTCGATCCCGGCTCCGGGCTTGGGTGCCCTGGGCGCGGGTCGCGGCGGCAAGGACTCGCAGTTGGCGCGTTCGCTGCGCCAGCTGGGCGTGGGTCCCGACGACATCGCGGTGATCTCCAAGCACGACACCTCGACGCTGGCCAACGATCCCAACGAGACCGAGCTGCACGAGCGGCTGGCCGACTCGATGGGCCGGTCCGACGGTGCACCGTTGTTCATCGTCAGCCAGAAGACGCTGACCGGGCACGCCAAGGGTGGCGCCGCGGTGTTCCAGATCATGGGCCTGACCCAGATCCTGCGCGACGGTGTCATCCCGCCGAACCGCAGCCTGGACTGTGTCGACGACGAGTTGGCCGGTGCCGAGCACTTCGTCTGGGTTCGTGAAACCCTGCGGATGGGCGAGAAGTACCCGCTCAAGGCCGGTTTGGTGACCAGCCTGGGCTTCGGGCACGTGTCGGGTCTGGTGGCGCTGGTGCATCCGCAGGCGTTCCTGGCCGCGCTCGACCCGGCCGACCGCGAGGATTACCTGGTGCGCTCACAGCAGCGGGTGCTGGCCGGTCAGCGCCGGCTGGCGTCGGCGATTGCCGGTGGCACGCCGATGTTCGAGCGTCCGGATGGTCGTCGCTTCGATCACGATTCGTCGGAGAAGAAGCAGGAAGCGGCCATGCTGCTGAACGCGGCTGCCCGACTCGGTGACGGCGACGTCTATCTCCGGTGACCCGGAGGTTAGGGTTGCAGCCGTGGCGATAGTCGGAATCGGGATCGACGTGGTGTCCATCCCGGATTTCGCCGAGCAGGTCGACCAGCCCGGAACGGTGTTCGCCGAGACGTTCACCCCGGGGGAGCGCCGCGACGCCGCCGACAAGAGTTCGGTGGCGGCGCGGCACCTGGCGGCCCGCTGGGCGGCGAAGGAAGCGGTCATCAAGGCGTGGTCGGGCTCGAGGTTCGCGCAGCGGCCCGTGCTGCCCGAAGGTATCCACCGCGACATCGAGGTGGTCACCGACATGTGGGGCCGACCCAAGGTTCGGCTCACCGGCGACATCGCCAAGCATTTGGCCGAGGTCAACATCCACGTGTCGCTGACCCACGAGGGCGACACCGCGGCCGCGGTCGCGATCCTGGAGACCTGAGCCGGCTCGACACCGATCCCGGTGCGTGACGACTAATCTCGTCGCCATGACAGATCAGCTCGTCCAGCGGGTCCGGGAGATCCTGCCGTCGGTGCGCCAGGATCTCGAGGAGCTGGTGCGCATTCAATCGGTGTGGGCCGATCCGGAACGCCGCGGCGAGGTGCACCGCAGCGCGCAGGCGGTGGCCGACCTGTTCACCGGCGTGGGTTTCGACGATGTCCGGATCGTCGCCGAGGCCGGCGCGCCGGCGGTGATCGCGCGTCACCCCGCCCCGCCCGGTGCGCCCACCGTGCTGCTCTATGCGCACCACGATGTTCAACCCGAAGGTGATGTGACGCAGTGGAATTCGCCGCCGTTCGAGCCGACGGAACGTGACGGCCGGCTCTACGGTCGGGGCACCGCCGACGACAAGGCGGGGATTGCCTGCCACCTGGCTGCCATGCGCGCTTTCGACGGCAAGCCGCCGGTCGGAGTCACGGTTTTCGTCGAGGGTGAAGAGGAGTCCGGCTCACCGTCGTTGAGTCAGTTGTTGGCCGCGCATCGTGACCTGTTGCGCGCCGACGTCATCGTGATCGCCGATTCGGACAACTGGAGCACCGAGATCCCGGCGCTGACCGTCTCCTTGCGCGGGCTGGCTGATTGCGTGGTGGAGGTCGCGACCCTGGATCACGGCTTGCATTCCGGTTTGTGGGGCGGGGTGGTGCCGGACGCGCTGACCGTGTTGGTGCGGCTGCTGGCCAGCCTGCACGACGACGACGGCAACGTGGCGGTGGCCGGTCTGTACGAAGCGGTGGCCGCCGATGTCGAATATCCGCCCGATCGGGTGCGCGCGGAGTCCGGACTGCTTGACGGTGTGGCCGAGATCGGCACGGGATCGGTGGTGCAGCGGATGTGGGCCAAACCTGCGATCACCGTGATCGGGATCGACACGACGCCGATCAACAAGGCGTCCAACACCTTGATCCCGCGAGCGCGCGCAAAGGTCAGCCTGCGGGTGGCCCCCGGTGGTGATGCAGCCGCTCACCTCGAGGCGTTGCGCGCCCATCTCGAGGCGAACACCCCGTGGGGTGCGCAGGTCACCGTGACCCCGGGCGATGTCGGGCAGCCCTACGCGATCGACGCCACCGGTCCGGTGTACGACGCCGCCCGCGTTGCCTTCCGAACCGCGTGGGGCACCGACGTCATCGACATGGGCATGGGTGGGTCCATCCCGTTCATCGCCGAGTTCGCTGCCGCTTTCCCGGACGCCACCATCCTGGTGACCGGCGTCGAGGACCCGGGTACCCAGGCGCACAGCATCAACGAGAGTCTGCATTTGGGCGTGCTGCAGAAGGCAGCGACCGCCGAGACGCTGCTGCTGGCCGCTCTGGGGTGAGCGGTCGGCGCGCGGCGCGGGGCGTCCCGCAGGACGGAACCTCGCACACTTCCCGCCGGGCGGGACCGGCGCCTCGCCCGGGCGTCCCCGCACGTCCGGCCGAAGAGGGGCCGCCGTCGAAAACTCCCTGAGTGCGACGCTCTAGTCACACCAGCACCACCTGTATCCGCGCGGACTCACACCCCCTCTTGTCTCAGCTCTGAGCGACTTTTGAGCGACTTTTCACCCTGAGCGACACTGGTGCGGCGCGAGCGGGCCGCCCAGGTGCTCGACCGGTTCTCCCACCCCGGGGCGCGGCGCCGGTCGATTGACGTCGGGGTAGCGCAGTACGCCGTGGTCGGCGTCCACGCCGAAGTGCGGGCGTCCGCGCCGAAGTGCCGGCGCTCGCGCCGAAGTGCGGGCGTCCGCGCCGAAGTGCCGGCGCTCGCGCCGAAGTGCGGGCGTCCGCGCCGAAGTGCCGGCGCTCGCGCTGGGTCGACGCAGGCCGGACACCAGTGGCGCAGCACCGCCAAAGTCGCTGTAGCTGAGACTGTCGCTGAAAAGTCGCTCAGAGCTGAGACAGGTGGGTATGTGCTCCGCCGCGGTGGCCACTGTTACGAATGTGGTGCCCGTGCACCGAGTGGCACCAGGCCTTGCGTGGCGCCCGAGCGGGCACCACCCGGCCTTGCGGCGCCCGCGGTCAGACGCTCAGATCGCGGCGCAGTTTCGCGACGTGGCCAGTCGCCTTCACGTTGTACTGGGCGACTTCGATCTTGCCCTTCTCGTCGACCAGAAAGGTCGAGCGGATGACGCCCTGGACCACCTTGCCGTACATCTTCTTCTCGCCGAACGCGCCCCACGCGGTGAGCACATCCTTGTCCGGATCGGACAGCAGCGGAAAGTTCAGTCCCTGGTTGTCACGGAACTTCGCCAGCTTTTCCGGCTTGTCCGGCGAGATGCCGATCACGTCCAGGCCGGATTCATTCAGCTCGGCCAGATTGTCGCGGAAGTCGCAGGCCTGCTTGGTGCAGCCGGGGGTCGAGGCAGCCGGGTAGAAGTACACGATTACCTTGCGGCCCTTGTAATCCGACAGCTTCACCGGCTTGCCATCGGCGTCGGGCAGCGTGAAGGCCGGGGCCTTGTCGCCAGGTTCCAGTCGTGCGGTCTCGCTCAACTTCGTTCCTTCCTGTCCCACCGGTGCGTCGTTCTCGGTGACTGCTGATCTAGGGTAGTGCCGCAGAGCACATCAGAGTCTTCACGGCCGGACATGGAGGATGAGCGTGGCGGAGCGGGATCCCGAGGAGATCAAGAAGGAGATCGACCAGGCCCGCGTGCAACTCGCGGCCACGGTGGATTCGCTGACCGAGCGCGCGAACCCGCAGCGGATCGCCGACGACGCCAAGGCGCACGCGATCGCCTTCGTGAAGAAGCCACCCGTGATGATCACCTTGGGTGGAGTAGCCGTCCTGACGATCGCGCTGGTGATCCGGAAGATTCGGAACGGCTAGCGGCGCAGCAGTCCCACGAACGGCAGACGGGCACGGGGCGGATTCGCCTGCATGCCGAGGCGCCGGCAAGTCAGTACGCCGACCGGGCTGGCGGGGGACACTGCGAGTTCGCGAACGTCGCTGCCATCAACCTGGTGGATTTCACTGATCCCCGACACGGGCAACCTCGTCTCTGTCCGGAACGGTCGGCGTGTGTCGGCCGTCAGCAAATAGAACTCTAGCAGCACGAACGCCCATTTGCCCAGTAAGACGCGATAGAAGCCACGCCATAACTCCACTTCTGGTTACGGATGAGTTAACTTCAGCGGGGCGCCGCCGGCAATCGTTGGGGTATCGGCGCAGGCCGGTTCCGCAGCATCAGGGCTACTTCGAGCGATGTTGCCCGACAAGTGCCCGCGCTCCGGGGCTGGCAGGCGTTGTTCGCGCCCGCGCGAGTCGAACGTGGGGTTTCGTGCACGACCCGGCCTGCGGCACTGCGGTTTCATCCGCGACGCGCCGGTGCGGGCGTATCAAGATGCAGGATCGCGGCCAATAGCGAGCTGGAGTACTCCCGCCCAGCGGCGGTGGAAACACGAAAGCCCTGCCGAAGCAGGGCTTTCGTAGCGGTGTGCGCCGTCAGGGTTTCGAACCCCGGACCCGCTGATTAAGAGTCAGCTGCTCTACCAACTGAGCTAACGGCGCGTTTTGGTGCGTGAGAGACGATAACAAACGCTGGCCAGGTTGGCGAAATCGCGCTGCTCAGCCGCGCAGGGTGGGCCGGGGCGGGCCGGCCTGCGCTCGTCCGGCTGCCCGGTCGTTCATCCACCCACCGCCGGTCGGTGTGCCCGGAAATGCGTGCGTCGGCGGGTATCCCGGCCCACCCGGCCACATGTGCGCCAACCTGCATGATTCGCCGGAACGCCGAGGCTCCCTTAGACTCTTGCCAAGAAATGCTCGAATGACGATCAGGTATGCGAGGTGGCACCAATCATGTGGCAGGTCCGCTCGGCGACCCGTCCGCACGGTTCTCGAACCTGGTTGACGGTCTTCGTAATGGGATTCGTAATGGCCTTGGCGGCAGCTCTGGCGGGCTGCGGCGCCGGCGGCCAACAAGGCCCGCAAATCATCACCGACAAGGGCACGCCCTACGGCGACCTGCTGGTGCCCACCCTCAAAGCCAGCGTCACCAACGGCGGCGTCGGCGTCGCCGTCGACAAGCCGGTCACCGTGACCGTTGAGTCCGGGGTGCTGCAGTCGGTCACCATGACCAACCCCAATGGCGAAGAGGTCGAGGGCGAACTGAGCGCCGACGGCGTGAGTTGGTCTACCAGCGAACCGCTCGGCTTCAACAAGCGCTACGTCCTGAACGCGCGCGCGCTCGGCCTCGGGGGCGAGGCCAACAAGACCTTGGCGTTCCAGACCCACTCGCCGGCCAACCAGACCATGCCCTACGTAATGCCCAACGACGGCAGCACGGTCGGCGTCGGGCAGCCGGTGGCAATCCGGTTCGACGAGAACATCCCGAGCCGGGCCGCGGCCGAACGCGCCATCAAGATCACCACCGACCCGCCGGTGGCCGGCGCGTTCTACTGGCTGAACAACCGTGAAGTCCGTTGGCGGCCACAGCATTACTGGAAGCCCGGCACCACCGTCGAGGTCGAGGTTAATACCTACGGCGTCGACCTGGGTGATGGCATGTTCGGTCAGGGCAACGCCAAGACTCGATTCACCATCGGTGACGAGGTGATCGCCACGGCCGACGACAACACCAAGACCCTGACCGTTCGGGTCAACGGCAAGGTCGTCAAGAACATCCCGATCTCGATGGGCAAGGACAGCACGCCCACCGACAACGGCACCTACATCATCGGCGACCGGCTCGACCACATGATCATGGATTCGTCGACCTACGGCGTTCCGACCAACTCGCCCAACGGTTATCGCACCGAAGTCGACTGGGCCACCCAGATGTCCTACAGCGGCATCTACGTGCACGGCGCACCGTGGTCGGTGGGCAGCCAGGGTTACGCCAACGTCAGTCACGGCTGTCTGAACGCCAGCACTGCCGACGCGAAATGGTTCTACGAGAACACCAAGCGCGGCGACATCGTCGAGGTGCGCAACACCGTCGGCGGGACGCTGTCCGGCACGGACGGCTTGGGCGACTGGAACATTCCCTGGGACCGCTGGGAAGCCGGCAACGCCAACGCCTGACCACCCCGGTCGGCCGTTGGAGGCAATTCGGTCACAACGCTGACAGCGACCGCTCCGAGCAATACCGTGCCGTACGGTATGGAGCGGATTTCGGTGCGGTGCACGCTGGGCGGAC
>NZ_JCALDB010000023.1:0-77679 GCF_059812645.1 Mycobacterium sp. NGS45 | reverse complement strand
CAGGCGCGCGGCTGCGGCGGCGGCCTCCAGACGGGTGGTGTCCTCGATCGCGGTGATCAGCGCGGCGTCATCTGCCTGCCGTAGCGCGTCCCGATCCAGGAGTTCGAACATGCTTTCGATTCTAGGTTCGGGGTCAGACACGCTCGAGCAGTCGAACCCCGATCTGGGGATGAAACACACACTGTGCATAACCCACGAAACGAAGAGAGTTTGGGCAGGCCAGAAGGGTTGACGGCCGGAGGGCTCCACCCGCAGGCCAGACGGGTTGACGGGCCCGAGGGCTCCACCCGCAAGCCAGACGGGTCGGCGGCCCGAGGGCTCCACCCGCAGGCCAGACGGGCCGGCCCCGAGGGCTCCACCCGCAGACCAAACGGGTAGCGGACCGAGGGCGCGGGTGGGAGCGGGCTCCGTAAGAGAGCGGAAGACGATTCGAGCGGACGGGGGCGCCGGAGGCTTTGCGAACGTAACCAGAAGCCAGCGCAGCCTGCCGACGCAATAAGCCTTGACCCTCACGCGGCGTGAGGGCTGATAGTGGAGCCATGTCCGCCAACGCCAACCCGAAGGCCAACCCGGAGACCAAGTCCGTGGGAACAGTCGCCGATCTGACCGGCGTCTCGGTGCGAACGCTCCACCACTACGACCACATCGGCCTGGTGGTACCCAGTGTGCGCACCGCAGCCGGGTACCGCGGCTACACCGACGCCGATGTCGAGCGGTTGCACCTGGTGCTGGTGTACCGCACGGCCGGCCTGGCGCTGGCCGAGATCGCCACGCTGCTCGACGAGGACGTCGACGTGGTCGCCAGGCTGCGCCGACAACACCGGCTGCTGTGTGCGCAATCCGATCGACTGCAAGAGACCATCAAGGCAGTGGAGGAACTAATGACTGCGCATAGCAATGGAATTCAGCTCACCGCAACCGAACAGGTCGAGATCTTCGGCAGCACCGCATTCAGCGAGGAGTACGCCGAGGAGGCCCAGCAGCATTGGGGCGACACCGAGGCCTGGCGGCAATCGCAGACCCGCGCGGCCAAGATGTCCAAGCGGGACTGGAGCGCAATGAAGGCCGAGCAGGAAGCGCTGCTGCAGGCGTTGGCCGAGGCCAAGCGGGCCGGCCTGCGGCCAGGACTGGACACCGTGGAGTTGGCAAGGCGGCACCGGGCATCCATCGAGCAGTTCTACGACTGCGACGACGACATGCACGCGCGCCTGGCCCAGCTCTATCTGGACGACGAACGCTACGGTCGCTACTACGACGACGCCGAGCCGGGACTGGCCCAATTCGTGCACGACGTGATCGTGGCGAGTGTCGAAAACTAGTCGGCTGCGATAATCACCGGGTGAGTATCGAACCGCGCGCCACCGCTGATCTGGTCGACGAGATCTATCCGGACGTCCGTAGCTGCGACCTGCAGCTGCAAAATTACGGTGGCAGAACGATGTTCGCGGGCGCGATCACCACGGTGCGTTGCTTCCAGGACAACGCACTGCTCAAGTCCATCCTGTCCACACCCGGAAACGGCGGGGTCTTGGTGGTCGACGGCGACGGTTCGCTGCACACCGCACTGGTCGGTGACATCATCGCCGGCCTGGCGGCCGACAACGGTTGGTCCGGCGTGATCGTGCACGGCGCGGTGCGGGACGCGGCCGCCCTGCGCACCATCGACGTCGGGATCAAGGCGCTGGGCACCAACCCGCGCAAGGGCGGCAAGACCGGCGCCGGCGAGCGCGACGTCGAGGTTGCCTTCGGGGGAATCAGCTTCGTGCCTGGCGAGATCGCGTACTGCGACGAGGACGGCATCGTCGTCGTCGCGGGGTAGCGCGCGGGTGTGATCGTCATCTCGATGACCTGCCCCGATCTGCGGCTATGATAGATTGAAGATTTCATCAATCCATCAATCCGCAAGGGGTCGCCGTGCCGTACTCCGCCGAGCAACCGCTCTACGAGATCAAGGCCAACCTGTTCAAGGCGCTCGCGCACCCCGCGCGCATCCGGGTGCTCGAAATCCTCTCGGCCACCACGGAGCCCACCCCGGTCAGCGTGATCCTCGCCGACACCGGGCTCGAAGCCACCCTGCTGTCCCAGCATCTCGCGGTCCTCAAACGGCATCGGGTGGTCAGCGCAGAGCGGGTCGGCAACGCGGTCTATTACCAGTTGGCGCACCCGAAGATCTCCGAATTGTTGTTGATTGCACGGACATTCCTGGCCGATACGCTGGCCGGTAGTAGCGAGCAGCTCCGCGTCATGGAGTCGTTGCCGCCGATCGGCACCAAGCGATGACCACCTCGGGTGCGCTGGCCGCCGCGGTCCGCAAGACCAGGCAGCTGTTGCCGAGCCGGGCAGATTACGCCGAGCTGCCCAGATCCTGGCGCCGCGACATCCTGGCCGGCGTCACGGTCGGCGTGGTGGCGTTACCGCTGGCGTTGGCGTTCGGCATCAGTTCGGGAGTCGGCGCGGCAGCCGGGCTGGTGACGGCGGTGGTGGCCGGATTGATCGCCGCGGTCTTCGGCGGCTCCCACGTCCAGGTGTCCGGTCCGACCGGCGCGATGGCGGTGGTGCTGGCGCCGATTGTCGCGCAGTTCGGTCTGGGCAGCGTGGCGATGGTCACGGTGCTGGCCGGGCTGATCGTGCTGGCCGCGGGCGTGACCGGGCTGGGTCGAGCGGTGACGTTCATTCCGTGGCCGGTGATCGAGGGTTTCACGTTCGGTATCGCGACGATCATCTTCCTGCAGCAGGTGCCGGCCGCGGTCGGTCAGCACACACCGCCGGGGCAGTCGCCGCTGCCGTCGGCCTGGCGAGTACTGACCGAGGCGGAGTGGACGACCGCGGCACCGGCGCTGTTGGTGGTCGCGCTGGTCGCCGCGTTGATGATCGGATTGCCGCGCGTGCACCGGTCCATCCCGGAATCGCTGACCGGCGTGGTGGCAGCGACGTTGTTGGTGGTCGCCATCGATCTGTCGGTCGAGCGGATCGGCGCCCTGCCCGACCAGCTGCCGGCTCCGGTCCTTCCGCACGCCGACCTCGGTGCGATGCGCACCCTGCTGGGTGCGGCGCTGGCCATCGCGGCGCTAGCCGCCATCGAATCGCTGCTGTCCGCCCGGGTGGCGGCCACCATGGCACCGACCGGTCCGTACGACCCCAACCGTGAGCTGGTCGGGCAGGGACTGGCTTCGCTGGGATCCGGTTTGTTCGGTGGCATGCCCGCCACCGGTGCGATCGCTCGTACCGCGGTCAACGTGCGCGCCGGCGCTCGCACCCGGGTGGCGGTGATCGTGCATTCGCTGCTGCTGTTGGGTGTGGTGTACCTGGCCACCGGGCCGGTCTCGACAATCCCGCTGGCTGCGCTGTCGGCCGTGCTGATGGTGACCTCGTTCCGGATGATCTCCGGACACACCATCGCCACCATCCTGCGGTCCACCCGCTCCGATGCCGGGATCTTCTTCCTGACCGCGGTCATCACGGTGTGCTTCGACCTGATCGAAGCGGTGCAGATCGGCATTCTGGTGGCCGCGTTCTTCGCGTTGCGCACCGTGGCTCGGCGCAGCAGTGTCACCCGGGAAGAACTGCCCGGCCCGGCTCAGCCCGGTGACGAGCGCATTGCACTGCTGCGGTTGGACGGCGCGATGTTCTTCGGTGCGGCAGAACGGATTTCGAATTTGATCACCGACGCCGAGGACCGCCAGGTCACCGTCGTGATCATCCGGATGTCGCAACTGGGCATGCTGGATGCGACCGGCGCGCACACGTTGGCGCGGATTGCCGAGGAACTCGAGGCGCGCGGTGTGACCGTGATCATCAAGGGTGTGCAGGCCGAGCATCGCGACCTGTTGACCAACGTGGGCGTGATCGAGTCGCTGCGGCACGAGAACCACCTGATCGACTCACTCGACGAGGCGATCGACCACGCCCGCAGTCACGCACTGCGGTAGCTACAGCGACAGCCACGTTCCAGCACGCTCAGCCCGACGGCCAGGGCGTCGACGGGTACATCATCTGCTGGCCGCGGGTCGCCGTTTGCCGTCGTTCACCACCCGATGGTGGGAGACCCGGCCGGCGGGCCCGCGCTGGTCAGATGGGCGGGATGGTGCCGAACGGCCCGTACGGTCCATTGGAACCGATGCCGATCCCCGGAGCCGTCACTTGCGGTTGCGAGTAGATCTCGGCGTTGCCGGGGCTCTCGCAGGTCACCGAGCCGCCACCGCTGGTGCAGTGTTCCACGGGTTCCGCGTAGGCCACCGGCGCTACGGCGACACCGAGCGCGATTCCGAACGCCGCCGCCGCGCCGATCAAGGCCGAGCGGGGCGATTTGTGCTTCAGGTCCATGCTGTCCACACCTCCTTTGCTGGTGTGTCGTATGTCTTCCACGGTTGTCGCGTGGGCGCTGATTGTCATTGGGGCTGACCCCCGAGGGGAATGCCGGCCAGCAGGTAGTAGGGGGAGACTGGGCGTGTGCCGGTGTGAAGGGACCCGATGACCGAACGAAGCGACCACGGACTGCCGGAGCACGCCGCGCCGACGGCTTCGGTGCGCACCATCGTGGCGGGTGCGGACTTCCTGTTCCGGGAGGGTCTGGCGAGCCTGCTCGAACGTCGGGATTTCGTCGTGGTGGGTAGCGCGGGCGGCGTCGGCGAACTGGCTCCGTTGGTGCGCGCCACCGCACCGCACCTGGTGGTGATCAGCATTCCGGTACCGGCCGATCACCCAGCCGAATATGAGGCAGCACGGCTGTTGCGCACTGAGTTCCCGAAGGTCGGTGTGCTCGTCCTGTGCGCGCGCGTCGAGGTCCAGCATGCGATCGACGCGCTGTCCAGCGGTGCCGGCATCAGTTACCTGGTGACCAGCCGGGTGACCGACATCGAGGATTTCGTCGACATGCTCAAGCGAATTGCCAAGGGAGCATGCATCGTAGGACCGGCGGTGGCGGAGGCGCTGGTTTCGGCGCGGCTGCACGACGACCCGCTGGCCACGCTGAGTGCGCGGGAGCACGAAGTGTTGAGCCTGATGGCCGAAGGCCGGTCGAACGCCGGTATCGCGCGTCGACTGTATGTGGCGGAGGGCACCGTCGAGAAGCACGTGCACAGCATCATGACCAAGCTCGGGATCACGGAACGTCGAGACGATCACCGGCGGGTGCAAGCCGTCATCGCATTCATGCACGGGTGATGACAGCCGGATCGGAGTCCGCACGTTCGTGTGTCGGCGTTCATATTGACGGGTGTCGAGCTGCCAACCCATAATCGGGCTTATGCGAATCAAGGACGAATCTGCCCAGATCGACGAGTTGATTCAGCGCCTTACCGTGGCGTTCGCCGACCTTTCGCCGGGCGACGTCGCCGACACCGTCGATCATGCGCTCGCGCGGTTCGACGGCAGTCCGATCCGTGAGTTCGTTCCGCTGTTCGTGGAGCGCCGGGCCCGCGCTGAGCTGCGCGAGCTTTCATTCGCCGGTTCCTGACCGCACGAGCGGATTGTTCAAGACGAGCCGAGACGGCTCGGTCACGCTTGCTGCATGACGGAAACATTTACCCCGGCGCTCGGACGGTTTGCCCCCGCAAAGTTCTTCGACTACGTCGTTGCCCTCACGCGTGAGCGGCTCTGGCGTGCCTTGGCGGCGCTGTACGTGGCTCCGCGACCGGGCCAGGTGATCGTCGACGTCGGCTGCGGCACCGGATCGCTGGCGCTGCTGCTGCACCGAGTGGAACCGGCGGCCCAGGTGATCGGTGTCGACCCCGATCCAGAGATTCTGGAGGTGGCCCGGCGCAAGGCGGCCGCGGCCGATGCCTCGGTGCAGTGGATTCGCGGCATGGGAGACGCGCTGACCGATCAGCTGGATCCAGACTCGACCGACGCCGTCGTGTCCAGCCTGGTGTTGCATCAATGTCCGATGCCCACCAAGCGGGCGATACTCGCGTCGATGTTCGCCGTGCTGCGGCCCGGTGGAAAACTGGTGATCGCCGACTATGGGTTGCAGCGAACAATGTTGATGCGGTTGGGTTTTCGGATCGTCCAGCTTGCCGACGGCAAGCGCGACACCCAGCCGAACGCCGACGGCGTGTTGCCGCAGTTGATCTCCGACGCCGGGTTCGATGAGGTGCGGGAAGCCGAGACGGTTTCGACTGTCAGCGGCTCGATTTCGATTTACGTCGCGCGCAAGCCGTGAGCGCGCAGTAGCGGCACAACGGTGGCAGGCGTGACGCCCATCATCTCTCGCATCGAGCGATTCAGGTGTGCCTGATCGGAGAACCCGGCCGTGATTGCCGCCGCGGCCAGCGGCTCGCCGGCCTGCACGGCTTCCGCGACGCGGCGCAACCGCGACCACAGCCGCCAGCGAGCCAGCGGCATGCCCAACTCCGCGCGGGCCAGGGCGCGCAGCCGCTGCGGCGACAACCCGACCTGGGCTGCGACCGTCGGGATCGCGGCGGTGCCGTGGCGCAACGCATCCAGCGCGCGCACCAGCCGGGGATCGAGATCACCTGCTTGCCGGGTGGCACGGGCGACGTCCGCTTCGCACAGCGCGCGCAATTGCGGGACGACGGTGATGCCTGCGAGGCATTCCGCCCGCAAGTGGTCGGCGAACCGGCAGTGCGGCTCCACGAAGAAGGTCAGTACGTCCGGCGCGGCCTGCAGGCAGTGCCGCAGCATCGGTGGCACCACGAGAGCCGCCGCCCGATGCTCGGTGCCGGAATCGTCGGTGATGGCGACGGTGCCGGTCGAACTGATGGCGATCTGGAAGGCCGCGTGCCGATGCAGAGTGCCGGCGGCGATCGGCCCGCGGTAGACGGCGTAGCCGTCACCGATGCTGAACCGGGGTTCGCCATTGCCGAGCACGGTTCGAAGCGTAGAGCGCCGCGTGCCGGCTGGTCCTGCTGAGTGCCCTCGGTGAGACTCGAACTCACACTGGACGGGTTTTGAATCCGTTTCCTCTGCCAATTGGGATACGAGGGCGTGCGTGCTGCGAGTTACCACCATAGAGGATCGCTGGGCCGAGTTCGCACACGGTTTCTGCTGTGGGCGCCCCGGGCTCGCCGCGTCGGTGCCCGCAGGCGACAATGGTCGGCATGACCGGGCCCGATACCGCCGCAGCCAAGTCCCTCCGGGTGCTGATCGCCGAGGACGAGGCCTTGATCCGGCTCGACCTCGCCGAGATGCTGCGGGAAGAGGGCTATCAGGTGGTGGGTGAGGCCGGCGACGGGCAGGAGGCCGTCGAGCTGGCCGAAGCCGTCCGCCCCGATCTGGTGATCATGGACGTCAAGATGCCGCGTCGGGACGGCATCGACGCGGCCGCCGAGATCGCCAGCAAGCGGATCGCTCCGATCGTCGTGCTGACCGCCTTCAGTCAGCGTGACCTGGTGGAGCGGGCCCGGGAAGCCGGCGCCATGGCCTATCTGGTGAAACCGTTCTCGATCACCGATCTGATCCCGGCCATCGAGCTGGCCGTGAGCCGGTTCGCCGAGATCAGCGCGCTGGAACAGGAGGTCGCCAGCCTCTCCGACCGGCTGGAGACCCGCAAGCTGGTCGAACGCGCCAAAGGTGTGCTGCAGAGCAAGCAGAACATGACCGAGCCGGAAGCCTTCAAGTGGATCCAGCGCGCCGCGATGGACCGGCGCACCACGATGAAACGAGTCGCCGAAGTGGTCCTCGAGACGCTGGACCCACCCGCGCAGGCTGCGGAGGGCGCGTCGGAGACTTCTGTCACAGAATGATCACGACGGCTGCGCGGGTGGTCGCAGATCCGGCCCAGCCGATAGCGTCAAGCACCGAAGCCCGGGGGACTGGGTGAGACAAGAGTTGGCTTCGACCATGAGGAGTGTCTCTCGATGAACAACCGGACCCTCGCGCGGATCTTCGCGCTGACCGGAGCGGCGGCTCTGGCCTTGTCGGCCTGTTCGAGCGAATCGACCGATGACGCGGCCGGTGACAGCACCGAGTCGGTGTCCGAGACCGTAGAGGTCAGCACCGAATGCGATCCGCCACAGGCGGTCGCCGGGGCCACCCCGGACACCTCGGCGCTCAAGATCGGCACCCTGTTGCCCGAGACCGGCACCCTGGCCTTCCTCGGGCCGCCCGAGGTGGCCGGCGTGCAGATCGCGGTCAAGGAGATCAACGACGCCGGCGGTGTGCTCGACCAGCCAGTCGCCTTGATCACCGGTGACTCCGGTGACACCACCACCGACACCGCCAACACCACCGTCGACCGCGAGCTGGCCGAAGGTGCCAGCGTCATCGTGGGCGCCGCATCCTCGGCTGTATCGCTCAAGGTGATCGACAAGATCGCCAGCGCCGGTGCGGTGATGTTCTCCCCGGCCAACACCTCCGACCAGTTCGTCTGCTACCAGGACAAGGGCATGTACTTCCGTACCGCCCCCACCGACGTGCTGCAGGCCCAGGCGCTGGCTCAGCTGATCACCACCGACGGTGCGCAGCGGGTGGCCATCCTGGCGCTCAACGACCCGTACGGCACCGGTCTGGCGTCCAACACCGTCAAGAACCTGGAGGCGGCCGGCATCCCGTCCGACCAGATCACCAAGATCATCTACGACCCGAACGCCCAGTCGTTCAACGCGGAGGTGGACCGGGTCAAGGAGTTCAACCCGGACGCGGTCGCGGTGCTCGGCTTCGAGGAGACCGCCAAGATCATCACCCGCATGCACGAGGTCGGCATCGGGCCGTCCGACGGCATGCTGGTCTACGGCACCGACGGCAACATGGGCAACGCGCTCGGCGAGGGCGTGGCGCCCGGCCTACTGACCGGGATGAAGGGCACCACGCCGCTCACCGACGTCAGCGATGAGTTCGAGGCCCGGCTCAAGGCCCAGGACCCGAATCTGGTCGACTTCAACTACGCCGGTGAGGCTTTCGATGCCGTCGTCATCTCGGCGTTGGCGGCCGAGGTCGCCAAGTCGACCGCGGGAGTGGACATCGCCGCCAACATCAACGGTGTCACCAAGGACGGCACCAAGTGCACGACGTTCGCGCAGTGCCGCGACCTGGTGCGCGCCGGTGAGGACATCGACTACGACGGTGTGACCGGCGAGTTGGCGTTCACTGATGCCGGCGAACCGTCGGTGGGCTCATACGGCAGCCTGGTGTTCACCGCCGACAACAAGCTCGAGACCACCGACTACATCGTGGTGCAGAGCTGAATCTGAGTTAGCAGCAAAGGGAATCGGCCGGCGCCAGGGGTGCCGGCCGATTTTCTGTGCGGTGCCGCTACACTGCACAAGTCAACCAGGATTCAAGGAGTTATGTTGCGCCCTATACGATTTGGGCTGTCCGTGATGTGTGTCACGACGGCCGCGGTCGGCGCGTTTGTGGCGCTGCCGACGGCGTCGGCGCACTTCTCGGAGTCCGGCTCATGTGACCTGATGTTCGACCTTCGCGATGTGGACTGTGACTGGACGGCCGCGGGCGACCGGGTGTCGATCACCATCGACAACGACTCCGACTACGACATCAGTTGTGCGGCCGAGGCGACCTTCGAAATCTTGTGGGACAGCGATTCGGCGGACATCCGCTCGGGCAACTCCACGACGCTGGTTCTGGATCGGGACCCGTCCGATTCGGAGTGGTACGAGGTCTCCTGCACCAGCGATGATGGTTCGGCCTCGGGGACCGGCGATTTCCACGTCTGGTCCGACTGAGTTACTTCTTCTTCTCCCGGCTGCCGGCCAGCGTGCCCAGATACAGTTCGATCACCTTGGGATCGGTCATCAGGTTGGCCCCGGTATCGGTGTAGGCGTTGGTGCCCTGGTCCAGGACGTAGCCCCGATCGCAGATCTGCAGGCAGCGACGCGCGTTCTGTTCCACCATGATCACCGAGACGCCGGTGGCGTTGATCTGCTTGCAGCGGATGAACACCTCGTCCTGGAACATCGGTGAGAGCCCGGCCGACGGCTCGTCGAGCAGCAGCACCGACGGTTCCATCATCAGGGCCCGGCCCATCGCGACCATTTGGCGTTCCCCGCCGGACAGCGCGCCCGCCTTCACCTTTCGGCGTTCGGCCAGCAGCGGGAACAGCTCGCTGACGAACTCGAACCGTTCGGCGAACTTGGCCGGCCGCAGGTAGGCGCCCATCTCCATGTTCTCTTCGATGGTCAACGCCGCGAACACGTTGTTGTTCTGCGGTACATAACCGACGCCCTTGGTGACCAAGACGTGCGCGGGGGCCGCGGTGATGTCCGCGTCGCGCAGCGTGACCGCGCCGGAGCGGATCGGGATGAGCCCGAACAGCGTCTTGAGCAAGGTCGACTTCCCGGCGCCGTTGGGGCCGATGATGCCGACGATTTCGCCGTCGCGCAGATAGAAGTCACAGCCACGCAGGATGTCGACTTCGGGGATGTAGCCGGCCACCAACCGGTCGGCGCGCAGCAGCGCGCCTTCGGCGCATCGGGCGTGCCCCTCGGGGGTGGATTCGGTCATCAGCGGTCACCCTCGATCGGCTCGGACAGGTCGCCGCCGGCTTCGATGGTCTCCAGCACGGCCTGCTCGATCTCGTCGGCCAGCACCGCGGTGGCGCCGACCGGGTTGCCCTCGTCGTCGAACTCCAGGGCCTGATCGTGGTGGCTGCCCAGGTAGGCGTCGACGACGGCGGCGTTGTCGGCCAGGACCTCCGGCGGTGACTCCGCGATGACGGTGCCCTGCGCCATCACCACCACCCAGTCGCTGATGTCGCGGATCACGTCCATGTCGTGCTCGACGAACACCACGGTCATGCCGTCGTCGCGCAGCGATTTGACGTGTTCGAGCAGATTCTGGGTGAGCGCCGGGTTCACGCCGGCCATCGGCTCGTCGAGCATGATCACCTTCGGATTGGTCATCAACGCGCGGGCCATCTCCAGCAGCTTGCGCTGGCCGCCGGACAGCGAGCCGGCCATGTCATGGGCCTTGGTGTCCAGCTTGAACCGGGTCAGCATGGCGTGCGCGCGTTCGGTGATCTCGGCTTCCTGACGCCGCCACGTCCGCAGCAGCGCGGGCAGGATGCGTTCACCCTGCTGACCCGGTGCACCCAGTCGGACGTTGTCCAGCACCGACATTCGGGACAGCGCCTTGGTCAGCTGGAAGGTGCGCACCACACCGTAGCGGGCGACCTCATGCGGGTGCCGCTTACCGAGGTCGACGCCGTCCACCGACCAGGTTCCGGTGTCGGCCCGGTCGAAGCCGGTCAACAGATTGAACAGCGTGGTCTTGCCGGCGCCGTTGGGCCCGATTAGCCCGGTGATCGCGCCGCGCTGGATTTCCAGGTGATCGACGTCGACTGCGCGCAGACCTCCGAACGAACGGGATACCTTGTCGGCCACCAGGATCGGGTCGGGTTTGGCCGAGCCCGCGGCGGCGGTGACGCCGGTAAATGCTGCCCGGGCGGCCAGGTCGGGTGCCTCAACCATCGAGTTGCACCTCCCGTCTCTTGCCCATGATTCCTTGTGGTCGGAACACCATCAACACTGCGATCAGGACACCGAGCAGTACGTACCGGGTGGCGCCCACCTGGGCGTCGGTCAGCGGCAGCAGCGGGTCCGGGCCGGCGATGGCCTGCCGCAGCAGGGCGTCCGGGATGGCCAGCAGGAACCAGAACAGCATGGCGCCGATCACCGGACCGAACACCGTGGCCGCACCGCCGAGTAACAGCGCGCCGAACGCGTAGAAAGTCTGCGCGGTGGAGTAGAAGTCCGGGTGAATCGACTTGGTCTGCAACGCATTGAAGACGCCGCCCAGCCCGCCGATCATGCCGCCGAGCACCAGGGCCTGCAGCTTGTAGACGAAGACGTTCTTGCCCAGCGAGCGCGCGGCGTCCTCGTCCTCGCGGACGGCCTTGAGTACCCGACCCCACGGGCTGTGGGTGAGCAGGTAGACGAACCCGCACAGCAGGATCACCAGCGTCCAACCGACCAACATGGCCCACAGGTCGTCGCCGACGAACTTCACGCCGAACAGCGAATAGGTACGGCTGGAATCGAACGGGCTGAATCGGGTGAACGGGTCGGCGAAACCGTAGATGCCGTTGGTGGACCGGGTCACCGGATCTGATGCCGTGGAACGGAATATCAAGCGCAGCACCTCGGCCGCTGCGATGGTCGCGATGGCCAGGTAGTCGGCGCGCAATCGCAGGGTCGGGATGCCGAGCACCACGGCCAGCAGTCCGGCAGCCGCCAGGCCGACCAGTACGCCGACCCACAGCGGCTGCTGGTAGGTCACGGTCATGATGCCGACCCCGTAGCCGCCCAGCAGCGCGAAGCCGATCTGGCCGAAGTTCAGCAGACCGGTGTAGCCGAAGTGCAGGTTGAGCCCGATCGCCAGCAGGGCGTAGAAGATCGCCGACGGGCCGACCAGCTGGGCCAGCGAGGTCTGCAACACACTGAGCAGGTCCATTCCGGCGTCACCCGATCCTTTCCCGGGAGCCCAGGATGCCCTGAGGCCGGACGATCAGGATCAGGATCAGCACCAGCAGACCGCCGACGTACTTCAGGTCCGGGTTGATCACCAGCGTCGACCACTGCACCAGCAGACCCACGATGATGCAGCCCAGCAGTGCGCCGTAGGCGGTGCCCAGCCCGCCCAGGGTGATGCCGGCGAACATCAGCAGCAGCAGCTTGAAACCCATCTCCCACTGCGCGCGGCCACCGAGCTCGGAGAATGCCAGCAGGATGCCGCCCAGCGCCGCCAGCGCGCCGCCCAGCACCCAGACGACCATGATCACGCGCTCGACGTCGATGCCCGACGAGGCCGCCAGGTCCCGGTTGTCGGCGACCGCGCGCATGGCCTTGCCGATCCGGGTCTTCTGCAGCATCAGGGCGACCGCGATCAGCACCACGACGCTGATCCCGATGCTGAGCAGGTTCATGTCGGTGATCGCGATCGGACCCCACTGTCGTTGGGTGTTGACCGGATAGTTCTCATAGGCCTGCGTGCGGTCGGAGAAGAACATCAGGATCAGGTAGCGCAGGATCAGCGCCAGCCCGATCGACACCACGAGTTGCGGGATCAGCCCGACTCTTCGTTTTCGCAGCGGTCGCCACACCGCGGCGTTATTGAGCCAGCCGATGGCCGCGCCCACCACGATCGCCAACAGGGCGGCCGGCAGCAGTGCCATACCCATCGCGGCGTTGAAGGCCCAGGTGACCACCGCGCCCAGGGTGACCAGTTCACCGTGCGAGAAGTTGGTCAGACCGGTGACGCCGAAGATCAGGCTCAACCCGATCGCGGCCACCGCGATCACCAGGCCGAACCGCAGACCGTCGATGGTCAGTCGGATGAAGCGCTCGTAGAACGGCGTCGACATCCCGGTGCGCGCCTCGCCGAAGGAGAAGACGACGGTGTTGGGGCGGCCGGCTGCCACCGTGCGCTGCACCGAACCCTGCACGCTGACACCGTCGGGCAGGGTTTCCGGATCCACCTCGAAGACCCGCGGACCGACCGTGACCTGCATGGTCCACCGGCCGGTTTCGTCGGAGGTGGTGCTGGTGAGCTCGGTGCCGTCGGCGTCGAGTGCGCGCACCGTGACGTCGGGAACCGGTTCGCCGGCATTGACCAGGCGGCCGGACACCGTGGCGGTGTCGTCGTCGGCCCAGGCCAGTCCCGCGCCGCCGAACAGTGTGGCCAGTAGTAGCACCAGGCCTACCAGTACGGTGCGCACGAAACCTCCGTCTTTTCCCCCGCAGCGCGTTGCGCGGCTTCCGGGACTGTATAGCGTGCAGCGCCGGTGCGCCGCGCACACGCCCCGTCGACTGCTGGCGGAATATTTATTGATACTGGCATTCCTGCCACTGTTAATTCGGTTGCGGCCGGGTGGACAGTAAGAACATGACGACTCTGCTGGTGTTCACCTCGATGCTGGTCATCCTGTCGGTGGCCGCCGTGTTGGGCTGGACTCCGGACACCCACCGCGATGCCAGCCCGCACGGGAGTCTGGATTTCTGAGCCGGCTTTGCCAGAATGGCGCGGTGTCAATTACGCGCGGATGGGTAGTGGCCTCGGCCGCGGTGGTGGCACTCGTCGCCGCCGGATGTCAGGCAGGGGGAGCGGACCGGGACGAGTCCGCGGCAGCGCCGAGCATCGTCGCGCAACTCCAGATCGACCAGAACGGCGATCAGGTCCGGGCCGAAAGCGCTGCGGCACCGGCGGACCCGGCCGGTGACGGGACTGCGGTGTGCCCACCGCTGTCGATCGCGATGGCCGGTGCCATCGACGGTCGCGGTGCCGGACTGGGCCGCAACATCAATGACGGTGTGCAATTGGCGGTCGATCAGCACAACGAGGCCAACCCGGGCTGTCAGGTGCAACTCAAGGTGTTCGACACGCACGGGGATCCCGAGCAGGCCGCCCAGGCGGCCGAGCAGATCGTCGACGACGCCTTCACCGTCGGACTGATCGGTCCGGAGTTCTCCGATGAGGTCAAGGCGGCGGGGGAGATCTTCGCCGAGGCCGGGTTGCCCGCGCTCACGCCGTCGGCGACCGCGGTGACGTTGGCCGAACAGGGCTGGCGGACCTTCTTCCGCGGCGTGGCCAACGACGGGGTGCAGGGCACCGCGGTGGCCAACTACCTGACCAGACAGCGCGGAGCCAGCAAGGTCTGCGTGCTCGACGACGGCACCGGGTACGGCCTCGGCCTGGCTTCGGCGGTGCGTGAGGTGCTCGGCACCGCGTCCAATGCCGGCTGCGCAGTGACGATCGAGCATGGGGCACAAGATTTTTCGGCCGCGGTCGCCGCGGTGGCCGAACGGGCGCCGGACACCGTGTTCTTCAGCGGTTACTACGGCCAGGCTGCCGAACTGGTCAACGCGTTGCGCGACGCCGGGGTCTCGGCGCAGTTCGTCGGCGGTGACGCCGTCAACGACCCGACGTTCGTCGAGCAGGCCGGCGACGCCGGACTCGGCACGCTGCTGTCCTGCTCATGTGGGCCGGCTCCGGCCGACTTCGCCGAGGCCTATCGGAACAAGTTCGGCTACCAGCCGGGCACCTACAGCGCGGGGGCCTACGACCTGGGCACGATCTTGCTCGCGGCCATCGACTCGGGTGCGCGCACCCGTTCGGCGGTGCTGGACTTCGTGCGCAACTACGACGGTCAGGGACTCGAACGCCGGTATCAGTGGACCGACTTCGGTGAGCTGACCAGCACCCTGATCTGGATCTACCAGGTGCAGTGACTGCTCACCCGTCGATCCGAAAACGCTTGCGCCGCGCGGTCATTCCGGACACCAGTTGCACCGCACTGCGCGCCACCCCGAAATGCTCGGCCAGCACTTTGGTGACGGCGTCGTTCGCCTTGCCGTCGACCGCGCGCTCGCGCACGTAAACGATCAGCTCGCCGTCTGGGCCGGGTTCCACCAGCGGGCCCTTCTTGCTGCCCGGTTTGACCCACACCGCGACGATGCCGGCCATGATCAGCCGTGGCCTCAGCGCGCCACGATCACCGAGGAACCGTGCCCGAACAGGCCCTGGTTGGCGGTGATACCGACGGTGGCGTCCTCGACCTGGCGGCCGGTGGCCTGACCCTTGAGCTGCCAGGTCAGTTCGCAGACCTGTGCGATGGCCTGGGCCGGGATGGCCTCACCGAAGCAGGACAGACCGCCGGAGGGGTTGACCGGGACGCGGCCGCCGATCGCGGTGGCGCCACTGCGTAGCAGCTGCTCACCTTCACCCTTGGCGCACAGGCCCAGGTGCTCGTACCAGTCCAGTTCGAGCGCGGTGGACAGGTCGTAGACCTCGGCCAGGCTGACGTCCTCGGGGCCGATGCCGGCCTCGTCGTAGCCGGCGTCCAGGATCTGATCCTTGAACACCCGCTCCGGGGCGGCCACGGCCGCGGTGGAATCCGTTGCGATGTCCGGCAATTCGGGCAGATGCTGCGGATAGCGCGGGGTCACCGTGGAAATCGCGCGCACCGACGGCACACCGTTGAGCGAACCCAGGTGCTTGCGGGTGAAGTCCGCGCTGGCCACGATCAACGCGGCCGCGCCGTCGGAGGTGGCGCAGATGTCCAGCTGGCGCAGCGGGTCGGCGACCACCGGGCTGGCCAGCACGTCCTCGACGGCGGTTTCCTTGCGGTAGCGGGCCATTGGGTTGGCCACGCCGTGCCGGGAGTTCTTCACCTTGACCTGAGCGAAGTCCTCGGCGGTGGCGCCGTAGAGGTCCATCCGGCGGCGCGCCAGCAGCGCGAAGTACACCGGGTTCATCGCACCGATCAGGTGGAAACGCTGCCAGTCCGGGTCGTTGCGGCGTTCCCCGCCGACCGGAGCGAACGCGCCCTTGGGGGTGGTGTCGGCGCCGATCACCAGTGCGACGTCGCAGAACCCGGCCAGGATGTGCGCGCGTGCGCTTTGCAGCGCTTGCGATCCCGACGCGCAGGCCGCGTAACTCGACGACACCGGCACGCCGTTCCAGCCCAACTTCTGCGCGAACGTCGAGCCGGCGATGAAGCCCGGATAGCCGTTGCGGATGGTGTCGGCCCCGGCCACCATCTGGATCTGGGGCCAGTCCAGCCCGGCCTCGGCCAGCGCGGCGCGCGCCGCGACCACGCCGTACTCGGTGAAGTCGCGGCCCCATTTGCCCCACGGGTGCATGCCGGCACCCAGGATGTACAGCGGTTCTGGAGTCGTCCGGCTCATGCGATCCTCCAGGCGTGCGTGGTGCGTTCGACGCCGTCGTCGTCGGTGTAGAGCACCATCGTGGTCAGTTCCATCTCCATGCCGACCTTCAGGTCGGCGGCCAGCGTGCCGTCGACCACCTTGCCCAGCACGATCAGACCCTCGTCGGCCAATTCGACCGCGGCGATCGCGAACGGTTCGAAGGGATCCGGCGCCGGATAGGGCGCCGGCGGCGGGTACCGATTCTCGGTGTAGCTCCACACCTTTCCGCGCCGGGACAGCTCGACCAACTCGAGCACGTCACTGTCGCAGGCCGGGTTGGGGCAGTTGTTCTCCCGCGGCGGAAACACGTAGGTGGCGCACTGTGGGCACTTGCCGCCGATCAGGTGGGTGGCACCGGCGTCGTCGGTGGAAAACCACCCGTCGAGCGCGGGTTGCGAAGTCGCTGCTGACACCTGGCCAGCCTAAACGATCGTGGATGCAGAACTGAAACGTGTTCCAGTTTTGTCCCGCTGATCGAGATGTGACCGGCGGTGGACGACTGGACGGCCAGGCTGTCGGCGCGGGTGCCTAAAGTGAGCAAGGTGAGCCCAGCCAAGACCGCCGCGACCGCTGCCGACGACAAGCCCACGTTGATGCTGCTGGACGGCAACTCGCTGGCCTTCCGGGCGTTTTACGCACTGCCCGCGGAGAACTTCAAGACCCAGGGTGGTTTGACCACCAACGCGGTCTACGGGTTCACCGCCATGCTGATCAATCTGCTGCGCGACGAAGGACCCAGTCACATCGCCGCGGCCTTCGACGTGTCCCGGCAGACCTTTCGCAAGGACAAGTACCCGGCCTACAAGGAGGGTCGGTCCGCGACCCCGGACGAGTTCCGCGGTCAGATCGACATCACCAAGGAAGTGCTGGCCGCGCTGGGCATCACCGCGATGGCCGAACCGGGTTTCGAGGCCGACGACATCATCGCGACGCTGGCCAGCCAGGCGGCGGCCGAGGGCTACCGGGTGCTGGTCGTCACCGGCGACCGGGACGCGCTGCAACTGGTGAACGAGGACATCACCGTGCTCTATCCGCGCAAGGGGGTGTCCGAGCTGACCCGGTTCACCCCGGACGCGGTGCAGGAGAAGTACGGACTGACCCCGGCCCAGTACCCGGACTTCGCGGCGCTGCGCGGTGACCCGAGCGACAACCTGCCCGGCATTCCGGGGGTGGGGGAGAAGACCGCGACCAAGTGGATCGCCGAGTACGGCTCGCTGCAGGGTTTGGTCGACAACGTGGAGAAGGTCAAGGGCAAGGTCGGCGACTCGCTGCGGGCCAACCTGTCCTCGGTGATCTTGAACCGCGAGTTGACCGACCTGGTGCGGGACGTGCCGTTGGCGCAGACCCCGGACACCCTGCGGATGCAGCCCTGGGACCGGGACCGGATCCACCGACTGTTCGACGATCTCGAGTTCCGGGTGCTGCGCGACCGGTTGTTCGACACGCTGGCCTCGGTCGACCCCGAGGTCGAGCAGGGTTTCGATGTGCGCGGCGGACCGTTGGTGCCCGGCGAGTTGGGTGCCTGGCTGACCGAGCACAGCGACGGCCGCCGGTTCGGTCTGGCGGTGGCCGGCACCCACCTCGCCTACGACGCCGACGCCACGGCCTTGGCCATCGTGTCCGCCGACGGGGAGGGTCGTTACATCGACACCACCGCGCTGGACCCCGACGACGAAGCCGCGCTGGCGTCCTGGCTCGCGGACCCGGGCCCGCCCAAGGCCGTGCACGAAGCCAAGTTCGCCATGCACGATCTGGCCGGCCGAGGCTGGCAGCTCAACGGCGTGACCTCCGATACCGCGCTGGCCGCCTACCTGGTGCGGCCCGGACAGCGCAGCTTCACCCTCGATGACCTCTCGTTGCGCTATCTGGCGCGCGAGCTGCGCGCGGATGCCCCAGAACAGCAACAACTTTCACTGCTCGACGACAGCGACGGCGTCGACGAGCAGGCCGCACAGACGTTGATCCTGCGGGCCTGTGCGGCACTCGACCTGGCCGACGCGCTGGACGCGGAGCTGGCGCGGATCGAATCCTCGTCACTGCTCGAGCGCATCGAGTTGCCGGTGCAACGGGTACTGGCCGACATGGAGGCGCGCGGCATCGCGGTGGACCTGGATCGGCTGACCGAACTGCAATCCAGCTTCGCCGACCAGATCCGGGATGCCGCCGAGGCGGCCTACGCCGTGATCGGCAAGCAGATCAACCTGGGCTCGCCAAAGCAGTTGCAGGTCGTGCTGTTCGACGAGTTGGGCATGCCCAAGACCAAGAAGACCAAGACCGGCTACACCACCGACGCCGATGCGCTGCAGTCACTGTTCGACAAGACCGGGCATCCGTTCCTGCAGCACCTGTTGACCCACCGCGACGTCACCCGGCTCAAGGTCACCGTCGACGGTTTGCTCAACGCGGTGGCCTCGGACGGCCGGATCCACACCACCTTCAACCAGACCATTGCCGCGACCGGCCGGCTTTCCTCCACCGAACCCAACCTGCAGAACATCCCGATCCGTACCGACGCCGGCCGGGAGATCCGCGACGCGTTTGTGGTGGGCACCGGCTATGTCGAACTGATGACCGCCGACTACAGCCAGATCGAGATGCGGATCATGGCGCACCTGTCCCAAGATGCCGGTCTGATCGAGGCGTTCAACACCGGGGAGGACCTGCATTCGTTCGTCGCGTCCCGGGCTTTCGGTGTCGAGATCTCCGATGTCACACCGGAATTGCGTCGCCGGGTGAAGGCCATGTCGTACGGGCTGGCGTACGGGTTGAGCGCCTACGGGTTGGCTCAGCAGCTCAAGATCTCCACCGAGGAAGCCAAGGAGCAGATGGAGGCCTACTTCACCCGGTTCGGTGGGGTGCGGGACTATCTGCGGGCGGTGGTCGACCAGGCCCGCAAGGATGGTTACACCTCGACGGTGCTGGGCCGCCGGCGCTATCTGCCGGAACTGGACAGCAGTAACCGTCAGGTGCGCGAAGCCGCCGAACGGGCCGCGCTCAACGCCCCGATCCAGGGCAGCGCCGCCGACATCATCAAGGTCGCGATGATCGAACTGGAGCGCGGTCTGCGGGATGCCGGTCTGCAGACCCGGCTACTGCTGCAGGTGCACGATGAACTGGTGCTCGAGGTCGCCGATGGGGAACGCGACGCGGTCGAAGCCCTGGTGCGGGAGAAGATGGGCGGCGCCTACCCGTTGGACGTTCCGCTGGAGGTCTCAGTGGGGTACGGCCGCAGCTGGGACGCCGCAGCACACTGAGCTCCCTGCCATGACCGACCAGTCGATCCGCTTCCTCGCCCGTCTGGGTGCGGCGATGAGTGCCTCGAACTATCCGGTGACGCTGGTCCGGGAGATGCTGGAACGCAGCTCTGCCAGATACCGGGTGGACAACTCGGTCGTCGCATTGCCCAACCATGTGCAGGTGGTGGGGTCGGCCGGAGCGGCCGGCTCGATCGTCGAGACCGCGCACGTGGAAAGGCCGTTGCGGTTCGACCAGATGTTTCCGCTGGCGCGGTTGGTGTCGGCAGCATTGGCGGCCCGGGTGTCGCCGGCCGACGGGCAGGCCAGCTTGGACCGGATCGTCGGCAGCCCGGCGCCGTACCCGGTCTGGGTCACCGTCCTGGGGTACGGAATCCAAAGCGCCGGTCTGGCTTTGGTGCTCGAACCGACCTGGCTGAACGCGCTGACCGCGTTGGTGCTCGGGCTGCCGGTCGGTATGTTCTGGACGGCCGGTCAACGCGTGGCCGGCCTGGCGCCGCTGGCCCCGGTGGTCAGCGCGTTCGCAGTGACCGCGATCTGCATCCTCGGAGCGCAACGACTGGGCCTGGACCACGTGGGTCTGCGCGCACTGATCCCGCCGTTGGCGATGTTCCTGCCGGGCGCGGCGATCACGTTGTCGGTGATCGAATTGACCTCGCGCGATGTCATCTCCGGGTCGAGTCGGCTGATCGCCGGGTTCATCCAGTTGGTGCAGCTGGCGTTCGGCATCCTGATCGCCGCGCAATTGTTGCGCCTGGACGAACACCAACTCAGCGCGGCCGCCGTGAACCACATCGGCTGGTGGGCACCGTGGCTGGGTGTCGCGGTGTACGCGCTGGGGGTGATGTTGTTCCTGGCGCCACCGCCGTCGTTCCTGCCCTGGTTGCTGATCATCGCCTACGCCGCCTATCTGGGCCAGTTCGCCGGTGATCTGGTGTTGGGCAGCTACGCCAGCGGCTTTTGCGGCGGTTTGGTGCTGACGCTGATGGCGTTGTTGATCTCGCGGCGCGCGAGCGCACCTCCTGCCATCACCCTGATCCTGCCCGGGTTCTGGCTGCTGGTGCCGGGCTCGATGGGCCTGATCGGGATCACCGAACTGTTCGGCGCGGAGGGGGATTCGGCGCTGCCCGCCACCTTGATCTCGATGATCTCGGTGGCGTTCGGGCTGCAGGCCGGTCTGGTGCTGTGGCGGCTGGCCCGCACGCGGCGCCGGTAAGCACCACGCTAGCGCGCGGGGTAGCCCTGCAAGCGCGCCAAGGTTGCGCCGGCCGATTGGCGGACCGCGTACAGCCGGTGGGTTTCCTCGTCGCGCAACGCGATTGCCCAGGGGTCGGCGAACCCGCGATCGAGCCGGTCCTGCGCGAACGCCAACTTGACCACCTGGGTGGCGAAGGCTTTCACGTCGTCATGGGCGCCGGACGGGCCGACGCGGCGAGCCGCGGCGATCGCGAGCTTGCGGGTCCGCATGGAATCCAGCCAGGTGGCCTCGCTGGGGCTGATCAGGCCGGCGGCCAGCATGCCGGGCAGCTTGGCGGCCACGATCTGCTGCTCGCGCCGACGGCCGTAGAGCGCCAACACGATCGCTGCGACGAAGATCGGCACCATCCAGACCACGTACAACCCGAAGTAGACCTGGGGGCCGAACAGCGCCGAACCGTTCCACAGTCCGTGCATCAGCACCGCGGCCAGGTAGCCGACCAGGATGCAGCCGGCCTTGGCCAGCAGGCTGCGACGGTGCAGGGCGAAATACACGCCGATCCCGATGAACGTGGTGAACAGCGGATGTGCGAACGGCGCCATCACCAGCCGCAGCGCCGCGGTGACCAACGAGGTCGCCATGTTCTCCCCGCTGGCGATGTAGAAGATGTCCTCGATCCAGGCGAAGCCCGCCGCGGTCAGGCCGGCGAACACCAGGCAGTCGGTCAGCGAGTTGAGCTCGTGGCGGCGGCGGCCGGTCATCATGATCAGCAGGAATAGGCCCTTGGCGGCTTCCTCGATCAGCGGCGCGCCGACCGCGATGGTCAGCGGACTCGAGCTGGCGTCTGGTCCGGCGCCGGCCCGCAGTGTCGCGTCGAAGACCAACTCCAGCACGATCGAGATCACCACGGCCACCGACGCGCCCCACAGGAACGCCATGATCAGCAGCCGTGGCGGCTCGGGCTCCCAGCGGTCCAGCCAGAGATAGCAGCCGACCACCACGACCATCGCCACGGTGGTCAAGACGAAGCCGAGGATCGCGCCGGCCGGGTTGGATGCCGTGATCACCACCAGCAGCAGCGCGGTCAACGTGCCCAGCGCGATGATGGCGGCGATCGGCGCCCCAACCCGCCGGACCTTGTTCGGTAATGGACCCGCGGCCGGTGACGTCACGTCCGAGAGCGTAGCGGCCACCGCGCGCTGACCGGGACGCTAGTGTGCTGCGAAGTCATCGTCGAGTGAACGTGGGGGACACCCGAATATGAGCTTTCCGCCGGCGTCGTACCCGGGGCCACTGCCGGTCAAGCGCCGGGTCTGGCCGTTCGTGCTGGCCGGTGGTGTGGCGGTGCTGGTGGCCGCTCTGGTGGGCGCGATCGCCGCGATCGTGACGTCCGGTCCGGACGCCGGGGGCCCGGTCGCCGGACAGCTGAAGGGCACCTACCCGACCAAACCGACGGTGACCTGGCAACTCGACGCCGAGGAGGTGTTCGACCGGGCCAACTTCGTGCGCCCGGACAGCACGTCGTTCCAGTACCTGCGGCCCGGTTTCCTCGACCTGGGCGACACCCTGGTGACCACGGCGGTGCTGCCGCAGAGCGACCGCCCGGCCAGCCTGGTGGCTGTGGACGCGGTCACCGGGGAGATCGCATGGACCGCCGAGGCCGGCTTCAAACCGTTGTGCGCCAGCGCAACCATCGACGATCTGCTGCCCTGCGTCGGCCGGGACGCGACCTTCGGTCTGGGCAGCGCCGTGACCTCGGTCCGGTTCATCGCGCTGGCCGACGGCGCGGTGGACCACGCGATCGAGGTGCCCGAGCACACCTACGCGGTGGCCGTGCAGGATTCGGCGGTCTACACCTTCGGCTACGACCCCGAGGAGCGCGCCCGGGTGATCACCAAGGGCAGCGCCACGGACCTGACCGCCGATTGGCGCCAGACCTACCCCGACGCCGGCGCCGACGACCAGTGCCCCGGGTCGGGCGACACCGATCACCGCGGCGTCGACGGCGGCGTCGTCTACAACGGCAGCGACATCGGTGTCACGGTGGCCGCCGCCGAGGACGGCCGGCGGCTGGCCGACGAGGATCTGCAGCACCTCACCGTCTACCCGGGTCAGGGTTTCGCCGGGCGCACCTGCACCGCCGATCACCGGGTCTACACGACGCGGGTTTTCAACGAGCAGGGCCGCCAACTCGATGCCATCGAGGCCGACGCGATGGCCGGCATCGTGGCCGCCGAGCCGTGGCTGGTGGCACCGGACACCGAGCAGCCGTTCATCTTCGGCCGGACCGCCTACGAATTCGGCAGCGGCGCCGAGCTCTGGCAGGCCGACGGGGCCGACGAGATCAACGCGTTGCGCACCGTCATCGGCGACACCGTGCTGGCCGGCGGGCACTGGTCGGAGGGGCTGGCCGATCCGCTGCCGCTGGCTGCCTTCGACCTGGCGACCGGGCAGCACCTGTGGACCCGGGACCTGGCCGGCGAGTTGGAGCTGTCCGACGGCCAACGCGTGCTGATCGGCGCCGAGGAAACCCTGACCGCGGTGCATCTGGGCACCGGGGATATCGAATGGACGTTGAACCTGCCCGGGCGCGGCTATCTGGAGCCGGCCGGCCAGGGTTTCGCCGCAATGGATGCGCAGTCGCTGCGCTACTACGCGCCCACCGGGCCGGCCGCGGTGGCACCCGGACGCGCGTCGATCACCGACACCGACGGCCCGGACCGGGCCGGCCTGATCACCAAGTGCGGCAAAACCCCGGAGCTGACGCCGGTCGAGTACCGCACCGAGGACGGCGCTCTGATCGTCACGATGCAGATCAAGGCCAGCTGCCCGGGCGGCGACATCGTCTCGACCGACGACCTTCGGATCCGGATCAGCGATCCCCGCGGTGAGATCGCCGCGGGGAAGTTCGACTTCTCCGAGCAGCCGCTGCTGCTGCCGGGCGAGGACTACGGCGACGACCGCGCCGTCGAGCAGGACCTGAAGTTCGAGGTGGGCAGTTTCTGGCGGTTGCCCAACTCGCTGGGCGAATCCGGCGGGTCCGGTTCGACCGGCAACGGTCCGGTCGCCGCGGCCGGCGATCAGCTGGTGGACTGCACCGACGAGGGCACCAGCCGCGGGCCTGACCGGGTCGAGGACGCGCTGATCGGGGAGCTCGAGGTCCGCACCGCGTCGGGCACCGGGACCGCACCCGACCGCGACCCCGAGGCGGTCGCGCTGGACGCGCTGCGCGCCCAGGCCGACGCCGACGCCCCGTTCATCAGCTCCGACCTCGCCGAGCGCTGGGTGCCGCAGGTGTCGTCGAAGCAGCCTGGCCTGGTTGCCGTCGACGTCGACGGCACCACGATGGTGACCTGGACTCCGCAGCAGATCCTCGATCAGCATCTGCGGTTGCGGATGCAGTATCCCGAGGTGCGGTTGCTCTGGAGCGACGAGTGGAGCAGCTTCGACATCCGCAGCTGGTGGGTAACGGTGGCCGGGCTGACGTTCGCCGGCCCGGACGAGGCCAACGGCTGGTGCGATTCGCACGCCATCCCGACCAACGAATGCTTTGCCAAGCTGGTCAGCAACAGCCGTGGCCCGGAGGGCACGACCAAGTACCGGTGGTGACCAGTTTGTCCAGCGTGTGCCACGTCGGTTAGGCTCATGGGGTACTCGTGTGCGCACTCTTCGCGCGAGTTCGAAAAGACAAGAATCCTGTCCCTACGATTAGAACCTGTCCGGAGCAACCCACCACATGCCAAGTCCCTCCGTCACCTCGCCGCAAGTAGCCGTCAACGACATCGGCTCGGCTGAGGACTTTCTCGCCGCTATCGACAAGACCATCAAGTACTTCAACGATGGCGACATCGTCGAGGGCACCATCGTCAAGGTTGACCGGGACGAGGTCCTCCTCGACATCGGTTACAAGACCGAAGGTGTCATCCCATCCCGTGAACTCTCCATCAAGCACGACGTCGACCCCAACGAGGTCGTTTCCGTGGGCGATGAGGTCGAAGCCCTGGTCCTCACCAAGGAGGACAAGGAAGGCCGCCTGATCCTGTCCAAGAAGCGCGCGCAGTACGAGCGCGCCTGGGGCACCATCGAGGAGCTCAAGGAAAAGGACGAGGCCGTCAAGGGCACCGTCATCGAGGTCGTCAAGGGCGGCCTGATCCTCGACATCGGCCTGCGCGGCTTCCTGCCGGCATCGTTGGTCGAGATGCGTCGCGTGCGCGATCTGCAGCCGTACATCGGCAAGGAGATCGAGGCCAAGATCATCGAGCTGGACAAGAACCGCAACAACGTGGTGCTGAGCCGCCGCGCCTGGCTGGAGCAGACCCAGTCCGAGGTGCGCAGCGAGTTCCTCAACCAGCTGCAGAAGGGCGCCATCCGCAAGGGTGTGGTCTCCTCGATCGTCAACTTCGGCGCATTCGTCGACCTGGGCGGCGTGGACGGCCTGGTGCACGTCTCCGAGCTGTCCTGGAAGCACATCGATCACCCGTCCGAGGTGGTTGCGGTGGGCGACGAGGTCACCGTCGAGGTGCTCGACGTCGACATGGACCGCGAGCGGGTTTCGTTGTCGCTCAAGGCCACTCAGGAAGATCCGTGGCGCCACTTTGCCCGCACCCACGCGATCGGGCAGATCGTGCCGGGCAAGGTCACCAAGCTGGTGCCGTTCGGTGCATTCGTCCGGGTCGAGGAGGGCATCGAGGGCTTGGTGCACATCTCCGAGCTGGCTGAGCGGCACGTCGAGGTGCCCGACCAGGTGGTCGCCGTCGGCGACGACGCGATGGTCAAGGTCATCGATATCGACCTGGAGCGGCGCCGGATCTCGCTGAGCCTCAAGCAGGCCAACGAGGACTACACCGAAGAGTTCGATCCGTCGAAGTACGGCATGGCCGACAGCTACGACGAGCAGGGCAACTACATCTTCCCCGAGGGCTTCGACGCCGAGAGCAACGAATGGCTCGAAGGCTTCGACACCCAGCGTCTGGAGTGGGAGGCCCGCTACGCCGAGGCCGAGCGCCGGCACAAGATGCACGCCACGCAGATGGAGAAGTTCGCTGCGGCCGAGGCCGAAGAGGCTGCCCGCCCGACGTCGAACGGCTCGCGTTCCGAGGAGTCCGCCGGCGGGTCGCTCGCCAGCGATGCTCAGCTGGCCGCGCTGCGTGAGAAGCTGGCCGGCAACGCCTGATCTCGCGGCCTGTATCGCAATAGCACACCAGAACTCCCCGGCTCACCGCGAGCCGGGGAGTTCTGCGTTGCGGCCTCCTGACAGACTGTGCGAATGCTTCGTATCGGTTTGACCGGCGGGATCGGCGCCGGAAAGTCCACGGTGTCGGGCACATTCGCCGAATGCGGCGCGATCGTGGTGGACGGCGACGTGATCGCGCGCGAGGTCGTCGAACCCGGCACCGAAGGCCTGGCCAAGCTGGTCGACGCGTTCGGGCACGACATCCTGCACGACAGCGGACCTCAGGCCGGCGCGCTGAACCGGCCGGCGCTGGCGGCCATCGCGTTCAGCGATGAAGACCATCGAGCCACCTTGAACAGCATCGTGCATCCACTGGTGGCACACCGGCGCTCGGAGTTGATCGCGGCCGCCGCCGAGGATGCGGTGATCGTCGAGGACATCCCGCTGCTGGTGGAATCGCAGATGGCGCCGATGTTTCCGTTGGTGGTGATCGTGCACGCCGACGAGGACCTGCGGGTGCAGCGGCTGATCGAACACCGCGGCTTCAGCGAAGAAGACGCCCGGGCCCGGATCGCCGCGCAGGCCACCGAGCAGCAGCGCCGCGCGGTCGCCGACGTGTGGCTGGACAACTCGGGCAGCGCCGCCGACCTGAAGGAACGCGCACTGACGCTGTGGCACCAACGCATCCTGCCGTTCGCGCACAACCTGCAGCAGCGGACCCCGGCCCGGGCACTTCCCACCGTGCTGCCGCACGACCCGGACTGGGCCGAACAGGCCCGCCGCATCGTGGCCCGGTTGAACACCGCCTGCGGGCACCGCGCGCAGCGCATCGACCACATCGGGTCCACCGCGGTGCCCGGCCTGGACGCCAAGGACGTGATCGACATCCAGATCACGGTGGACTCGCTGGCCACCGCGGACGAACTCGGCGACGCGTTGTTGACCGCGGGCTACCCCCGAGTGGACTCGATCACCGATGACGTGCCCAAGCCGGACGCCCACAGCACCGTGGCCGAGTTCGACCACGCCGAAGATGCCGGCCTGTGGCACAAGCGTTTTCACGCCTCCGCCGATCCCGGTCGGCCCACAAACGTGCACATCCGGGTGGCCGGTTGGCCCAACCAGCAATTCGCGCTGCTGTTCGTCGACTGGCTGGCGGCCAACCCGGCCGCGCGCGCCGACTATCTGGCCGCCAAGCGGCACGCCGCGCAACATGCGTCGGCCGACACCGGCGCCTACGCCGAGGCCAAGGAACCCTGGTTCCTGGACGCCTACCGACGCGCCTGGAACTGGGCCGACGGCACCGGCTGGCGGCCTCGCTAGTGGTCAGCGACCTGGCCTGGTTCGTCGCGGGCCTGGTGGCGCTGATCGGCGGCGCCGAGCTGCTGGTCCGGGGCGGCGCGCGGCTGGCCGCCCAGCTCGGTATCCCGCCGATCCTGGTCGGGTTGACCGTGGTGTCGATCGGGACCAGCATGCCGGAACTGGCCGTCGGCATCCGGGCGGCCGCCGACGGTAGCGGTTCGCTGGCGGTCGGCAACATCGCCGGCACCAACATCGTCAACCTGCTGCTGATCCTGGGGCTCAGCGCCTGCCTGCGCCCGCTGTCGCTGCAGTTGCGCACGCTGAAACTGGATCTGCCGATGATGACGGCCGCGGCCCTGCTGCTGTGGCTGCTGGCCGCCAACGCGACGCTGTCGATCTTCGAAGGTGCGGTGCTGATCGCGTGCGCGATCGGCTACACCGCGGTGCTGGTCCGCTCGGCCCGACGCGAACCGGTGGAAGTGCAGGTGGAATTCGGCGCGGAGTATCCGGCCGACGGCAACGGCAACGGTGCGCGCCGGGAACGCGCGCTCCGCCACCTGGTCTATCTGGTCGGCGGCATCGTCGTCGTGGTGATCGGTGCCGACTGGCTGGTGAACGGGGCCGTCGGGATCGCCACCGACTTCGGCATCTCGGAGGCCGTGATCGGTCTGACCGTGGTGGCCATCGGCACCTCGGCACCCGAACTGGTCACCACCGTGGTCGCGACCGTCCGCGACGAACGCGACATCGCGATCGGAAACCTGCTGGGCAGCAGTGTGTACAACATCCTGCTGATCCTGGGCGTCACCGCGGTGGCCGCGGGCCAGCCGCTGTACCTGGACTGGCACCTGGTGCACGTGGACATCCCGGTGATGGCCGCGGTGGCGCTGCTGTGCATCCCGATCTTCATCACCGGGCGCCGGGTCAGCCGAACCGAAGGCGCGCTGATGGTCGCCGGCTACCTGGGTTACCTGAGCTACCTGCTGGTGACGCAGACCTGAGCTAAGCGGCCGGGGCGGCCTCGGGCGCCGGATCGGCGGCCGGGACGACCGGGTCGGCGCCCGGACCGGCCGGCGGTACCGCCTCCACCGGGTCGGTGTTCACCACGTTGCCGGTCGGGTTGACCAGCGGGGCGCCGCAGGTCAGCTTGCCGTAGTCGGGTTCGTCGTCGGCCGGGGTGAGCCGAGGCTTGATGAACTCGTCGGCCTGGGCCACGATCGCGTCGTCGACCAGCACCTCACAGTGCAGGTTCGCTGAATACGGCCACTGGATGGACACCTGCATACCGGCCAGGTCGGCGTTGGACAGCACGGTCTGCGCCTCGAACGTGCGGCCCGGCAGCATCGTCGGGTCGACGCTTTGCACCTGCTCGTCGTTGAGCTTGTAGGTGATCAGCGCGCCGCGGGCCACGCCGTCCACCCGGGCGCGGTAGGTGACGTTCCGCAGGTCTTGGCCCGGGGCCGCGGTGGGGCCGGTGACCGGCTCGACCACCGGTTCCACGGCCGGATCGACGGCCGGTTCCACGGCCGGATCGACGGGCGCTGCATCGGCCGGTACCGGTTCCGGTGTGGGTTCCGGGTCGGCCAGGGCGATCGTGGGGGCCAGCTGCGCGCAGGCGGCAACCAGCGCCGTTGCCGCGGCCGCAGCTGTAAAGCTGAACTTCATGGTCTTCGACATTACCGGTCTTGTCGCCAGGACAGCTCGACACCGTTACTTCGAAGCCAGCTGTGCAGGTCGTGGCTGTGTGCGGCCAGGCCCGCGACCGCGGCCACCGCGGTCTGGATCGCCCGCTCGGCGACATCCGCGCTGACCAGCCCGATGTGGTGGGCCTCCAGGAGTTCGTCGACGTCCACCAGTTCGGTGCGCTGCCCGGTGTAGAGCACCAGATCCAGGTAGTGGTCCACGGTCTGCCACACCTGATCGGTGCCGGTGATGGTGCACACGTCGAGGTAGAAGTCCTGGTCGCGGTGGTGTCCCGGATTCCAGTGGAACACCGTGACTCGCAGCCCCAGCTCCGGCAGCAGCCAGGACTCCAGGTAGTGGAACTGGGCCCGGCCCGGGGTGGGCCGCGCCAGGTACAGGCCCCACGGGGTGCGGGTGTAGACATCCACCGCCCGGACGATGCCCTTGGGGTCGGTATTGGTCCGGGCGGACAGGTCGAAGATCTCGTGCTTGGGTGCGTGGATGGGCCTCAGCCTAGGCGCTGGCCCCGACATCGGCCTGTCCTGTCGGTGCTCCGGCCTACGCTGGTGAACATGGCTTTCGCTACCGAACATCCCGTGGTCGCGCATTCGGAGTACCGCGCGGTCGATGAGCTGGTGCGCACCGGCGCCCGCTTCGAAGTGGTCAGCAGTTACGAGCCGGCCGGTGACCAGCCCGCCGCGATCGACGAGCTGGAACGCCGGATCCGGGCCGGGGAGCGTGACGTCGTGCTGCTGGGCGCGACCGGTACCGGTAAATCAGCCACCACGGCCTGGCTGATCGAACGGTTGCAGCGGCCCACCCTGGTGATGGCGCCGAACAAGACGCTGGCCGCGCAGTTGGCCAACGAGCTGCGGGAGATGTTGCCGCACAACGCGGTCGAGTACTTCGTCTCCTATTACGACTACTACCAGCCGGAGGCCTACATCGCGCAGAGCGACACCTACATCGAGAAGGACAGCTCGATCAACGACGATGTCGAGCGGCTGCGGCACTCGGCCACCTCGAGTCTGCTGTCGCGGCGCGACGTCGTGGTGGTGGCGTCGGTGTCCTGCATCTACGGTCTGGGCACGCCGCAGTCCTACCTGGACCGGTCGGTCGAGCTCTCGGTTGGCGACGAGGTGCCCCGCGACGGTCTGCTGCGGTTGCTGGTCGACGTGCAGTACAACCGCAACGACGTGGCCTTCACCCGCGGCACCTTCCGGGTGCGCGGCGACACCGTCGAGATCATCCCGTCCTACGAGGAACTGGCGGTCCGGATCGAGTACTTCGGCGACGAGATCGAGGCGCTGTACTACCTGCATCCGCTGACCGGGGACGTGGTCCGCAAGGTCGACTCGCTGCGCATCTTCCCGGCGACGCACTACGTGGCCGGACCGGAGCGGATGGCGATGGCGATCTCGACCATCGAGGCAGAACTCGAAGAGCGGCTGTCCGAGCTGGAAGGCCAGGGCAAGCTGCTGGAAGCCCAGCGGCTGCGGATGCGCACCAACTACGACATCGAGATGATGCGCCAGGTCGGGTTCTGCTCGGGCATCGAGAACTATTCGCGGCACATCGACGGCCGGCCGGCCGGTTCGGCACCGGCCACGCTGCTGGACTACTTCCCGGAGGACTTCCTGCTGGTCATCGACGAGTCGCACGTCACCGTCCCGCAGATCGGTGGGATGTACGAGGGCGACATGTCGCGCAAGCGCAACCTGGTCGACTACGGCTTCCGGCTGCCCTCGGCGGTCGACAACCGTCCGCTGACCTGGGAGGAGTTCGCCAGCCGGATCGGGCAGACGGTGTATCTGTCGGCCACCCCGGGCAACTACGAGATGGCGGCGGCCGGCGGCGAGTTCGTCGAGCAGGTGATCCGGCCCACCGGCCTGGTCGATCCGAAGGTTCTGGTCAAACCCACCAAGGGCCAGATCGACGACCTGATCGCCGAGATCCGGCTGCGGGCCGAGCGGGATGAACGCGTGCTGGTCACCACCTTGACCAAGAAGATGGCCGAGGACCTGACCGACTACCTGCTGGAGATGGGCATTCGGGTGCGTTACCTGCACTCCGAGGTGGACACGTTGCGCCGGGTCGAGTTGCTGCGCCAGCTGCGGCTCGGTGATTACGACGTGCTGGTCGGTATCAACCTGCTGCGCGAGGGTCTGGACCTGCCCGAGGTGTCGCTGGTGGCGATCCTGGACGCCGACAAGGAGGGATTCCTGCGTTCGCCGCGCAGCCTGATCCAGACCATCGGCCGCGCGGCCCGCAACGTGTCCGGTGAGGTGCACATGTACGCCGACACCATCACCGACTCGATGAAGGAAGCCATCGACGAAACCGAACGTAGGCGGGCCAAGCAGATCGCCTACAACGAAGAGCGGGGCATCGACCCGCAGCCGCTGCGCAAGAAGATCGCCGACATCCTGGATCAGGTGTACCGGGAAGCCGAAGATTCCGAAGGCGTCGAGATCGGCGGCTCGGGGCGTAACGCGTCGCGGGGTCGTCGGGCGCAGGGCGAACCTGGACGCGCGGTCAGTGCGGGCATCATCGAGGGTCGCGACACCAGCTCGATGCCGCGCGCCGAACTGGCCGACCTGATCAAGGACCTGACCGAGCAGATGATGAGCGCGGCGCGGGATCTGCAGTTCGAGCTGGCGGCCCGGATCCGCGACGAGATCGCCGATTTGAAGAAGGAATTGCGCGGGATGGACGCGGCCGGACTCAAGTGAGCGCTCTACGGTGTATCGGTGAGTGACGCGCCGGCGCCGACCGGATCCTGGCGAGAACTGCTCGGCCCGCGCAATCTGGGTGCGTCGACGGTGCTCGCCGGCGGTGTGGCGCTGTATGCCACCAACGAGTTCATCACGATCAGCTTGCTACCCAGCGTGGTCGACGACATCGGCGGGCATCGGCTCTACGCCTGGGTGATGACGGTGTACCTGGTGTCCTCGGTGGCCGCCGCTACCACTGTCAGCGGGGTGCTGGCCCGGCTCGGTCCGCGCCGGGCCTACCTGGTGGGGCTGACGTTCTTCGCGTTGGGCACCGTGGCCTGCGCACTGGCCCCCAGCATGCCGCTGCTGTTGGCCGGCCGGGTGCTGCAGGGCGCGGCGGGCGGATTCGTTGCCGGGTTGGGCTACGCGGTGATCAACACCGCGCTGCCGCCGGCGCTGTGGACCCGGGCCTCGGCTCTGGTGTCGGCGATGTGGGGTGTGGGCACCGTGCTCGGTCCGGCCGCCGGCGGATTGTTCGCGCAGTTCGGGGTGTGGCGCTGGGCATTCGGATCACTGGCCATCGTGACCGCGGCCATGCTGGTCCTGGTACCGATCTCGCTGCCCGCGCGGGACGCCGGGCCGCAACGGCAGGACTGGCGCATCCCGACCGCCTCGCTGCTGCTACTGGGCACCGGTGCGCTGCTGGTGAGTGCGGCCGGCAGTGTGTCCCAACTCGGCCTGACTGTCGCGCTGCTGATCGGCGGAGCGCTGACGGTCGCGGTGTTCCTGGTCGTCGACCGTCGGATGGCGGCATCGGTGTTGCCCGGCACGGCATTTCGGCCCGGTCCACTGAAGTGGATGTACGTGACGCTGGGTGTGTTGATGGCCTCGACCATGGTCGACGTCTACGTACCGCTGTTCGGTCAGCGGCTGGCCGGGCTGACGCCGGTGGCCGCGGGATTCCTGGCGGTCGCGCTGTCGGCCGGTTGGACGTTGTCCGAAATCGGCAGTGCATCGGTGGATGGCCGACGTGCCACCGCCCGCATCGTCAGGGTCGCACCGCTGGTGATGGCGTCCGGTCTGGCGGTGGCCGCGCTGACCCAGCGCGCCGAGGCCGGACCGGGTCTGGTCGCGGTGTGGGCCGTGGCACTGTTCGTGGCCGGTGCCGGCGTCGGGATGGCCTGGCCGCATCTGTCGGCGTGGGCGATGGGCAGCGTTGACGACCCGGCCGAAGGTCCGGTTGCCGCCGCGGCGATCAACACCGTGCAGCTGATGTGCGCGGCGTTCGGCGCCGGATTGGCCGGGGTGCTGGTGAACGTGACCCGACACGGTGAGGTGGCGGCCGCGCGGTGGACCTATGCAACCTTCGCGGTGATCGTCGCGCTGGGGTGGTTGGCAGCGTCGCGGGCCGTGCGGCGCTGAAACGATCAGCTTGAGTGCAACCCTGGGCGGCGCCGCGTCCCGCGGGCACTCTGGTGGTACTCCGCGGGTGTGGCTGAGTGGTGAGGCAGCGGCCTGCAAAGCCGTCCACACGGGTTCGAATCCCGTCACTCGCTCGATACGTATGCTGACGGATCCGCTCGGCTCAGTCCGAGCTTTCCCGGTCTTCCAGGCCGACCGCGGCGATCAACGCCTGGCGTTGCTGCTCGAGCTCGATGTCCTGACCGGCCCCGGCCGCCAACAAATCGGCCAGCGCATCGGCGATCGCGTTGAGCTTCTGCTGCAGCGCGTCATCGGCCCGGGTCTGGGTGTTCTGCAACAGCGCCACCAACAGGAACGTGATGATGGTGGTCAAGGTGTTGATGATCAGCTGCCAAGTATCCAGGTCGAGCACCATGAACGTAGGTGACCAGATCACCACGATGGCCACGCACAGCACGAAGAACCAGGCCTTGGACACTCGCTTGGCGACCGCGGTGGCAAACCGGTCGAAGAGCGGGACCTGGTCGCTCACCTGAGAGGGCATTTCCGCGTCGTTGCACGGTGATTCGCCATTCGGCATGGGCCTCTCCTCCCAGACGCCCCCGGAATGGATCGAGGGTTCCCGTTTTCGGCCGCGGCAAACGCTGCCGGTGGTGTCGCCCTTGCTATTTCGCCGGCGTTGCGGTCCCGGCGCCGGGTTCTGCGGTCTCGGCTTCGCGGCGCATCCGCACCTTGCTGTACAGGCTGATCGCGATCACCAGCGCCAACAGGCTGTACAGCGTGATCGTGATCGGCGTGCTGATCAGCGTGAGCGGGTTGTTCTGCGAGTTGTTCATGGCCTCGCGCAGTGAGGATTCGGCGAGCGGGCCCAGGATCACCGCAATCAGCACGGGCGCCAACGGCACCCCGTACCGCCGCATCGCGAACCCGAGCAGGCCGAGCAGGATCATGAACACCACATCGACCATCGCCGCACTGGCCGCGTAGACACCGAAGCAGGCGAACATCGAGATGCCGGCGTAGAGGTACTCCCGCGGGATCTCCAGCAGCCGTGCCCACAGCGGCGCGAACGGCATGTTCAGGATCAGCAACACCACCATGCCGATGATCAAGCTGGCCAGCAGCGCCCACACCAGGTCGGCGTTGCGGGTGAACAGCAGCGGTCCGGGTTGCATGCCGTACTGCTGGAATGCCGCCAGTAGCATGGCCGCGGTCGCCGAGGTGGGCAGCCCCAGCGCCAGCAGCGCGCCCATCGCGGTGCCGGCCGTCGCGTTGCCGGCCGCCTCCGGGGCGGCCACCCCGCGGATCGCGCCCCGGCCGAACTGCGGCGTCTTGCGTCGGGCGTCGAGCCGCTTTTCCACGCCATAGGCCAGGAACGTCGGGACCTCGGCGCCACCGGCCGGGATCACCCCGAACGGCACGCCGAACGCGGTACCGCGCAACCACGCCGGCAACGCGTCGCGGTACTCCTGGCGGGACAGGAACGGGCGGCCGGTGGACGGGCTGAAGGTGCGGTCGTCGGGTCGCCCGACCCGCGAGGCCACGTACATCACCTCGCCGACCGCCAGCATCGCCACCGTGATCACCACGATGCTGACGCCGTCGAACAGGGCCACGTTGCCGAAGGTGAACCGCTGTGAGCCGCTGACCTGATCGGTGCCGATCATGGCCAGCGCCAACCCGATCAGCAGTGCGGCCAGACCCTTGAGCACCGAGTCGGAGACCACCGCGGAGGTCGCGATGAACGCGAACAGGGCCAGCGCGAAGTACTCGCCGGGGCCGAACTTGGTGGCCATGTCGGCCAGCGCGGGCGCGAAGAACACCACCAGGATGGTCGCGATCATGCCGCCGATGAACGCGCCCAGCGCCGAGGTGGCCAACGCCTGGGCGCCGCGGCCGCGGCGGGCCATCAGATGGCCTTCCAGCGATCCGGCGATGGCGGTGGAGTTGCCCGGCGTGTTCATCAGGATGCCGGCGATCGAGTCGCCGAACAGTCCACCGAAGTAGATCCCGGCGAACATCACCAGCGCGGCCAGCGGATCGATGGTGAAAGTGATCGGCAGCAGCAGCGCGACGGCCATCGCCGAGCCCAGTCCGGGCAGCACCCCGACGGCGGTTCCGATCAGTGCGCCGATCAGGACGTACAGCAGGTTGACCGGAGTGAGGACGGCGGCGAACCCATCCATCAGGTTGACCAGCGAATCCATCAGAACATCCCCATCACGCCGGGCGGCAGGTTCAGCCCCAGCAGGCCGGAGAACACCAGTTGCATCACCGAGGAGGCGGCCAGACCGATCAGCAGGTTGGCGACGTAGCGGGTGCTGCCCAATCCCACGGTGACACCCCAGAACACCACCGCTCCGGCGATGATCCAGCCGGCCGGCACCAGCAGTACCGCGAACGCGACGAACGACCCGACGGTGATGCCGGTGGCCCGCCAGTTGCTGGCCAGAAAGCTGACCGGGCGGCCGTCGTCGTCCAAGACAGGTGCGGACACTTCGGGATTGCGGAAGATGGTCAGCGTCAACAGTGCTGCCACCAGGAAGCAGAACCCGGCGGTGATCCACGGGAAAGCCTTGGGTCCGAACAGTTCTGCATCGTCGGCCACCTCCATGTCGAAGATGCCGTAGATCAGGAACAACCCGAGTGCCACCAGCAGCGCGGGCATGACCAGTGCGGTCTTGCCGGCCCAGAACCGCCGCGTCGGGGCGGGAGCGGCAGGCGTGCTCATGCCAACCCCAGGTCGTCGAGGATCGCGTCGATGCGCTGTTGCTCCGCGGTCAGGAAGTGGCCGAATTCTGCACCGGTGAGCAAGGATTCATTCCATCGGTTGCGCTCCACGACGGTTTTCCAATGTTCGGTCTCGGTCATCTCGGTGACGATGTCGATCAGCTCGCTCTGCTGTTCGGCGGTCAGGCCGGCCGGTGCGACCAGACCGCGCCAGTTCACCAGGTCCACGGCGTCGAAGCCGGCTTCGGCCGCGGTGGGTGCATCCAACCCGTCCAACCGCTGCGGTGCGATGACCAGCAGTGCCCGCAGCCGGCCTTCGTCGAGCATGTCCCGAAAGTCGTTGTAGCCACTGATTCCCACGCCCGGGGTGCCCGGCGCGGTGGACAGCAGGTTGATGGTGAGCTCACCGCCGCCGGCATAGGCGGCGTACCGGATGCGGTCGGGGTCTATGCCGCCCTCGCGCGCCAACTGCGCGGCGATCATGTGGTCGACGCCGCCGGCGGAGCCGCCGCCGATCGGTAAGGCCGGGGGATCGGCGCGCCAGGCCGCCAACAGGTCGGCGTAGCTTCGAAACGGTGAGTCCGCGGGCACCACGACGACGTCGAAGTCCTCGGCCAGCCGGGCGATCGGCGTCAGTTCCGACAGCGCAATGTCCGACTCGTTGCGGGTGATACCGCCGAGCATCACGGTGCCGGTCACCATCATGGTGGACGGGTCACCGCGCAGCCGGGACAGTTGGCTCAGCCCGATGGTGCCGGCCGCGCCCGGGATGTTGACCACCTGCACGTTGTTGACGATCTTGTCGGTGCGCAACGCCTGCTGGGCTTCCCGCGCGACCAGATCCCAGCCGCCGCCGGCGGCGGCCGGTGCGATCAGGGTGAGCTTGGCGCGCGCGTCGGCGCCGGAACCGGACTTACCGGCGTCGATCCCAGCGGCGATCACCAGGGCGGCCACGCACAGCACGCCGAGGATCCATCGAGCCGCTGCCGACACCCGCACGGGATTCCTCTCGCCGAGATTGCGCTGGGCACTCATCGTGCAGCACAAGCCTGCTGTGCGTGCGGTTTTCGGCTGAGTCGAGCTCAGGACGTCGCGCGGCCGACCGGGGTGTCACGGATCACGAGTGACAGCCCCCAACTGACCACCGAGAGCACGATCGCACCCCAGATCGCGGTCCACCAGAACTCGGTGACATCCAGTCCCCAGTGCGTGGTGTTGCGGGTGATCCACGACGTGATCCACAGCATCAGCGCATTGATCACGATGTGGATCAGACCGAGGGTCAGGATGTAGAGCGGGATCGCCAGAATCTGCACGACCGGTTTGAGGACGGCATTGACCAGGCCGAAGATCACCGCGACCAACAACACGGTCAGCACCTTGATCAGCGGACTGGCGCCGGGGCTCCAGACGAAGTAGATGCCCGGCACGATCAAGGTGACGAGCCACAGCGCGAAGCCGGTGACACCGGTGCGCACCAGAAACGGTCCCATACCGCTGATCCTGCCACGGGTCGGCCCCTTGATGCGCTGATCGGCAGGGTCGGCGACGGATCGTTACCTGCTGTCTCGCAACGGGTTCCGGTGTTGCGCTGCGACGAGTCGGCGGCGCGGCCGCGAATTCGACGAGTCTCGTTGTCAGCCACCGGTTTCCGGGCGCCGAATGTGACCGAGCCGACATCGGGGCCCATCGAGCGTCTCAGCACCGGCGCGTCGGGCCGTGTAGTAATCCTCACGGTGGTGCCGAATTCGCCCTGAATGCGCTGGTGGGAGGCGAAGATAGCAGATGGACACGGCAATTGTGTCGCGAATTGCACCCATCGTCCGGGAACGACGGGCTAATGTCTGCAGTTGGCGTTTCATGTACGGAACGGAAACCTTGGGAGGGTTTGGATGAGCGGCTACAACACCGTCTTGGTCGGCACCGACGGCTCGGATTCGTCGTTGCGGGCAGTCGACCGGGCGGGTGCGCTCGCATCGGGACCGGACGCGAGGGTCATCCTGGCGACCGCGTACTTCCCTGCCAGTGACGACGCGCGCGCGGCCGACGTCCTCAAGGACGAGGGCTACAAGATGGCCGGCAACGCCCCGATCTATGCGATCTTGCGGGAGGCGCGGGACCGCGCCAAGGCCGCCGGTGCCTCCAACATCGAGGAACGCGCCATCGTCGGCGCCCCGGTGGACGCGCTGGTCGAGCTGTCCGAAGAAGTCGGTGCGGATCTGCTGGTGGTCGGCAACGTCGGTCTGAGCACCATCGCCGGCCGGCTGCTCGGTTCGGTGCCGGCCAACGTGGCACGTCGGTCGAAGATCGACGTGCTGATCGTGCACACCACGGGCTAGTCACGACGACGGGCTGGTCAGCCCGTGGCGCCGGCGGCTACCAGCCGCGTTCCCTCCACTCGGCGAGGTGCGGCCGCTCGGCGCCCAGCGTGGTGTCATCACCGTGGCCGGGATAGATCACGGTCGAGTCCGGGTAGACGTCGAACACCTTGCTGGTGACGTCACCGAGCAGGGTTTCGAAGTCGCCGGGCTGCCAGGTCTTGCCGACCCCACCCGGAAACAGGCAATCGCCGGTGAACAGATGGGTCACCCCGCCGGTTGCGGTGCCGGTCAACGCCAGCGCCACCGAGCCCGGAGTGTGCCCGCGCAGATGGATGACGTCGAAGTTCAGTTCGCCGATCTGCACGGTGTCACCGTCGGCGAGGATCCGGTCCGGGGTCACCGGCAGTGCCTCGGCGTCGAGTCGATGCGCTGCGGTCGGTGCGCCGGTGGCAGCTGCGACCGCCTCCAGAGCCTGCACGTGGTCGAAGTGCTGATGGCTGGTGACGATCAACTCCACGTTCGGGGCGTACTCGCGGATCACCTCGAGCAGGGTGTCGGCGTCGTTGGCGGCGTCGATCAGCAGCGACTTTCCGGTCGCCGTGCAGGTGATCAGGTAGGCGTTGTTGTCCATCGGCCCGACCGAGACCTTGACGACGGTCGCGCCCGGTAGCTCGCGGCGGGCCCCGCTACCTGCGTCGACGTGGCCGGAATAGGAATCTGCGATGACCGTCATGTGATCCAGGTTACTGGCCGGGCCGGGCTTGGCCGGTAGCGGACCGTAGCTTGTCGGTGGCGGCACATAGCATGGACGACGACGTCCGCGGACTCCCGCGGCGTGTCCGCAGAACCAGTTAGGAATGAGGGGCAGCGGGTGGCCGATCGCCTCATCGTCAAGGGTGCGCGCGAGCACAATCTGCGCGGCATCGACCTCGAGTTGCCGCGTGACGCCCTGATCGTGTTCACCGGTCTGTCCGGGTCAGGGAAGTCGTCGCTGGCGTTCGACACCATCTTCGCCGAGGGTCAGCGCCGCTACGTCGAATCGCTGTCGGCCTACGCCCGGCAGTTCCTCGGCCAGATGGACAAACCCGACGTCGACTTCATCGAGGGCCTGTCCCCGGCGGTGTCCATCGACCAGAAGTCGACCAACCGCAACCCCCGCTCCACCGTCGGCACCATCACCGAGGTGTATGACTACCTGCGTCTGCTGTACGCGCGGGCGGGCACTCCGCACTGCCCGGTGTGCGGCGAGCGGATCGCCCGCCAAACCCCGCAGCAGATCGTCGATCAGGTGCTGGCGATGGACGAGGGCCTGCGCTTCCAGGTGCTGGCCCCGGTGGTGCGCACCCGCAAAGGCGAGTTCGTCGACCTGTTCGACAAGCTCAACACGCAGGGCTACAGCCGGGTCCGGGTGGACGGCGTGGTGCATTCGCTGACCGACCCGCCCAAGCTGAAGAAGCAGGAAAAGCACGACATCGAGGTGGTGGTCGACCGGCTGACGGTCAAGGCCAGCGCCAAGCAGCGGCTCACCGACTCGGTGGAAACCGCACTGAACCTCGCCGACGGCATCGTGGTGCTGGAGTTCGTCGACCGGGAGGACGACCACCCGCACCGCGAACAGCGCTTCTCCGAGAAGTTGGCCTGCCCCAACGGGCACCCGCTGGCCGTCGACGACCTGGAACCGCGGTCGTTCTCGTTCAACTCGCCCTACGGCGCCTGCCCGGAATGCGTGGGTCTTGGCATCCGCAAGGAGGTCGACGTCGACCTGGTGGTGCCCGACCCGGAGCTGACGCTGGCCGAAGGCGCGATAGCGCCGTGGTCCATCGGGCAGAGCGCGGAGTACTTCACCCGGATGATGTCCGGGTTGGGTGACGCGCTCGGCTTCGACGTGGACACGCCGTGGCGCAAGCTGCCGGCCAAGGCCCGCAAGGCGCTGCTGGAGGGCTCCGATCAGCAGGTGCACGTGCGGTACAAGAACCGCTACGGCCGGACCCGGTCCTACTACGCGGACTTCGAAGGCGTGCTGGCCTATCTGCAGCGGCGGATGGAGCAGACCGACTCCGAGTCGATGAAGGAACGCCTGGAAGGGTTCATGCGTGACGTGCCGTGCCCGGAATGTCAGGGCACCCGGCTCAAGCCGGAGATCCTGGCGGTCACGCTGGCCGCCGGCGACCGCGGCGCGAAGTCCATCGCGCAGGTGTGTGCGCTGTCGATCGCGGAGTGCTCGGACTTCCTCAACGCGTTGACCCTGGGTCCGCGGGAGCAGGCCATCGCCGGGCAGGTGCTCAAGGAGGTGCAGTCCCGGCTGGGCTTCCTGCTCGACGTGGGTTTGGAGTACCTGTCGCTGGAACGCGCCGCCGGCACGCTGTCCGGCGGCGAGGCGCAGCGCATCCGGCTGGCCACCCAGATCGGGTCGGGTCTGGTGGGCGTGCTCTACGTGCTCGACGAGCCGTCGATCGGCCTGCACCAGCGGGACAACCGTCGGCTGATCGAAACCCTCACCCGGCTAAGGGATTTGGGCAACACCCTGATCGTGGTCGAACACGACGAGGACACCATCGCGCATGCGGACTGGATCGTCGACATCGGCCCGGCTGCGGGTGAACACGGCGGCACCGTGGTGCACAGCGGCACCTACCAGGAGTTGTTGAAGAACCCGAATTCGATCACCGGTGCCTACCTGGCCGGCCGGGAGTCGATCGAGGTGCCGGCGATCCGGCGGCCGACCGACAAGAACCGCAAGCTGACCGTGGTCGGGGCGCGTGAGCACAACCTCAAGGAGATCGACGTCAGCTTCCCGCTCGGGGTGCTCACCTCGGTGACCGGGGTGTCCGGATCGGGTAAGTCCACTCTGGTCAACGACATCCTGGCGGCCGTGTTGGCCAACAAGCTCAACGGTGCGCGGATCGTGCCGGGCCGGCACACCCGGATCACCGGACTGGATCAGGTGGACAAGTTGGTCCGGGTCGACCAGTCCCCGATCGGGCGCACCCCGCGGTCCAACCCGGCCACCTACACCGGCGTGTTCGACAAGATCCGCACGCTGTTCGCGGCCACCACCGAGGCCAAGGTGCGCGGCTATCAGCCGGGCCGGTTCTCGTTCAACGTCAAGGGCGGCCGCTGCGAGGCCTGCTCGGGTGACGGCACCATCAAGATCGAGATGAACTTCCTGCCCGACGTATACGTACCCTGCGAGGTCTGTCACGGCGCCCGGTACAACCGGGAGACGCTCGAGGTGCACTACAAGGGCAAGACCATCTCCGAGGTCCTCGACATGTCGATCGAGGAGGCCACCGAGTTCTTCGAGCCGATCACCGGCATCCACCGCTACCTCAAGACCCTGGTCGACGTCGGCCTGGGTTACGTGCGGCTGGGCCAACCGGCGCCCACCCTCTCCGGTGGTGAGGCCCAGCGCGTGAAGCTGGCGGCCGAGTTGCAGAAGCGCTCCACCGGGCGCACCGTGTACATCCTCGACGAGCCCACCACGGGTCTGCACTTCGAGGACATCCGCAAACTGCTCAAGGTGATCAACGGCCTGGTGGACAAGGGCAATTCGGTGATCGTCATCGAGCACAACCTGGACGTCATCAAGACCTCGGACTGGATCGTCGACATGGGTCCCGAGGGTGGGGCCGGCGGCGGCACCGTGGTGGCCCAGGGCACCCCGGAGGATGTGGCCGGCGTGCCGGAGAGTTACACCGGCAAGTTCTTGACCGAGGTGCTGTCCAGTCAACCGGCCCCGACGCCGGCCGCGCGCAAGCGGGCACCGCGCAAACGCAAGGTCAGTGCCTGAACGACCGCCGGATCAGTTCAGCGTGCGGTGGCTGGTGAACGAAAACCAGTGCGGCCCAAGCTGTTGCACCGAGTCGATGACGTAGTCGCTGACCGTGCGGTGTTCGGTGCGCGGCGGGCTGCCGTCAGCGCTGTAGGCGATTCCGTCGGACCCGTTGAAGTCGTTGCGGCGGGCGAACTCGATGAAGTTGTCGGTGCGACGCGTGATCCGCTGGACCGGGATGTCGGCGATCCGGCCCGGGTGCCGATCGACACCGCCGCCGTGCTCGAACTGCTGCAAGGCCCGCTCGAAGGCGGGCTGCACCAGCCACCAATGCACTTGCGCCGGAACGCCGGTGCCGACCGCGAGTGCACCCGCGGCCACCAACGCCGGGCAGACCAGCAGTACCGCGCGCCCGGCCGAGCCCCGCAACGTCAGGACCGTCGCACACCAGATCACGCCCAGCGCCACCAGCGCCAGCAGTGCGCCGAGGAAGATCCAGCCATCGGTCCCGGCGGGAACGCTCGAGCCGTACAGCAACGCCAGTACCGCGATGCCGGTCGCCGCCGGCAGCAGCCAGGTCGTGGCGCGCACTAGCGCAGCCTCGACAGCGGCGACGGGAACCGAGGTTTGGTACGCACCCCGGCCAGCCACTCGGTGAGCTCCTCGGCGTGCCGTCGCAAGGTTCGGATGCCGTCGCGGCCGACGTCGTCGAGCAGATGCAACTCGATGCCGCCGTCGCCGTCCTGGCCCCAGCCGCCGACGATCCGCCCGTCCAACCACGCGGTGGGTCCGGCATTGCCGTTGCGGTCGAACACCTGGCTGCGGTGCGTCCCCAGGTACCAGTCCCGGTCGAACCAGCCCATCGTGGTGACGTCCAGGCTCGGCAGCAGCGCGCCCCACGGTTCGGGATCCGGCTCGATGTCCAGATCGTCGGGCAACAGGTAACCCGGCGTGCCGTGCAGATCGACCTCGACGGCGTCGACGGCGGCCAGGGCCTGCCGGGCCCAGGTCAAGGTGTTGCCGAACCACCACTTGACGTCGGTGAGGGTGGCGGGGCCGAAGGTGTGCAAGAAGTTGCGCACCAGTTCGTCGCGGGCAGCTTCGGGTTGCGCTGCGGTCACCGGTGCGCCGAGCCAGTCCGCGGCGGCGGTCCAGCGCGGTCGCGAGGTGGTCCAGCCGCCGTCGTTGGGCCCGCGAACGATCTGTCCGCGGGCCCCGAGAACCGTCAGAACCCTTGGTGCCAGGGGTGTTTCACCGCCCCAACGTTTCCCGGGCGCCGGATCGTAGCTGCCGGCGAGCTCGGGCAGCTCCGCGCGCAACCGGGCCGCGGGGGTGGGTCCGTGCCGCTGTAGATGTTCGAGTACGGCGCGGCCCGCGGTCTCCACCCAGACCCGGCCGTCCTCGGCGACACCGGCGGTCTGCGCGTCGGCGGCCAGTTTGCGCGCCTCGTTGTCGGCGACTCGGTCACTGGCCCCGGACTGCACCAGCGGCAGGTCCGCGGTGCGCACGATCCACAACGTGCGGCGCATCGCCAGGTGTTTGAGCAGCGTGCGCCGGCCGTAGAGTTCGGTGTCCAGATCCGCGACGGCGAAGCCGGGCAGGCGCGCCCGCAGCGACAGATACGGCGTCGACGGGTCGGTGGCGTGCAGGCCGATGAACGCGGCGGTCGTTTCGGTGACCGAATAAGCCGAATGGGACAGGAAGTGCCGACGGGCCAGCCGGGCGCGGCGCTCCGCGACGGTGACGGAGCGCACCTAAGAGTCGTCCGCTGACTTCATCGACTTGCGGATCTGCTCCAGGCGTTCGGCGGCCGCCTTTTGCCGGGCCTCGTACTGCTCCTCGACCTGGCGGCCCTCGGGCGTCTCGGACGCCAGCTCGGAAGCACCGATGGCGGTGCCGAACCGGGTCTCGATCTTCTCGCGAACCGAATCGAACGTGGGGACACCCGAGCTGGTGTAGCCCGAATCGGTCGGGGGAGGGTCGAAGCGGGCCGGCGCATCGGAGGGGGCCGAGTCGTCGGCGGTGTCGTCGGGATCCTCGGGCATGGTTCAACCGTACTCGCGGGTGCCCGGGTGCACCTGCACTCCAGGTGTGCCGAGCACGCCGGCCAGCCAGGGTAGGGCGGTGCTGAACATGTGGGCGGCGAACGGCCAGTCGTGCTTGCCGGGTTCGGTACGCACCGCGCAGGCGATGCCGCGGGTGCGGCCCAGCGTGCACAGTGCGTCCGCGGCCACAGCTTGGTCGTTGCGCTGGACTGAATCCGCGGCCGCGCGCACCGTGCCGGGCGCATCCGGTACGCCGGGCCCGCCGGGTTCGCCGTTGACCAGGAATAGTCCGGAAACATCTTGGTAGTCACCGTGTTTGGTGATGACGCTGGTGGGGTCGAAGGATGCCCACGCCGCCAGGTCCCCGCCGTAGAGGCGTTCGATGGTTTGCGCCTTGTTTCCCGAGTTGGGGCCCAGGTCGCCGGCGATGTCCACGAAGGATCGGAACAGCTCGGGATGCATCACGGTCAGATCCACCGCACAGGTACCGCCCATCGAGAATCCGACGATGCCCCAGTGGGCTGGGTCGGTGCTGACCCCGAAGTGCTGCTGCAGATAAGGCACCACATCCTTGGTCAGATGGTCGGCCGAGCGCCCGCGCGGACCGTTGACACACTCGGTGTCGTTGTCGAATCTGCCGCCGGGGTCGACGAAGACGAACACCGGGGCGTTGCCGCGGTGCGCGGCCGCGAACTTGTCCAGGCTGTCGATCGCACCGCCGGAACGCAGCCAGTCGGCCGGGGTGTTGAACTCGCCTCCGATCATCAGCACCGCCGGCAACTGCGGGGGCGGTGAGCCGGCGAACCACGCCGGCGGCAGGTAGACGAGTTCCTCGCGGTGCCGAAAACCCGAACCGGTGGCCGGAATGTTCACCGCCACCACCCGACCGGTGGCCGGCAGCACGTGGTGGATCCGGCTCCGGGCGGCCAACGCGGGCAACGCCTCGGCGTCGGTCTGATCCGGCAGTGGGCCGGCGCTCAGCTGCTGCCAGACGCTGCTCGCGGTGGGGTAGTAGCCGACCCAGAGATTGAGCGCCAACGCTGCGCAGAGCAGGCTCATCGGTATCGACGCCAGCGCCGCCGTGCGCCGCCACCAGCGCGCCGAACGCCAGCCCGCCAGCGCCACCACGACGGCCGCGCCGGCCCCGGCCAGCCACCACCACAGGCCCGCCGGTGCCGGGTCGCCGACATTGCCCTCCGCGGCGAGTCGCAGATATCCGCAGGCGGCGGCAATGACGCCGAAACCAGCCGCGATCGGCAATACCCGCCGGTGCCAACGGCGGGTGCGTCGGCCGATCGCCAGCACCAACAGGGCCGCCGCCACAACTTGTGCCAGCACCGGCAGCCACCCGTGCACCAGCGAGGTCCGCTGCAGCACGGAGTCGAGGTCGGTGGCGGTCACACTCAGCGTCACGATGTCATCGTGGCGGCCGATGCTGCGGATTGGCTGTGGGTCAGCGCGGCTTTGCCAACGGAAACGGCAGGGTGTCCCGGATGCTACGGCCGGTGATCAGCATGACCACCCGGTCCACGCCCATGCCCAGCCCACCGGTCGGCGGCATGGCGTACTCCATGGCCTGCAGGAAGTCCTCGTCGAGTTCCATCGCCTCGGGGTCACCGTCGGCGGCCAACAATGATTGGGCCTGCAGCCGGCGGCGCTGCTCGACCGGATCGGTGAGTTCGCTGTAGGCCGTGCCCAATTCGACGCCCCAGGCCACCAGGTCCCAGCGTTCGGCCACGCCGGGTGCGCTGCGGTGCGGCCGGGTCAGCGGCGACACCGAAGTGGGGAAGTCGGTGTAGAACGTCGGCGCCTCGGTGCGCGCCTCGACCAGGTGCTCATACAGCTCGAGCACCACCGCACCGGCGTCCCACTGGGTTTGGTACGGGACGCCGGCGGCGTCGCAGTGCCGGCGCAGCGTGGCCAGTTCGGTGCCGGCGTCCACCGGTTCGCCCAGGGCCTCCGAGACCGCCTGGTGCACGGACTTGACCGCCCAGGCTCCGGAAATGTCGATCGGTTCCAGGGTGCTGTCGGCGCGGGGCCGCAGCACCACCTGTTCGCCGTTGGCGGCCTGGGCGGCGTGCTGGATCAACTCCCGGGCACCGTCGATCCAGACCCGGTAGTCGGCGTGCGCCTGATACGCCTCCAGCAGCGTGAATTCCGGGTTGTGCGAGAAGTCCACCCCTTCATTGCGAAACGCCCGACCCAACTCGAAGACCCGCTCCACACCGCCGACGCACAGCCGCTTGAGGTAGAGCTCGGGTGCGATGCGCAGGTACAGGTCGAGGTCGTAGGCATTGATGTGGGTGACGAACGGGCGGGCATTGGCCCCGCCGTGGATGCGCTGCAGAATCGGTGTCTCGACTTCGAGAAAGCCCTTGGCGAACAAGGTCTCCCGGATCGACTGCAGCACCTGGCTGCGCGCTGTGATCAGGGTACGGGCTTCCGGGTTGACGGCGAGGTCGACATACCGGGTCCGGACCCGGGCTTCGGAGTCGGTCAGCCCCCGCCACTTGTCCGGCAGCGGCCGCAGACACTTGCCGATCAACCGCCAACTGGTCACCAGCACCGAGCGGGTACCCGAGCGACTGGCGCCCACGGTGCCGGTGGCTTCGATCAAGTCGCCGAGGTCCAACGCGCCGGTGAACGCCGCGGTGTCCGATCCCGGGTCCACCGCCGAGTTGTCCAGCAGCAGCTGCACTTCGCCGGACCAGTCCCGCAGCTGGGCGAACAGCACGTTGCCGTAGTCGCGGATGCGCAGGATCCGGCCGGCGACGCTGACCTGCGTGCCGTCCGTCTCGGCCAGTGCCGCCGCGGCGGTGTGGCTGGGCGGCTGCCCCACCGGGTAGGCGTCGATCCCGTTGTCCTGCAAGGCTTTCAACTTGGCCATCCGGACCCGGACCTGCTCCGGTAGCCGGGGTGACGTCCGCTCGACGGCCTCGGCGCCGTCCGACGCGGTCACGGCGAGGTCCGGGGCGCTGCCGTCGGAGTGCAAGCCGGCGCTCTGCGCGACGGCGGCCGGCACCGCGGAATGTTGACCGGTGTGCTGCTCGGCGCGGCGACTGAACGGCAGCACCAGGAACCCCTCGGCGATCACCGACGCCACCCCGACCCGCGGGATCAGCCGGGCGTCCTCGTAGCAGGCGTAGCGCGGCACCCATTCCGGTTGGTACTTCATGTTGCTGCGGTACAGCGTCTCCAGCTGCCACCAGCGGGAGAAGAACACCAGCACTGCGCGCCACAACCGAGCCACCGGCCCGGCGCCCAACGCGGCACCTTCCTCGAAGGCCGAACGGAACATCGCGAAGTTCAGTGAGATCCGGCTGATGCCGAGTCCTTCGGCTTGCAGACACAGTTCACTGACCATCAATTCGATGGTGCCGTTGGGAGACCCGGGGGAGCGGCGCATCAGATCCAGGGACACCCCGTTGTTGCCCCACGGCACCAGCGACAGCATCGCCACCACCTGACCGGCGCCGTCGTCGTCGCTGCGGATCGCCTCGAGCAACAGACAGTCGGCGTCGGCCGGGTCACCGAGGCGTCCCAGAGCCATCGAGAAGCCGCGCTCGGTGTCGGTGTCGCGCCAGGCGTCGGCGCGCTCGATCACCGCCGCCATCTCCTGCTGACTCAGTTCGCGGTGCCGGCGGATCCGCACCGACAACCCGGCGCGCCGGGCCCGGGTCACGGCCTGGCGCACCGGTTTCATCTCCGGTCCGGACAACGTGTACCCGTCCGGATGCAGGATCGCCTCGTCGCCGAGCTCCAATGCGTTCAGTCCGGCATCGCGGAAGGCCTGTGCGGCAGCAGAACTCGCGCCCATCACACCGGGTGCCCAGCCGTAGCCGGCGCACAGTCGAAGCCAGGCCGCGATGGCCTGCGGCCAGGCCCGTGGATCCCCGACCGGGTCCCCGGAGGCCAGACAAACGCCCACCTCGACCCGGTAGGCGATCGCGGCGCGGCCGTTGGGCGCGAACACCACCGACTTGTCCCGGCGGGTGGCGAAGTAGCCCAGCGAATCGTTCTTGCCGTAGGTCGCCAGCAGCCCCCGGATGGCCGATTCGTCCTCGCCGGTCAGTGCGTTGTCGGCGCGTTGGGACAAGAACAGCACGATCGCGGCGGCCATCAGGGCCAGCGCCCCGAACAGGCCCAGTGCGGCATTGACGAAGCCGTGCGGATGGTGGCCGTTGAACAGATCCGGGTCGGCGCCCGCGAACGCCAACACCCGGTTGGTCGCGTAGCCCAACCGCTCATCGGGTTGCAGCGTGCCCGGGAACAGTTCCAGCAAGCTCCAACCCAATCCGATGCCGATCGCCATCCCGACCGCCAGCACGGCAGCCGCCCGCAGCAGCGCGGCCCGGCGCACCTTGGCCCAGAACTCGTGCACCGACGCCAGCAGCAACCCGATCGCGGCCAGGTGCACCACGATGCCGATCACTTCGCCGATCTGTGCCGATACCGATTCGGCACCGGTGAGCAGGTCGACCAGGTTCCACCCGGCGGCGCCGATGAAGTAGAGCAGCAGGACCCACCACGCGATGCGTTTGCGCGCCGCCGATGCTGCGGCCAGCAGCGCCAGCACGAACGCCCAGGCGAAGCTGGTGTCCGGGAAGTTGAACAGATGGTCGTTGACGAATTCCCGTGGAACCCGGATCAGTTCCCGGATCGTCGGGGACACGCTGCCGATCAACGACAGCGTGGCGATGACCCCGATGGTCCAGCCGATCGCGGTGGGAACCCAGTGCAGTCGGGTGACGGGGCGTGCAAGTGGCCGCGCGACCGCCTTCACCGTTGCACGCGCAGTGCGGGTCATAGGGCGCGAGGATATTCGCCGCAGCCCGGATATGTGCGCTTAAGCGTGCGGGTCCGAGCAGCCGGTCGGCTACCAGACCGGGCCGGTGTACTTCTCGCCCGGCCCGTGGCCGGGCTCCTCGGGGGCCGCGCTGGCCTCCCGGAAAGCCAATTGCAGACTCTTCAGGCCGTCGCGCACCGGTCCGGCGTGCGGACCCAGGTACTCCACCGACGCCGTCACCAGGCCGGCCAGCGCGGTGATCAACCGGCGTGCCTCGTCCAGATCGCGATGCGCGCTGTCGTCGGGTACGTCTTCGCCCAGACCGAGCTTTTCGGCCGCGGCGCTCATCAGCATCACCGCGGCGCGGGTGATCACCTCGACCGCGGGGATCTCGGCCAGGTCGCGGACCTGGGAGTCGGCGGCTGCACCGGCCTCGTCGGCGATTCTCGGATCATCGGTCATGCCTGCTAGACTTGCACGCGCGACCGCCTCGGCGAACAGCCGGGGCACGAACAAGTGGAGTCCCACTCCCACCGCTGGCCCCACGGTACAGCGGTCCGGTCACCGGTATCAGACGATCCGGTTTCGCACCCGAATGCTCGGGGGCGAGCGGCGAACACCGCGACTGGTCGGCAATGGGCCCTGCTGTGAGCAGGGCATTTTTGTTGATGGAGTGGCCTCCGACCCGATACGACAATGGGAGGGCCCATCAGCACTGAGACCCGCGTCAACGAGCGCATACGTGTACCTGAAGTCCGTTTGATCGGTCCCAATGGGGAACAGGTAGGCATCGTGCGCATCGAAGATGCACTCCGTGTCGCCGCGGATGCCGATCTCGATCTCGTCGAAGTAGCCCCGAACGCCAGGCCGCCGGTCTGCAAGATCATGGACTACGGCAAGTTCAAATACGAGACGGCACAGAAGGCGCGCGAGTCTCGCAAGAACCAGCAGCAGACCGTCGTCAAGGAACAGAAGCTGCGTCCCAAGATCGACGACCACGACTACGAGACCAAGAAGGGTCACGTGGTGCGCTTCCTGGAAGCCGGGTCCAAGGTCAAGGTGACCATCATGTTCCGCGGCCGCGAGCAGTCCCGCCCCGAACTGGGCTACCGACTGTTGCAGCGGCTCGGCGCCGATGTGGCCGAGTACGGCTTCGTCGAGACGGCCGCCAAGCAGGACGGCCGCAACATGACGATGGTGCTGGCACCGCACCGCGGCGCGAAGACTCGCGCCAAGGCGGCACACGATGCCGATGCGCCGGCCCAGCGGCCCGCACCGGCGTCCGAAGACAAACCTGAAACCACCCAGTAGAACTGAGGACTCATGCCCAAGGCCAAGACCCACAGCGGCGCTTCGAAGCGCTTCCGCCGCACCGGAACCGGCAAGATCGTCCGGCAGAAGGCCAACCGTCGCCACCTGCTCGAGCACAAGCCGAGCAAGCGCACCCGTCGGCTGGACGGCCGCACCGAGGTGGCTGCCAATGACGTCGCGCGCGTCAACCGGATGCTGAACGGTTAATCCGACCGCATCTTCGAGAACTCTTTCGACCAAACACGATAGGAACACTTCATGGCACGCGTGAAGCGGGCAGTCAATGCCCAGAAGAAGCGGCGTAGCGTCCTCAAGGCGTCCAAGGGCTACCGCGGCCAGCGTTCGCGGCTCTACCGCAAGGCCAAGGAACAGCAGCTGCATTCGCTGACCTACGCCTACCGGGACCGTCGGGCCCGTAAGGGCGAGTTCCGCAAGCTGTGGATCTCCCGGATCAACGCCGCGGCCCGCGCCAACGACATCACCTACAACCGGCTGATCCAGGGTCTCAAGGCCGCCGGCGTCGAGGTGGACCGCAAGAACCTGGCCGAGATCGCGGTCAGCGACCCGGCCGCCTTCAACGCCCTGGTCGACGTGGCCCGCGCCGCGTTGCCCGAGGACGTCAACGCTCCGTCCGGAGAGGCTGCCTGAGCCTGTCCGCGGATGCGGTACTGACCGAACGTTCGGCCCGTGTGGTCGCGGCAGTCAAACTGCTGCGGCACACGGGCCGAATGCGTGCCGGCCGGTTTCTGGCCGAGGGGCCCAACCTGGTGCAGGCCGCAGCGCAGCGGGCTCTGGTGCTGGAGGTCTTCGCCACCGAGACCGCGGCCGCCAGGTTCGCCGACTTGATCGCCGGGTTGCCGGTGCGGCTGGTCACCGAAAAGGCCGCGAAGTCGTTGTCGGACACCGTGACCCCGACCGGATTGGTGGCGGTGTGCACGCTGCCCGAAGCCCGGCTGACCGAGGTGTTGGCGGGCGCGCCCAAGCTGGTCGCGGTGGCAGTCGGCATCTCCGAACCGGGGAACGCCGGCACCTTGATCCGGATCGCCGACGCCATGGGTGCCGACGCGGTGGTGCTGGCCGGGCACGCCGTGGATCCCTACAACGGCAAGTGCCTGCGCGCCTCGACCGGCAGCATCTTCACGATTCCGGTCATCGTGGAACCCGACACCGGGGCGGTGCTTCAGGCCCTGCGCGGCGCCGGGCTGCGGGTGCTGGCCACGGCGCTGGACGGCGCCACCGATCTCGGTGAGCTGGACTTGAGCGTGCCGACGGCCTGGCTGTTCGGCCCCGAAGCCCACGGCCTGCCCGACGACGTGGTCGCCGCGGCCGACGTCCGGGTGCGCATCGAAATGCCGGGCAGTGCCGAGAGTCTCAACGTCGCGGCGGCTGCGGCGATCTGTCTGTATCAGAGTTCACGCGCGCACGCGGTCACAAAGCCAGATGGAGTTTGAGCGCTTCATCGATAGCGGACAGTTCAGCGGTGGATGCCCTGCCCAATCGGTGCAGTAGGCGTTGCGTCGCAACAGATCTCACTTGTTCAGTCTGGGCCTTCGAATCGACGGCCAGGCCCGTGCTTGCCGCCGACAGCAGCACCTGGAACGGATAGATCTTGTCGGTGTTGCTGGTTACCGGGACAACTGTGATCACACCGCGCCCGAGCCGGGTCGCGCTGGCGTTGGCTCTGTCGTTGCTGACGATGACAGCAAGTCGGCGCTTGTTCGCCTCGCCGCCACGTGCCGGGTCCAGGTCGACCTGCCAGATCTCACCGCGCAGCATCAGTCACGCCGTCCCCGACGGTGCTCTCCCAAGCCGCAGAGTCATCGTCCTCGGACCACTCTGCCCACGCTTCGGCATAGTCGTTCTCGAGGTCGGGATGGCGCAACATCTGGACCGCGCGCTGCAAACCTGCCGATCGCGATGGCAAACCCGCTGTCTTGACGTACGCGTCCAATGTTGCGACGTCCTCGTCGGACAAGCTCACGCTTAGCTTCATACCGCGATGCTACCGGGGTAGCATTTCAGTAGCAATCGCGGGCTGCGCCGGCGCTGGTCGGCTCAGGCAGCGCGGCGTCGGTTCCGTGCCGGCCGCCGGCCGGCCAGCGAGAACGTGTTGTGCACCAGCGAGCCGGCAGCTTCGACCAGCACCTTGGGGTGCGGCGGCAGCGGAACCGGGGGTTTGGGCAGCGGCGAGCGGCGGCGCGGCATGTAGTGCACCGGCAGGTCACGCCGATCGCGCGGCGGGTCCATGAAGAACGGCGACTCGACCAGCGGCGCGTCCGCACGCTCCTTCCCGGTGGCACGCCGGTAACCCTGCAGGGCGCGCGGATGCAGCCGGATCTCGTCGGGCACCACCCAGAACGCGATCTCGACGGCCTTGCCGAACAGTCGCAGCACCACCTCGTCGCCGGGGGTCCAGCGCAGCCCGGCGCGCTCCCGTACCACCGGGTCGAACAGGCCCGCGGCCACCCAGCGCTGGGCACCGAGCAGCGGCGCGAACATCTGATCCCAGACCTGCGTGGGCACTGGCACGAATTTCGGTTTGGGGATCCGCATTTCGAGGATGTCCAACGCGGCCCGGTTGATCTCGAGCTCGTCGCGGCAGGTGCGTTCCCAGTACTCGCAGAAGTCTTCCCAGGTCTCGGGCACCGGCCGCATGCTCATGCCGTACATCCGGTACCACTGCACGTGCTCGTCGAACAGTTGGCGCTTCTCGGCCTCGGTCAGCCCGCCGCAGAAGTACTCGGCGACCTTGAGGATCAGCATGAAGAAGGTGGCGTGCGCCCAGTAGAAGGTGTCCGGGTCCAACGCGTGATAGCGCCGGCCCTGCGCGTCGACACCCTTGATGGTGTCGTGAAAGCCGCGCACCTGGGCGCCGGTCTGCGCGGCGCGGTCGCCGTCGTAGACCACGCCGAGGATCGGGTACATCGAGCGGGCCACCCGCTGCAGCGGCTCCCGCATGATCGTGGAATGGTCCTCGACCCCGGCGCCGAGTTGCGGGTACATGTTCTGCAGGGCGCCGATCCAGGTGCCCATGATGCCGGTGCGCAGGTCACCGAAATACTTCCAGGTCAGGGAGTCCGGTCCGAGTGGATCGGGTTGCTCGGCGTCACCCGGCGGGGCAGCGACCCGGCGCGGTGCAGATCGGGGCGGCTTCGGCGCGGTCGTCGTTGATGCGCTCATCGCTGCGTTCCTCCCTGTGCGGGGTGTTGTACCTCCGAAGATAGTTCTGACAACTGGCGTTGTCCACCATTGCCGGTGACGCGTGTCACGTCGTTACGCAGTGGCGACCGGTCCGCCGCGAGGCCGTGACCAGCGCGGCAGCGCCGGGCGCGGCGCATGCCGACCGGCAACATTGCCGCGGTCGTCGTGCAGCACCTACGCTGGCGCCGTGGTGCCCGAGCCTGCCGACTGCACCGAGCCGGACTCGGATGGCCCCGACGCGGCGCCCGCGGTGCAGGAACCCTTCGGCGTCCGGTCGGTACTGACCTGGCTGGACGTCACCAATCACCGGCCCGAGGTAGTTGCCTTCTTGCGCAAGGCCCGTCGCGCGCTGCCCGGCGATCCCGAGTTCGGCGATCCGCTGTCGCTGTCCGGTGAGGGCGGGCCCCGCGCAGCCGCGCGCGCCGCCGACCGGCTGATCGGCGACCGGGACGCGGTGTCCCGCGAGTTCAGCCTGGCCGGGCTGCAGGTCTGGCAGGCCATCACCGAACGGGTCTCTCGCAAACCCGCCAACGATGAGGCCACCATCGTCTTCACCGACCTGGTCGGCTTTTCCGAGTGGTCGCTGCGGGCCGGCGACGACGCCACCCTGACGTTGCTGCGGCATGTCGCGGCGGCGGTCGAGCCGCCGCTGCTGCGCGACGGCGGACACATCGTCAAGCGGATGGGCGACGGCATCATGGCGGTGTTCCGCCGGCCGGTTCCGGCGTTGCGGGCCGCCCTGGCCGCCCAGGAGGCGATCAGCGAGGTCGAGGTCGACGGGTACACGCCGCGGATGCGGATCGGTATTCACACCGGCCGGCCGCAGCGGATCGGCGCGGACTGGCTCGGGGTGGACGTCAACATCGCGGCCCGGGTGATGGAACGCGCCACCCGAGGCGGCATCGTGGTCTCCGGGCCCACCCTGGAACGCGTCGGCGACGAGGAACTCGATGCGCTCGGAGCGACCGTGAAACGGGCCCGTCGCCAGATGTTCGCGGCCAAACCCAGCGGGGTACCGGCCGACCTGACCATGTACTGGCTGCGGGGGCGGCCCGGCGCCGACGTCGTCGACGACGAGTGAGTGGGCGGGGATCGTCCGTCATCGAGTTGGACATCAGGTAGCCGTCCTGCGAGTAGCGGCCTACCAGAGTTCTGAATCAACGCGGGCGGGCTCTGGCACTGGGCAAACGTGCGCGAGGTCACGGTCGGCCATCACCTATGATCGGCACTTGCGTTACACCGGTGACGCAGTCGTCGAGGAGGCAACCGCCGCGTGGCGCAGGATCAGCAAATGGCCCAACTTTCCGAGCAGGCGCTGACCGACACGGTCGGTGCTGCGCTGCGCGCATTCGACGCTGCGGCCACCCTGGAAGACCTGGCGCGGGCCAAGACCGAGCACCTGGGTGACCGGGCGCCGTTGGCGCTGGCCCGGCAAGCCCTGGCCACGCTGCCCAAGACCGACCGCGCCGATGCCGGCAAGCGGGTCAATCAGGCCCGCGGCCAGGCCCAGCGTGGCTATGACGAGCGGCTGGCGGTGCTGCGCGCCGAACGCGACGCCGCGGTGCTGGTCGCCGAGCGCATCGACGTCACGCTGCCGTCGACCCGCCGCCCGATCGGCGCCCGGCACCCGATCACGATCCTCGGGGATCACATCGCCGACACCTTCGTCGCGATGGGCTGGGAGTTGGCCGACGGTCCCGAGGTGGAGACCGAGCAGTTCAACTTCGATGCGCTGAACTTCCCGCCGGACCACCCGGCCCGCAGCGAGTCAGACACCTTCCATGTCGCCCCGGAAGGCTCGCGGCAACTGCTGCGCACCCACACCTCGCCGGTGCAGGTGCGCACTCTGCTGAACCGTGAACTGCCGGTCTACATCATCTCGATCGGCCGCACCTTCCGCACCGACGAACTCGACGCCACCCACACGCCGGTGTTCCACCAGGTGGAGGGGCTGGCGGTGGACCGCGGGCTGACCATGGCGCACCTCAAGGGCACCCTGGATGCGTTCGCGCGGGCGCTGTTCGGCCCGGAGGGCCGCACCCGCGTGCGGCCGCACTTCTTCCCGTTCACCGAGCCCTCGGCCGAGGTCGACGTGTGGTTCGCCGACAAGAAGGGTGGCGCCGGCTGGGTGGAGTGGGGCGGTTGCGGCATGGTGGACCCGAATGTGTTGCGGGCGGCCGGAATCGACGCGGAGGAGTACTCCGGGTTCGCGTTCGGTATGGGCCTGGAACGCACCCTGCAATTCCGCAACGGCATCCCGGACATGCGCGACATGGTCGAAGGTGACGTGCGGTTCTCGCTGCCGTTCGGAGTGGGTATCTGATGCGACTTCCCTACAGCTGGCTGCGCGAAGTGGTGCAGGCCGCCAATCCGGGCTGGGACGTCTCGCCCGAAGAACTCGAAGCCGCGCTGATCCGGGTCGGCCACGAGGTCGAGGACGTCATCGCGGTGGGCCCGGTGACCGGGCCGCTGACCATGGCCCGGGTGCTCGAGATCGAGGAGCTCACCGAGTTCAAGAAGCCGATCCGGGCCTGCAAGGTGGACGTGGGGGAGCCCGAACCTCGCGACATCATCTGCGGTGCAACCAATTTCGCTGTCGGGGACCTGGTGGTGGCGGCACTGCCGGGCACCATCCTGCCGGGCGACTTCAAGATCGCCGCGCGTAAGACCTACGGCCGGACCTCGGACGGCATGATCTGCTCGGCCGCCGAACTCGGGTTGGGCACAGACCATTCCGGCATCCTGGTGTTCCCCGCCGGCACCGCCGAGCCCGGCGACTCCGGTATCGAGGTGCTCGGCCTCGACGACGTGGTCTTCGACCTGGCGATCACCCCGGACCGGGGCTACGGCCTCTCGGTGCGCGGCGTCGCGCGCGAGATCGCCTGCGCCTTCGACCTGGAGTACGCCGACCCGGCCGACGTGCCGCCGCTGCCGGCGACCGGCGAGGCCTGGCCGTTGACCGTGCAACCGGGCACCGGGGTGCAGCGCTTCGCGTTGCGCGCGGTGACCGGCATCGACCAGCACGCCAGCTCACCGTGGTGGCTGCGGCGGCGGTTGCTGCTGTGCGGCATCCGGCCGATCTCCCCGGCCGTCGACGCCACCAACTACGTGATGCTCGAACTCGGCCACCCGATGCACGCCCACGACCGGGCCCGCATCCAGGGCGGCTTCGCGGTGCGGTTCGCCAACCCCGGGGAAACCGTGGTCACGCTCGACGACGTCGAACGCAGCCTGGATCCCGGTGACGTGCTGATCGTCGATGACGCCGGGACCGCCGCGATCGCCGGCGTGATGGGCGCGGGCAACACCGAGATCAACGACGATTCCACCGATGTGCTGCTCGAGGCGGCGGTGTGGGATCCGGCCACGGTGTCGCGCACCCAGCGTCGGCTGCACCTGGTCAGCGAGGCCAGTCGGCGCTACGAGCGGGCCGTGGACCCCGCCGTCTCGGTGGCCGCGGTGGATCGCTGCGCGCGGCTGCTGGCCGAGATCGCCGGCGGCGAGGTGCAGCCCACGCTGACCGACTGGCGCGGGGATCCGCCGGCGGCCGGCTGGAACCCGCCGGCGGTGCGGATGCCCGTCGACCTGCCCGACCGGATCGCCGGAGTGCGCTACCCCGACGGGGCCGCGGTGCGCCGGCTGACCCAGATCGGCGCCGAGGTGCACACCGATCCGGACGACCCGAACGTCCTGGTGGTCACGCCGCCGAGCTGGCGTCCCGATCTGGTGCGCGCAGCCGACCTGGTGGAGGAGGTGCTGCGGCTGGAGGGCCTGGACGCGGTGCCCTCGGTGCTGCCCGCCGCGCCGGCCGGCCGCGGCCTGAGCCCGACCCAGCAGCGTCGCCGCGCGGTCGGCAAGGCGTTGGCGCTGACCGGTTTCGTCGAGGTGCTGCCCACCCCGTTCCTGCCGGCCGGTGTGTTCGACGTCTGGGGTCTGCCCGCCGACGATCCGCGGCGAGCCACCACGACCGTGCTCAACCCGCTCGAATCCGACCGTCCGCACCTGGCCACCACCCTGCTGCCGGGACTGCTGGAAGCGTTGAGCCGCAACGTGTCCCGCGGCACCGTCGATGTCGCGCTGTTCGGCATCGCGCAGGTGGTACTGCCCACCGAGCAGACCCGCGCGGTCGAGTTGATCCCGACCGACCGCAGGCCCACCGAGGCGGAGATGGCACTGCTGGACGAGTCGCTGCCGGTGCAACCGCAGCACGTGGCTGCGGTGCTGGCCGGTCTGCGCGAACCACGCGGTCCGTGGGGGCCGGGCCGCCCGGCCGAGGCCGCCGACGCGTTCGAGGCCGTGCGCACCATCGCGCGCGCCACCAGGGTGGACGTCGAGCTGCGCGCGGCCGCGCAACTGCCCTGGCATCCGGGCCGCTGCGCCGAGGTGTTCGTCACCGGACCCGACGGTGCGCGCTCGGTCGGCTTTGCCGGGCAACTGCACCCGGCCGTGCTGGAGCGCGCCGGGCTGCCCAAGGGCACCTGCGCGGTGGAGCTGAACCTGGACGCCATCCCGATCGTCGAGCGGCTGCCGGCGCCCCGGGTGGCGCCGTTCCCGGCGGTGTTCCAGGACGTCAGCCTGGTGGTCGACGCTGACGTGCCCGCCCAGGATGTGATCGACGCCGTCGTCGCGGGCGCCGGTGAGCTGCTCGAAGACGTCGCATTGTTCGACGTCTACACCGGCCCGCAGGTCGGCGAGGGCCACAAATCGCTGACCCTGGCGCTGCGGTTCCGGGCCGCTGACCGGACCCTGACCGAGGACGACGCCAGCGTCGCGCGGGAGGCCGCGGTGGCGGCCGCGGGCGAGCGGGTCGGCGCCGTGCTGCGGCACTGACCCACATTGGACTAATGGGTTTGCGTGCCCATGCATAAAAATGCAAGGATCGAGGCATGGCAACTGCGGTGACGAAAGTGGCGCTGGCCGGCGCGAGCGGCTACGCCGGCGGTGAGATCCTGCGGCTACTGCTCGGACATCCGGGCTACGCCGACGGCCGATTGAGCATCGGCGCACTGACCGCGGCCAGCAGTGCGGGTACCGCGCTGGGCGAGCACCACCCGCACCTGCTGCCGCTGGCCCAGCGGGTCCTGGAACCCACCAGCATCGACACGCTGCGCGGCCACGACGTGGTGTTCCTGGCGCTGCCGCACGGACACTCGGCCGAGATCGCCGAGCAGCTCGGCCCCGATGTGCTGGTGATCGACTGTGGCGCAGATTTCCGGCTCTCCGATCCGCAGGCCTGGCAGCGGTTCTACGGCTCGCCGCACGCCGGCACCTGGCCCTACGGCCTGCCCGAACTGCCAGGCGGGCGGGACGCGCTGCGCGGCAGCAAGCGGGTCGCGGTGCCGGGTTGCTACCCGACCGCGGCGGTGCTGGCGCTGTTCCCGGCGCTGGCCGCCGACCTGATCGAGCCGGCCGTCACGGTGGTCGCGGTCAGCGGCACCTCCGGTGCCGGCCGGGCCGCCAAGGTCGACCTGCTGGGCTCGGAGGTGATCGGCTCGGCGCGCGCCTACAACATCGGCGGCGCGCACCGGCACACCCCGGAAATCGTGCAGGGGCTGCGCGCCGTGACCAACAGCGAGGTGACGGTGTCGTTCACGCCGGTGTTGATCCCGACCGCACGCGGCATCCTGGCCACCTGCACCGCGCACACCGACGCCTCCGTCGACGAGATCCGCGCCGCCTATGAAAAGGCTTACGACGCTGAACCGTTCGTGTACCTGCTGCCCGACGGGCAGCTGCCCCGCACCGGTTCGGTGATCGGCAGCAACGCCGCCCAGCTGGCGGTCGCGGTGGACACCGATGCGCGCACCCTGGTCGCGGTCTGCGCGATCGACAACCTGGCCAAGGGCACCGGCGGAGCCGCCGTGCAGTCGATGAACCTGGCGCTGGGCTGGCCGGAGACCGAGGGACTTTCGATCGTGGGAGTGGCACCGTGACGACCACACCGAACACCAAACTGATTCGCACCCAAGGCGTTACCGCGGCCGCCGGGTTCCGGGCGGCCGGGATCGCGGCCGGGATCAAGGCCTCCGGGGCGCCGGATCTGGCGCTGGTGTTCAACGAGGGCCCGGACTACGCCGCGGCAGGGGTGTTCACCCGCAACCAGATCAAGGCCGCGCCGGTGCTGTGGAGTCAGCAGGTGCTGTCCAATGGCCGGTTGCGCGCGGTGATCCTGAACTCCGGCGGCGCCAACGCGTGCACCGGGCCGCTGGGCTTCCAGGACACCCACGCCACCGCCGAGGCGCTGGCCGCCGCGCTCAGCGACTGGGGCACCGAGACCGGCCCGATCGAGGTCGCGGTGTGCTCCACCGGACTGATCGGGGACCGGCTGCCGATGGACAAGGTGACGGCCGGCGTGGTCGAGATCGTGCACGAGATGGCCGGCGGGCTGTCCGGCGGCGAGGAAGCCGCCCGGGCCATCATGACCACCGACACCGTGCCGAAACAGGTTGCGCTGCACCATGAGATCGGCGCCGGCGAGAACTGGGTGCTGGGCGGGATGGCCAAGGGCGCCGGGATGCTGGCGCCGTCGCTGGCCACCATGCTGGTGGTGCTCACCACCGACGCCGTCGCCGACGCGGCCGCGCTGGACACCGCGCTGCGCCGCGCCACCGCGCTGACCTTCGACCGGCTCGACATCGACGGCAGTTGCTCGACCAACGACACCGTGCTGCTGCTGGCCTCCGGTGCCAGCGAGATCAAGCCCAGCCAGGCCGATCTGGACGCTGCGGTGCTGCGGGTCTGCGATGACCTGTGCGCGCAACTGCAGGCCGACGCCGAGGGCGTCAGCAAACGGATCACGATCACCGTGGTCGGCGCGGTCAGCGAGGACGAGGCCCTGGTTGCGGCCCGTGCCGTGGCCCGCGACAGCCTGGTCAAGACCGCGCTGTTCGGTTCCGACCCGAACTGGGGCCGGGTGCTGGCCGCGGTCGGCATCGCCCCGGTGACGTTGGATCCGCAGCGGATCAGTGTGTCGTTCAACGGATCACCGGTCTGCATCGACGGCGCCGGCGCGCCCGGGGCGCGCGAAGTCGACCTGTCCGGAGCCGACATCGACGTCGTCATCGACCTGGCGTCCGGAACCGGGCAAGCCAGCGTGCGGACCACCGACCTGTCGCACGCCTACGTCGAAGAGAACTCGGCCTACAGCTCATGAGCACACTCACACCCACCACCACGAAGGCCGCGATCCTGGCCGAGGCGTTGCCCTGGCTCAAACAACTGCACGGCCAGATCGTCGTGGTCAAGTACGGCGGCAACGCCATGACCGACGACACCCTCAAGGCCGCGTTCGCCGACGACATGGTGTTCCTGCGCAACTGCGGCATCAAGCCGGTGGTGGTGCACGGCGGCGGACCGCAGATCAGCTCGATGCTGAACCGACTCGGCATCGAAGGTGACTTCAAGGGCGGATTCCGGGTCACCACACCGGAAGTGCTCGACGTGGTCCGGATGGTGCTGTTCGGTCAGGTGGGCCGGGAACTGGTCAACCTGATCAACGCGCACGGCCCGTACGCGGTCGGCATCACCGGCGAGGACGCGCACCTGTTCACCGCGGTGCGGCGCAGCGTCACCGTCGAGGGCGTGCCCACCGACATCGGTCTGGTCGGCGACGTGGAGAAGGTGAACACCGCCGCGGTGCGGGATCTGATCGCCGCCGGGCGCATCCCGGTGGTGTCCACCATCGCGCCGGACGCCGACGGTGTGGTGCACAACATCAACGCCGACACCGCCGCGGCTGCGCTGGCCGAAGCGCTCGGCGCCGAGAAGCTGCTGATGCTCACCGACGTCGAGGGCCTCTACACCGACTGGCCCAACCGGGAATCGCTGGTCACCGAAATTGACACTGCCGCACTGACACAGCTGCTGCCGACCCTGGAGTCCGGCATGGTGCCCAAGATCGAGGCCTGCCTGCGCGCGGTGGCCGGCGGAGTGGGCAGCGCACACGTCATCGACGGCCGCGTCGAACACTGCGTGCTGGTCGAGTTGTTCAGTGACGAAGGGACCGGGACCAAAGTGGTCAACCAGGTACAGCCCGAGGAGCAGTCATGACGGCCACCGAGGCACTGCAGCAGCGCTGGTCGGCGGTGATGATGGACAACTACGGCACCCCGCCGGTGGCCCTGGTCAGCGGCGACGGTGCGGTGGTCACCGACGCCGACGGCAAGTCCTACCTGGACCTGCTCGGCGGCATCGCGGTGAACCTGCTCGGACACCGGCACCCGGCCGTCATCGAAGCCGTCACCACCCAGCTCAACACCCTCGGCCACGTGTCGAACCTGTACGCCACCGAGCCCGGCATCGCGCTGGCCGAGGCGCTGGTAGCGCAACTGGGCGCCGAAGCCGGTGCCCGGGTGTTCTTCTGCAACTCCGGCACCGAGGCCAACGAGGTGGCGTTCAAGATCACCCGGCTCACCGGCCGCACCAAACTGGTTGCCGCCCAAGGCGCCTTCCACGGCCGCACGATGGGCTCGCTGGCGCTGACCGGCCAGCCCAGCAAGCAGGCGCCGTTCGCGCCGCTGCCCGGCGACGTCACGCACGTGCCCTACGGCGATGTCGACGCGCTGGCCGCCGCGGTGGACGACCAGACCGCGGCGGTGTTCCTGGAACCGATCATGGGGGAGGGCGGCGTCGTGGTGCCGCCGGCCGGCTACCTGGCCGCCGCCCGCGAGATCACCGCCGGACACGGCACGCTGCTGGTGCTCGACGAGGTGCAGACCGGCGTGGGCCGCACCGGCACCTTCTATGCGCATCAGCACGACGGCATCACCCCCGACGTGGTGACCCTGGCCAAGGGGCTGGGCGGCGGGCTGCCGATCGGAGCCTGCATCGGGGTCGGCAAGGCAGCCGACCTGATGACCCCGGGCCTGCACGGCAGCACCTTCGGCGGCAACCCGGTGTGCACCGCGGCCGCCCTGGCGGTGCTGCGCACGCTGGCCGACGAAGACCTGGTGGCCCGCACCGCGGCGCTGGGCAAGACGCTGAGCCACGGCATCGAGCAACTCGGCCACCCGCTGGTCGATCGGGTCCGCGGCCGCGGGCTGCTGCAGGGTGTGGTGCTCACCGAGGAGAAGGCCAAGGCCGTCGAAACCGCGGCGCGCAGCGCCGGTTTCCTGGTCAACGCCGCGGCCGCCGACGTGGTGCGGTTGGCCCCGCCACTGATCATCACCGAGGCGCAGGTCGAGGAGTTCCTCACCGCCCTGCCCGGTGTGCTCGACACCGCCAAGGAGGCCACCGCGTGACCATCCGCCATTTCCTGCGCGACGACGACCTCAGCCCGGCCGAGCAGGCCGAGGTGCTGGCGCTGGCCGCCGAACTCAAGGCCGCGCCGTTCAGCCGGCGTCCGCTCGACGGCCCGCGCGGCGTCGCGGTGATCTTCGACAAGAACTCGACCCGCACCCGGTTCTCGTTCGAGATGGGCGTCGCCCAACTCGGTGGGCACGCCGTCGTGGTGGACGGCCGCAGCACCCAGCTGGGCCGCGACGAAACCCTGGAGGACACCGGAAAGGTGTTGTCCCGCTACGTCGACGCCATCGTGTGGCGCACCTTCGGCCAGGACCGGCTGACCGCGATGGCGGCCGGGGCCACGGTGCCGATCGTCAACGCGCTCTCCGACGAGTTCCACCCCTGTCAGGTGCTCGCCGACCTGCAGACGCTGGCCGAGCGCAAACCCAAACTCGCCGGGCTGAAACTGACCTACTTCGGTGACGGCGCCAACAACATGGCGCTCTCGCTGATGCTGGGCGGGGTGACCGCCGGGATCGACGTCACGATCGCCGCCCCGGAAGGGTTCACCCCCGACCCGGACGTGGTCGCGGCGGCGCAGCGCCGCGGCGCCGAAACCGGTGCGGTGGTGCGCCTGACCACCGACCCCGCCGACGGGGCCGACGGCGCCGACGTCGTCGTCACCGACACCTGGACCTCGATGGGGCAGGAGGACGACGGACTGGACCGGGTGGGCCCGTTCCGGCCGTTCCAGGTCAACGCCGACCTGCTGAGTCGCGCGGCCGCCGACGCCGTCGTGCTGCACTGCCTGCCCGCGCACCGCGGCGACGAGATCACCGACGAGGTGATCGATGGCCCGCACAGCGCGGTGTTCGACGAAGCTGAGAATCGTCTGCATGCCCAAAAGGCCCTGCTGGTTTGGCTTTTGGAGCAACGACGGTGAGCCGCGCGGCCAAAGCCGCCCCCGAGGTGGCAGCGACCAGAGCCGGCCGGCAGGCCCGGATCGTGGCGCTGCTGTCCGCGCAGTCGGTGCACAGCCAGGCCGAGTTGGCCGTCTTGCTGGCCGCCGAAGGCATCGAGGTCACCCAGGCCACGCTGTCGCGTGACCTCGAGGAGCTGGGCGCGGTCAAACTGCGCGGTGCCGACGGCGGCGGCGGCGCCTATGTGGTGCCCGAGGACGGCAGCCCGGTGCGTGGCGTGACCGGCGGCACCGAGCGGCTGACCCGGCTGCTGGGCGATCTGCTGGTGTCCACCGACGCCAGTGCCAACCTCGCGGTGCTGCGCACCCCGCCCGGTGCGGCACACTATCTGGCCAGTGCCATCGACCGGGCCGCGTTGCCGTACGTGGTGGGGACGGTGGCCGGCGACGACACCATCATGGTGGTGGCGCGCGAACCCATGACCGGGGCTGAACTGGCCAAGACGTTCGAAGAACTGCAGTAGCCCCGCGAGAACTCGACAGAACAACTAGCTTTCAGCACGACCAAGTAGAAGGAGATCGGTTCATGTCCGAACGCGTCATCCTGGCGTATTCCGGTGGCCTGGACACCTCAGTGGCGATCAGTTGGATCGGCAAGGAAACCGGGCGCGAGGTGGTGGCCGTCGCCATCGACCTGGGCCAGGGTGGCGAGGACATGGGGGCGGTCCGGCAGCGCGCGCTGGACTGCGGCGCCGTGGAAGCCGTGGTGGTCGACGCCCGCGACGAGTTCGCCGAGGAATACTGCCTGCCCACCATCCAGTCCAATGCGCTCTACATGGACCGCTACCCGCTGGTGTCGGCGATCAGCCGGCCGCTGATCGTCAAGCATCTGGTGGCCGCGGCCCGTGAGCACGGCGGCGGGATCGTCGCACACGGCTGCACCGGCAAGGGCAACGATCAGGTGCGCTTCGAGGTGGGCTTCGGCTCGCTGGCGCCCGACCTCGAGGTGATCGCCCCGGTCCGCGACTACGCCTGGACCCGGGAAAAGGCGATCGCATTCGCCGAGGAGAACGCGATCCCGATCAACGTCACCAAGCGCTCACCGTTCTCGATCGACCAGAACGTGTGGGGCCGCGCCGTGGAGACCGGGTTCCTCGAGCATCTGTGGAATGCGCCCACCAAGGACGTCTACGACTACACCCAGGACCCGACGATCAACTGGAACACCCCCGACGAGGTGATCATCGGCTTCGAGAAGGGTGTGCCGGTGTCCATCGACGGCCGCCCTGTCACGGTGCTGGAGGCCATCGTCGAACTCAACCGGCGCGCCGGTGAGCAGGGCGTGGGTCGGCTCGACGTGGTCGAGGACCGGTTGGTCGGGATCAAGAGCCGGGAGATCTACGAGGCCCCGGGCGCGATGGTGCTGATCACCGCGCATACCGAACTCGAGCACGTCACGCTGGAACGCGAGTTGGGCCGGTTCAAGCGGCACACCGACCAGAAGTGGGGCGAACTGGTCTACGACGGGCTGTGGTTCTCGCCGCTGAAGTCCGCACTGGAAGCATTCGTCGGGCACACCCAGGAGCACGTGTCCGGTGAGGTCCGGTTGGTGCTGCACGGCGGGCACATCGCCGTCAACGGTCGGCGCAGCAGCGAGTCGCTCTACGACTTCAACCTGGCCACCTACGACGAAGGTGACACCTTCGACCAGTCCTACGCCAAGGGCTTCGTCAACATCCACGGCTTGAGCTCCAAGATCGCCGCCAAGCGGGATCTGGGCCGGTAGCGCAGTGAGCACCAACGAGGGTTCGCTGTGGGGCGGCCGGTTCGCCGACGGACCCTCGGCGGCGCTGGCCGCGCTGAGCAAGTCCACCCACTTCGACTGGGTGCTGGCGCCGTACGACATCACCGCGTCCAAGGCGCATGCCAAGGTGCTGCACCAGGCCGGTCTGCTCACCGATGAGCAGCGCGACGGCCTGTTGGCCGGCCTGGACAGCCTGGGCGCCGACGTCGCCGACGGCAGCTTCGGGCCGCTGGTCACCGACGAGGACGTGCACGGCGCGCTGGAACGCGGCCTGATCGAGCGGGTCGGTCCGGAACTCGGCGGCCGGCTGCGCGCCGGCCGGTCGCGCAACGACCAGGTGGCCACCCTGTTCCGGATGTGGCTGCGCGACGCGGTGCGCCGGGTCGCCGACGGGGTGCTGGAGGTGGTCGCGGCGCTGACCGTGCAGGCCGCCGCGCACCCGACCGCGGTCATGCCGGGCAAGACCCACCTGCAGGCCGCCCAGCCGATCCTGCTGGCGCACCACCTGCTGGCGCACGCGCACCCGCTGCTGCGCGACGTCGACCGGCTGGCCGACTTCGACGACCGCACCGCAGTCTCGCCGTACGGCTCCGGGGCGCTGGCCGGCTCGTCACTGGGCCTGGACCCAGACGCCATCGCCGCGGACCTGGGTTTCGCTTCGGCAGCCGACAATTCGGTGGACGCCACCGCCGCACGCGATTTCGCGGCCGAAGCCGCCTTCGTGTTCGCCCAGATCGGGGTCGATCTGTCCCGGCTGTCCGAGGACATCATCTTGTGGAGCAGCACCGAGTTCGGTTATGTGACGCTGCACGACGCGTGGTCGACCGGAAGTTCGATCATGCCGCAGAAGAAGAACCCGGACATCGCCGAGCTGGCGCGCGGCAAGTCCGGCCGGTTGATCGGCAACCTGACCGGCCTGCTGGCCACGCTCAAAGCGCAGCCGCTGGCCTACAACCGGGACCTGCAGGAGGACAAGGAGCCGGTATTCGATTCGGTGGCCCAACTCGAGCTGCTGCTGCCGGCGATGGCCGGGCTGGTCGGCACCTTGAGCTTCGACACCGAACGGATGGCCGCGCTGGCCCCGGCCGGTTACACACTGGCCACCGACATCGCCGAATGGATGGTGCGCCAAGGCATTCCGTTCCGAATCGCGCACGAAGCCGCCGGCGAAGCGGTCCGGGTGGCCGAAGGCCGCGGGGTCGGGCTCGATGAACTCACCGACGACGAACTGGCCACGATCAACCCCGCGCTGACCCCCGAGGTGCGCGCGGTGCTGACCGTGCAGGGCTCGGTGGACGCCCGCAACGCGCGCGGCGGCACCGCGCCGGTGCAGGTCGCGGCCCAACTCGGGGTGGTGCACGACGCCATCGAGCGGCTGCGGGCACGGCTGCAGCGCTGATCTGAGGTGGATGCCGAGGAGATCGAGCAGCGCGCCGAGCTGCTGATCGGGCTGGGCCGCTACGCCCAGGCCGCCGAACTGCTCGACCGCGGGCTGAGCACCGAACCGGAGCATTTCGACCTGCTGAGCCTGCGGGCCTGGGTCGCGCTGCAACTAGACGACTTCGCCGCCGCGCAACAGGCCGCGTCGTCGGCCGTCGCGGTGCAGCCGGGGGTGGGCGGAAACGCCTACACCGTGCTGGCCGCCGTGCACCTGGTGCACGGGCGCACCGAGGAGGCGTTGGCGGTGGCGCGCACCGGCGCCGAACTCGACCCGGATGCGGCCACCGCGCACATGCTGTTGGCGATCTGCCTGTCCCGGAACACCTCTCGGCGCGGTGTCACGCAGCAGGCGTTCGCCGCGGTGGACCGGGCGCTGGCCCTGGCCCCGCATGACGCCGACATGCACCACCAGGCCGCCCAGGTGGCCCAAGACCTCGGTGATCAGACCGCCGCCCGCAAGTTCGTCGACGCCGGTCTGGCCATCGACCCCGGTCATGTCGAGCTGCAGACCATGAAGGCGCTCGAGGCGACCTACACCGGTGACCGGGCTGCCGCGTTGACCCGCATCCTGGCCGCCAACCCGACCCGCGGCACCGCCCGGCACGCCCTGGCCGAGGTGGTGTTCGGCACCATCGCGCGTTTGGCCAGCGGGGTCTGGATCTTTGCGCTGGCCGTGATCCTGGCCTCGGCGTGGATCTCGCCGGGTGTGCTGCGGTATCTGGCGCCGCTGCTGATGGTGCCGCTGATCGTGCACTGGATGCAGCTGTTCGGCCGGCTGCGCAAACGGCTGCCGTCCAACTATCTGTCGAAACGGTTGTGGCGCAACCCTGCTGCTGCATCCGGGGTGCTGCTGGCCGGGGCGGCTGCCGTGCTGGCCAACTTCGCGCCGGTGTGGTTCGTGATCGGGTTCAACCCGCAGACCGTGCGGCTGGGCTATCAGACGCTGATCTTCGCGTGCCTGCTGGCCGGGCTGGCGCATCTGCTGGTGACGCTGGGCCGGGTGCGTCGCGGCGGCGACGTGGACGCGGTGACCCACCTGGAGGACCGGACCGGCAACTTCCTGCTGTGGATGGTCGGGCTGGGTGTGCCGATCGGGTTGGGTTGGGCGCTGGTGAGCTTCGCGCGCCAACCCGGCGCCCTGTGGTTCGCGCTGATGCTGGTGCCGATCGTGGCGGCCGTGCTGTCCGCGGAGGTCACGCTGATCGCGATCCTGCGGCTGCGGGTGTCGTGGTGGTACCGGCTGGTGCGGGTGGTGTTCGCGACGGTGTTCATCGCCGGCTGCGGGTGGCTGCTGATCTGGTGCGGTCAGCACAGCCTGGCCGCCGAGTTCAAGTACCGGGAGGGTCCGCTGTCACCGGGCCGGATCGAGATCCCGACCGTCACGCCGCTGCCACCATTCGAGCTGCCCGAGTTGCCGTCGGTGCCGCCGCGCTAGCGTGGGGGGATGGCCGAACGCATCGAGTTCAGCTCCGGCGGCGTGGCCGGTGTGGGCCAGCTGTACCGCGCGGCCGGTGATACCGCTCGGCCCGCAGTACTGCTGTGCCACGGATTCGGTGGCACCCAGGACACCCCGGCGATGCGGGCCACCGCCGAGGACTTCGCCGCGGCCGGTTTGCACGCGATCACCTTCGACTACCGCAGCTTCGGTGAAAGCGGCGGTGAGCCAAGGCAAGTGGTCGCCATCGAAGGGCAACTCGACGACATCGCCGCGGCGCTGGCCCGGGTCCGCCGAATCGACGGAGTGCTCGGCCACCGGGTGGCGCTGTGGGGCACGTCGCTGGGCGGTGGGCACGTGGTCAGCGCGGGGGCCCGCGATTCGCGGGTGGCCGCGGTGGTGGCGCAGGTGCCGTTCAACGGCTTCCCGCGCAAGGTCGAGGGCCGCTCAACGGCGACCACGCTGCGGTTGCTGGCGATCATGGTGCAGGACTGGCTGCGCGGCAAGGCCGGCCGCGCCCCGCGCTATCTGCCGGCCGTCGGTGCCACCGGCGAGCTGGCGGTGATGACCGGACCGCAGGCCGAGCAGGCGATCGCCGGGATGGCCAGCGCCACCTGGCGCAACCAGGTGGCCCCGCGCGGGCTGCTGGAGATGATGCGTTACCGGCCAGGTAAATTCGCGCCGAAGCTGCGCTGCCCGCTGCTGGTCTGCGTGGCCGACCACGACGCCGAAACCCCACCCGAGCTGGCCGTCGGGCTGGCCGAGGGGGCACCGCAGGCCACCGTGCTGCGCTACCCGGTCGCGCACTTCGACTTCTACCGCGAGGACGTGCGCCGCCGGGTTTGCGCGGACCAGATCACCTTCCTGCAGCGGGTGCTGACCGGCGGCTGATCACTCCAGCTTCTCGGACAGCTCCAGCCAGCGTGCCTCCCGCTCGGCCACCTCGTCTTCGAGCGCCCGCAACTCGGCGGTCAAGGTCGCCAGACCGACGTGATCGGACTGATCGTGGGCGGCCATCTCGTCGTGTTTGGCCGAGATCCGGGCCGCCAGCTTGGCCAACGCCCGGTCAATCGAGGTGATCTCCTTCTCGACGGCCCGCTGCTCGGCCCCGGTCAAGCCGGACCCGGCCTGGGGCGCGGCGGCCTGGCTGGACGCCGCCCGGTTCGGCGGGGGACGTCGGGCGGACAGCTTCAGGTACTCGTCGATGCCGCCGGGCAGGTGGCGCAGCCGTCCGTCCAGGATGGCGTACTGCTGGTCGGTGACCCGTTCCAGCAGGTAGCGGTCGTGCGAGACCACGATCAAGGTGCCCGGCCAGGAGTCCAGCAGGTCCTCGGTCGCGGTCAGCATGTCGGTGTCGACGTCGTTGGTCGGTTCGTCGAGCACCAGCACGTTGGGTTCTTCGAGCAGCGTCAGCATCAACTGCAACCGCCGGCGCTGACCACCGGACAAATCGGACACCCGCGATGAAAGATGTTGGCGGCCAAAGCCCAACCGCTCCAGCAGCTGGGTCGGCGTCTGCTCCCGGCCGTCCACCCGGTAGTCGGTGCGCAGCCTGCCCAGCACCTCGCGGACCAGATCGTCCTCGACGCCGGCCAGGATGCCGGCCTGCTGGTCGAGCATGGCGAGCCGCACCGTCTTGCCGCGTTTGACCCGGCCGGAGTCCGGGGTCACGGTGCCGGCGATCAAACCCAGCAGCGTGGACTTGCCGGCGCCGTTGGCGCCGACGATGCCGGTGCGCTCACCCGGCGCGATCCGCCACTCGACGTCGCGCAGCACCTGGCGTCCGTCGTAGCCGACCGACACGTCCAGCAGGTCGATCACGTCCTTGCCGAGCCGCGCAGTGGCCAGCCTGGCCAATTCGACCTGATTGCGCAGCGGCGGCACATCGGCGATCAGCGCGGTAGCCGCGTCGATGCGGAACTTGGGTTTGGAGGTGCGCGCCGGCGGGCCGCGCCGCAGCCAGGCCAGTTCCTTGCGCATCAGGTTCTGCCGTTTGGCTTCGGCGACCGCCGCGACCCGGTCGCGTTCCACCCGCTGCAACACGTAGGCGGCGTAACCACCCTCGAACGGTTCGACGATGCCGTCGTGCACCTCCCAGGTGGTGGTCGCCACCTCGTCGAGGAACCAGCGGTCGTGGGTGACCACCAACAGTCCGCCGCCGCCGCGCGACCACCGACTCTTCAGATGCTCGGCCAGCCAGGTGATGCCTTCGATGTCGAGGTGGTTGGTGGGTTCATCGAGCGTGATGACGTCCCAATCCTCGATCAGCAGCGCGGCTAACTGCACCCGGCGGCGTTGCCCGCCGGACAGGGTGCAGATCACGGTGTCGAAGCCGATGTCGGCGACCAGGCCGGCGACCACGTCGCGCACCCGCGGGTTGCCGGCCCAGACGTGTTCGGCGACGTCACCGACCAGGGCCTGCCCGACGGTGGCGTCGTCGTCGAGCACATCGGCCTGCTCGAGGGCACCCACCCGCAGGCCGCTGCGCCGGGTGACCCGACCGGAAACCGGGGTCAGCGAACCGGTGAGCATGCGCAGCAGGCTGGACTTGCCGTCGCCGTTGCGGCCCACGACCCCGATCCGGTCGCCCTCGTCGATGCCCAGCGACACCGATTCGAACACGGTCTGCGTGGGGTACTGCAGGTGCAGTTCTTCAGCGCCGAGTAGGTGTGCCATAGCGGTGCCCAACCCTAGTCGTAGGGTGCGCGCCGTTCGCGACACGCCGGGAATGGGACACGGCAGGGTGTGTCAGAATGGGCAAACCGTCGGGGCGGTAGACGCACAGGTCAATCCTTTAGGGGGAACGCGCGCGTGGAGTTCAACTTGTCGGCCATCACGTCGCCGGTGGAACGTTTGCTGGCGACGGCGCAGAACGGCCTGGAGGTGTTGCGGCTGGGCGGTCTGGAGACCGACAGCGTGCCCTCGCCGTACCAGATCGTCGACTCGGTGCCGATGTACAAGTTGCGCCGCTACTTCCCGCCGGACAGCCGCCCGGGCAAGGCACAGGTCGGACCGCCAGTGCTGATGGTGCACCCGATGATGATGTCGGCCAACATGTGGGACGTCAGCCGGGAAGCCGGCGCCGTCGGCTTCCTGCACGAGGCCGGGATCGACCCCTGGGTGATCGACTTCGGCGAACCGGACAAGGTCGAGGGCGGCATGCAGCGCACGCTGGCCGATCACGTGGTGGCGCTGAGCGCGGCGATCGACACCGTCAAGCAGGTCACCGGTGAAGACGTGCACCTGGCCGGCTATTCGCAGGGCGGCATGTGGTGCTACCAGGTCGCGGCCTACCGGAGCAGCAAGGATCTGGCCAGCATCATCGCGTTCGGCTCCCCGGTGGACACGCTGGCGGCGCTGCCGATGGGCATCCCCCCGAACCTGGGCGCGGTGGCCGCCGACTTCATGGCCGACCACGTGTTCAGCCGACTCGACATCCAGGGCTGGATGGCGCGCACCGGCTTCCAGATGATGGACCCGATCAAGACCGCCAAGGCCCGGCTGGACTTCCTGCGTCAACTGCACGACCGGGAAGCGTTGCTGCCGCGCGAGCAGCAGCGCCGGTTCCTGGACAACGACGGCTGGATCGCCTGGTCGGGGCCGGCGATCTCGGAGCTGCTCAAACAGTTCATCGCGCACAACCGGATGATGACCGGCGGTTTCGCGATCAACGGTCAGATGGTCACGCTGACCGACATCACCTGCCCGATCCTGGCGTTCATCGGCGAGGTCGACGACATCGGCCAGCCGATCTCGGTGCGCGGCATCCTGAAGGCCGCACCGAAGGCGGATGTTTACGAAACAACGCTGCGGGCCGGGCATTTCGGTTTGGTGGTCGGCTCCAAGGCCACCGAGATCACCTGGCCGACGGTGACCGACTGGGTGCTGTGGCTGGCCGGGCAGGTGCCGCAACCGGCCAACGTGCTGCCGATGGAAGAGCACGTCCCGGAAAATGTCGACAGTCACGGGGTGCCGTTCACCGCGCGCGTCGCGCACGGGGTGGGGGAGGTCTCCGAGGCCGCCCTGGAGTTGGCCCGCGGTGCCGCCGACGCGATCGGCTACGCCGGCAAGTCGGCCCGGACGCTGGCCGTGGAGACCGCGCGCACGCTGCCGCGGCTGGCCCGGCTCGGGCAGATCAACGACCACACCCGGATCTCGCTGGGCCGGATCGTGGCCGAGCAGGCGCGCAATTCACCCGACGGCGAGTTCTTGTTGTTCGACGGCCGGGTACACACCTACGAGGCGGTGGACCGGCGGATCGACAACGTGGTCCGGGGCCTGATCGAAGTGGGTATCCGCCAAGGTGACCACGTCGGGCTGCTGATGGAGACCCGCCCGTCGGCGCTGGTGGCCATCGCGGCGCTGTCCCGGCTGGGTGCGGTCGCGGTGCTGATGCCGCCGGACGGTGACCTGGCCGAGGCCGCCCGACTGGGTGGAGTCTCGGAGATCCTCACCGACCCACCCAATCTGGAAGCGGCAAGCCAACTTTCGCTGCAGGTGCTGGTGCTCGGCGGCGGCGAGAGCCGAGACCTGAACCTGGCCGAGGGCGCCGACGTCATCGACATGGAGCAGATCGACCCCGACCAGGTCGAGCTGCCCGGCTGGTACCGGCCCAACCCGGGGCTGGCCCGGGACCAGGCGTTCGTCGCGTTCAGCACGGTGCGCGGCGAGTTGGTGGCCAAGCAGATCACCAACTTCCGCTGGGCGCTGTCGGCGTTCGGTACCGCATCCACGGCCGCACTGGGGCGCAACGACACCGTGTACTGCCTGACCCCGCTGCATCACCAGTCCGGCCTGCTGGTGGCGCTGGGCGGGGCCGTGGTCGGCGGGGCCCGGATCGCGCTGTCGCGGGGGCTGCGCCCGGACCGGTTCGTGCACGAACTGCGTCAGTACGGCGTCACCGTGGTCACCTACACCTGGGCGATGCTGCGCGAGGTGATCGACGACCCGGAGTTCGAGCTGCACGGCAACCACCCGGTGCGGCTGTTCATCGGCTCCGGTATGCCGACCGGGCTGTGGCAGCGGGTCTGCGAGACCTTCGATCCGGCCCGGGTGGTGGAGTTCTTCGCCACCACCGACGGGCAGGCCGTGCTGGCCAACGTCACCGGCTCCAAGGTGGGCAGCAAGGGCCGCCCGCTGCCCGGGGGCGGGCACGTCGAGCTGGCGGCCTACAGCCCGGACAGCGATCTGATCCTCGAGGCCGACGACGGTTTCGTGCGCCGCGCCGGGGTCGACGAGGTCGGGGTGCTGCTGGCGCAGCCGCGGGGCCCGATCGACCCGACCGCCTCGGTCAAGCGCGGCGTGTTCGCCCCCGCCGACACCTGGGTGGCCGCCGAATCGCTGTTCCGGCGCGACGCCGACGGTGACTACTGGCTGGTCGGCACCCGGGTCGGGGTGATCCACGGCCCGCGCGGCGCGGTGCTGCCCGAGCAGATCACCGACGCGGTGAGCCTGATCACGGCGGTCGACCTGGCGGTCACCTACGGCGTCGACGGTCCCGACGGCGAACAGCTCGCGGTGACCGCGCTGACCCTGCGGCCCGGCGCCAGCGTCACCGCCGCCGACCTCACCGACGCGCTCGCCGAGCTGCCGGTCGGAGCCGCGCCGGATGTCATCCACGTGGTGCCGGAGCTGCCGTTGTCGGCGACCTACCGGCCCAGCGTGGGTGAGCTCACCAAGGCCGGCGTGCCCAAGGCGTCCCGGCAGTCCTGGTACTTCGATGCCGACAGCGAGACCTACAAGCGGCTGACGGCGGCGGCGCGGACGAAGCTGCTGGCGTCGCACTGAGGTCGTCCTGAGGTCGCCGTGGGGTCGCCCTGGGCCGTAACGATGCCGTGCCGGGGACCGACAGCGCTGTTAGGCTGCCCGTGACTTCGGCTGGAGGACATTGATGACGGATTTGCGCGCTGCGCTGGCGGCTGCGGCACTGGCTGCCGGTCTGCTGGGCGGCATCGGCACCGCCCACGCCGACCCGGCCGAACCGGTTGATCCGGCCACCCAGACCGCCGACGGCGCCACCGAGACCGGCCCGCTGGCCGAAGAAGACAAGCCGCAGACCGCCGAGGAAGCGCTGGCGATCATCTCTCGCGACTACGACACCGGCGCCGGTGGCGGGCAGGTGTCAAACCTGATCCGCGAGGTGCAGAAATACCGCGCCGCGGGCTACATGCCGTCGAAGGCCAATAAGGAAGCCATCGTCAAGGCGCTCGACTACCGACCGAATCAGGGTCCGTTGGTGCAGGCGCTCAAGGAGACGCTGGCCTATCAGCAGAAGAAGCAGCAGCAGATGGCCGAACCGGAGAGTCCGTTCACCATCGGGATCAACCAGTACGACCCGCAGAACCCGGGCACGCTGGGCACCTTCGGGATCAATCCCGGCGGCACGATCACGCAACCGGTCGGCTGAGTCCCGCTTGGGCTAACCTGATCCGGTGCTCGACGACAAGCTGCTGGCCATCCTTGTGTGCCCGGCCGACCGAGGCCCTTTACTGCACGTCGACGGGCTTTTGTACAACCCCAGGTTGCGCCGCGCCTACCGGATCGACGAGGGCATCCCGGTGCTGTTGATCGACGAGGCGCGCGACGTCGACGACGCCGAACATCAGCGTCTGGTGGCGGCGGCCGAACCCGGAAGGTCGTGATGGCCAGCCCCTTCGACGTATCGGTGGAGACCGCGGCCAGTGTGCACGATGTGTACGCCGCACTGGGCACCGAGCAGTACTGGCACGATCGGCTTGCCACCTACGGCGGCAGTATGACGCTGGAACTGCTCGAGGTCAGTCCGGACGGCAGTATCGCGGTCACCACCGTGCAGGACCTGCGGCGGGCCACGCTGCCGTCCGCATTCGCCGGCCTGGCGCCCGGCGAAGCCAAGGTGACCCGCGCCGAGACCTGGCAGCCACCCACGGACGGGCGGGCCACCGCCGAGCTGATCATCTCCGCCGTCGGGGTGCCGGCGTCGGGCCGGGGGACCGCCGCGCTGGAGCCGGCGCCGGGCGGCTCCCGGATGTCGCTCAAGGGCAAGCTGGAGGTCAAGATCCCGCTGCTCGGTGGGCGCATCGAGAAGTACATCGTGGGGCAGATCGCCGAGGAGATTCCCGAGGTGCAGCGCTTCACGACCGAATGGATCAGCCGGAACAGCTGACCGGGGTGCCGGGCGGGAGACGCAGTGCTGGATGCAGATTCGCTGCGGGTCGATCCACTCACGGCGGCCCGCCGGATCCTGGGCGCCACGCTGCACGGACGCGGGGTGTCGGCGCGGATCGTCGAGGTCGAAGCCTATGGCGGGGTGCCGGACGGGCCCTGGCCGGACCCGGCCGCGCACTCCTACCGCGGACCCACACCGCGCAACCAGGTGATGTTCGGTCCGGCCGGCCATCTCTACACCTATCGCAGCCACGGCATTCACGTGTGCGCCAACGTGGCATGTGGCCCGACCGGGACGGCGGCCGCGGTGCTGCTGCGGGCCGTGCAGATCCAGACCGGGTTGGCCCGGGCGCAGGCTCGGCGCGGACCGGTCACCGAGCCCGCCTTGGGCCGTGGGCCGGGGAACCTGTGCTCGGCTCTGGGTATTGCCCTGCCGGACAACGGAATCGATTTGTTCGATGCGGATTCGCCGGTTCGCCTCGAGCTGAACCCGGCAGCCGGTGCGGTCGACGGACCGCGCGTCGGGGTGAGCAAGGCCGCTGATCGGCGCTGGCGGTTCTGGCTGCCGGGTCATCCCGAAGTCTCGGCGTATCGGCGCAGCCCGCGCGCCCCGGCTGCCGGGCTCAGCGACTGAGACCGCACCCGGTGCGCGAAGATTGCAGTCATGGCCACGATCCTCGATGAGTTGCAGTGGCGCGGGCTGATCGCGCAATCAACTGACCTCGACACCCTCGCGGCAGCGGCCGCGAGCCCGCCCATGACCGTCTACGCCGGGTTCGACCCCACCGCGCCCAGCCTGCACGCCGGGCACCTGGTGCCGCTGCTGACATTGCGGCGCTTCCAACAGGCCGGGCATCGCCCGATCGTGCTGGCCGGCGGAGCCACCGGGTTGATCGGCGATCCTCGCGACGTGGGGGAGCGCACGCTGAACTCCGCCGACACTGTCGCCGAGTGGGCCGAACGCATCCGCGGACAGCTGGAGCGGTTCGTCGACTTCGACGAATCGGCGACCGGCGCCATCGTCGAGAACAACTTGACCTGGACCGCCGAGCTGTCGGCCATCGAGTTCCTGCGTGACCTGGGCAAGCACTTCTCGGTCAATGTGATGTTGGACCGGGACACCGTCCGACGCCGGCTCGAAGGCGATGGCATCTCCTACACCGAGTTCAGCTACATGCTGTTGCAGGCCAACGACTACGTGCAATTGCACCGGCGGCACGGCTGCACACTGCAGATCGGCGGCTCCGATCAGTGGGGCAACATCATCGCCGGTGTGCGGCTGGTGCGGCAGGTGGCCGGCAGTTCGGTGCACGCGCTGACGGTTCCGCTGGTGACCGCGGCCGACGGCACCAAATTCGGCAAGTCCACCGGCGGCGGCAGCTTGTGGCTGGATCCGGAGCTGACCAGTCCGTATGCCTGGTACCAGTACTTCGTCAACACCGCCGACGCCGACGTCGTGCGCTACCTGCGCTGGTTCACCTTCCTCGATCCGGACGAACTCGCCGAGCTGGAGGACGCCACGGCAAACCGGCCGCACCAGCGGGCAGCGCAACGCCGGCTGGCCCAGGAGTTGACCACGCTGGTGCACGGCGCGGCCGCCACGGCGGCCGTCGAACATGCCAGCCAAGCGCTGTTCGGCCGCGGTGAGCTGACCGATCTGGACGAACCCACGCTGGCGGCCGCGTTGCGGGAGGCAGCCAACGACGAGGTGGCCGAATTGGCACCGGGTGGGCCCGACGGCATTGTCGACCTGCTGGTGGCCTCCGGCCTGTCGGCCAGCAAAGGTGCGGCGCGCCGCACCATCGCCGAGGGCGGGGTCTCGGTCAACAACGTCCGGATCACCAGTGACGAGTGGACACCGGCCGGCTCGGACTTCCTGCACGGCCGCTGGTTGGTGCTCCGGCGGGGCAAGCGCAATGTGGCCGGAGTGCAGCGTGTGACGACTCGGCAGAGTTGATCCCGAGGGGCCGAAAAACGCGTCTACCAGCCGATTTGACTCCCTGTTTCCAACGACGTAACTTATTCCACGTCGCCGCGACACGGCCCAGCCGGAGAGCGCGACGGCCTCCCCGGGAATAACCCTGGCAACCAGGGTGTTCCTACTAGTCCGCTCATGAAGTTCGCGGCCTTTTTGGTCGCGGGGTTTGTGCGCGGCCGAGCCGGGAAGGCAAACAAGCTCGGC
>NZ_JCALDB010000022.1:0-93403 GCF_059812645.1 Mycobacterium sp. NGS45 | reverse complement strand
CGGGTCGGGGCGGCCACGCTGTGGCTTTCGCTGATCGTGCTGCTTCCGCTGGCGGCGATCCTGTGGCAGTCCGCCAAGGGGGGCTGGGCGGCCTTCTGGCTGGCGGTCACCTCCAACGCCGCGGTGGAGGCGTTGCGCGTCACGGTGACCGTGTCGATCGCCGTCACCGTGATCAACGCGGTGTTCGGGCTGCTGGTGGCCTGGGTGCTGACCCGCGACGACTTTCCGGGCAAGCGGTTGGTCGACACCGTGATCGACCTGCCGTTCGCGTTGCCGACCATCGTCGCGAGCCTGGTGATGTTGGCGCTGTACGGTCCGGCCAGCCCGGTCGGGCTGCAACTGCAGCACACCAAGTGGGGTATCGGGGTGGCGCTGCTGTTCGTCACGCTGCCGTTCGTGGTGCGCTCGGTGCAACCGGTGCTGCTCGAGCTCGATCAAGAAGTCGAACAGGCCGCCGCCTCATTGGGCGCCAACAACGCCACCATTTTCTTCAAGGTGGTGTTGCCCTCGCTGCTGCCCGCGCTGCTGTCCGGGGCCGGGTTGGCGTTCTCCCGCGCCATCGGTGAGTACGGCTCGGTGGTACTGATCGGTGGTGCGGTGCCCGGCGAGACCGAGGTGTCCTCGCAGTGGATCCGAACCCTGATCGAGAACGACGACCGAACCGGTGCGGCCGCTATTTCCATCGTGCTGCTGACCATCTCGTTCATCGTGCTGTTCATCCTGCGGGCGGTGGGAGCGCGCGCGGCCAAGCGTGAGGAACAGTCCCGATGACGCTCTCGCCGGCCGTGCGCTACCTGCTGCGCTATCTGGCGTTGGCCTACGTCGGTGTGCTGGTGGTGGTGCCGGTCGGGCTGATCCTGTGGCGCACCTTCGAACCGGGCATCGGCACGTTCTTCGGCTCGATCACCACCCCGGCCGCGATCTCGGCGCTGCAGCTGTCGCTGCTGGTGGTCGCGATCGTGGTGCCGCTCAACGTGTTGTTCGGTGTCCCTACCGCATTGGTGTTGGCGCGCAACAAGTTCCGCGGTAAGAGCCTGCTGCAGGCGATCATCGACCTGCCGTTCGCGGTGTCCCCGGTGGTGGTCGGTGTGGCATTGATCCTGCTCTGGGGCTCCAACGGGCTGTTCGGTTTCGTGGAGAACGACTTCGGCCTCAAGATCATCTTCGGTCTGCCCGGCATCGTGCTGGCCAGCATCTTCGTCACGGTGCCGTTCGTGATCCGCGAGGTCGAACCGGTGCTGCACGAGCTGGGCACCGACCAGGAGGAGGCCTCCGCCACGCTGGGGGCCAAGTGGTGGCAGACGTTCTGGCGGATCACGCTGCCGTCGATCCGGTGGGGTCTGACCTACGGCGTGGTGCTGACCGTGGCCCGCACGCTCGGCGAATTCGGCGCGGTGATCATGGTGTCGTCGAACCTGCCGGGCAGCTCGCAGACGTTGACCCTGCTGGTCGCGGACCGCTACAGCCGCGGCAACGAGTACGGCGCCTACGCGGTTTCGACATTGTTGATGACGGTTGCCGTGCTGGTGCTCGTCGCACAGGTGCTGCTGGAGGCCCGCCGGTCCAAGGCCGCCCAGGAATGACCTCTTCGAGGAGAAGGACGATATGACCAACGCCATCACAGTCACCGGTGCCAACAAGCACTACGGAGATTTCGCGGCCCTCGACAACGTCGACTTCGTGGTGCCGTCCGGTTCGCTGACTGCGCTGCTGGGGCCCAGCGGCTCGGGCAAGTCCACGCTGCTGCGCGCCATCGCCGGCCTGGATCAGCCGGACACCGGAACCATCACGATCAATGGCCGCGATGTCACCAACGTTCCGCCGCAGAAACGCGGAATCGGTTTCGTATTCCAGCATTACGCTGCCTTCAAGCACCTGACGGTGCGCGACAACGTGGCGTTCGGGCTCAAGATTCGCAAGAAGCCCAAAGCCGAGATCACGGCCAAGGTCGACGAACTGCTCGAGATCGTCGGGTTGGCGGGCTTCCACAAGCGTTACCCCAACCAACTCTCCGGCGGGCAGCGCCAGCGGATGGCGCTGGCCCGCGCGCTGGCCGTCGATCCCGAAGTGTTGCTGCTCGACGAGCCGTTCGGCGCCCTGGACGCCAAGGTGCGCGAGGATCTGCGGGCCTGGCTGCGCCGTCTGCACGACGAAGTGCACGTCACCACGGTGCTGGTCACCCACGATCAGGCCGAGGCACTCGACGTCGCCGACCGGATCGCGGTGCTCAACAAGGGCCGGGTCGAGCAGGTCGGATCACCGAACCAGGTGTACGACGCGCCGGCCAACGCGTTCGTGATGTCGTTCCTCGGCACCGTGTCGGCGCTGAACGGAATCCTGGTGCGCCCGCACGACATTCGCGTGGGTCGCAACCCCGACCTGGCGATTGCGGCCGGCGACGGCACCGCCGAGTCCGCCGGGGTGACCAAGGCGACCGTGGACCGCGTGGTCTACCTCGGGTTCGAGGTGCGGGTCGAGTTGACCAGCGCCAGCACCGGAGCACCGTTCACCGCGCAGATCACCCGCGGTGACGCCGAAGCGCTGGGCATCAAGGCGGGGGAGACGGTATACGTGCGAGCCACCCGGATTCCGCCGATCGCCGGTGCCCCGCAGGAAGTGCCGCAACCCGCCGACGACGCCGCGGTGTCGGCCACGGCCGGCTGAAAATCCGCTGCCCGAACAGCTCTGGTCGGTTAGGGTCGTTCGCCGTGGGCACGGTGCGAGAATTGGGACCAGACGAAACCGCGGCGGCAGCAGCGGCGCTGCTGGAGTTGCGGCCGCGCTGGCAGACCGCGGCCGCGCTGGTGGAGTTCGTCGACACCGTGCTGCGGCCGGACGGTTACCGGCTGCTGGGTGCCTTCGAGGACGGATCCGAAATCGCCGCGGCCGCACTGGGATTCCGGGAGAGCCACAACACCGCCTGGCGGCACTTCGTCTACGTGGACGACCTCGGCACGCTACCGGACGCACGCGGCCGCGGGCATGCGGCAGCGCTGCTGGACTGGGTGTTCGACGAGGCGCGCCGGCTGGGTTGTGAAGCGGTGCATCTGGATTCCGGTGTCGGGCCCGAGCGGGCGGCTGCCCACCGGCTCTACATGAGTCGGCACATGCGGATTTCCTCGCACCACTTCCAGGCGCAGCTGGACGACTGACCCAGCTGCTTCAGGCCAGTGCCAGGAACAGCTTCTCGAGTTCGTCGACGGCCATCGGCTCGTTGCCGTCGGCGTCCTGACCGGCGATGCATTCCCGCAGTCCGGTGGCCACGATCTTGAATCCGGCACGGTCGAGCGCACGGGACACCGCGGCGAGTTGGGTCACCACGTCCTTGCAGTCGCGGCCCTGTTCGATCATCGAGATCACACCGGCGAGCTGACCCTGTGCGCGACGCAGCCGGTTCAGCACCGCGTCGATGGCTTCCTGGTCACCGACCATGTTGCCGCCCTTTCGGTTCGGAGTCTGCGCTGACGTCCAGTGTACCCGTGGGGGTATATTTCCGATGCGGATCGGGCTGCGCCGGCCGGCTCAGGCCAGGCCCTTGAGCATCAGATTCCAGTACAGCAGCGGCAGGCCGTGCTTCTTCAGATACCAGTACGCGCGGTGCGGTTTGACCGGGTCGAGCAGCGGCAGCGACGGGCGCAACTGCATCGAGTAGTCGAACTCGGCCAGCAGCATGTCGCGCGACGAGGTCACGATCGGGCAGGAGGCGTACCCGTCGTAGGCACCGGTCAACGGCCGGCCGTCGAGCAACGCGTCGATGTTCTCCACCACCGCCGGGGCCTGCTTGCGAATGGCCGCACCGGTCTTCGAGTTCGGCGAGGATCCGGCGTCGCCGAGGGCGAACACGTTCGGGTAGCGCACATGCTGCATGGTGTGCTTGTCGATGTCGACGTAACCTTTGGCGTCACCGGTGGACAGCGCACTGCTCTTGATCCAGTCCGGCGCCGACTGATGCGGCGTCACGTGCATGACGTCGTAGGGCAGCGTGGTGTCGCTGCCGCCGTCGGCCACCGCGGCCACGGTCACCTTGCGCGAGGCCGGGTCCACCGCGCGCACCTCGGAATTGGTGTGCAAGGTGATGCCGTAGTCGGCGATGATCTTGTCCAGGCTGTCGGCGATCGCCGGGATACCGAAGACCCGCGGAGTGGGCACCACCAGGTGCACGTCGATGTTGTCCAGCACACCGGTGCGCCGCCAATGGTCACAGGCCAGGTAGGCGATCTTCTGCGGCGCGCCCGCGCACTTGATCGGACCGGACGGCATGGTGAACACCGCGCTGCCCGAACGGGTGTTTCGAATGAAGTTCCAGGTCAGCGGCGCCAGATCGAAGGTGTAGTTCGACGACACGCCATCGATGCCGAGGGTCTGCTGCAGGCCTTCGGTCTGATCCCAGTCCAGCTGGATGCCCGGACACACCACCAGCACGTCGTAGCCGTACTGGGTGCCGTCGCTGCAGGTGACGGTGTTGGTGTCGGGATCGATACCGGTCACGGAGTTCTTGATCCAGGTGGTGCCGGCGGGCATCACCGAAGCCTCCGGGCGCGCGGTCTTGTCGACGTCGGCCTGACCGCCGCCGACCAGCGTCCACAGCGGCTGGTAGTAGTGCACCTCGGCCGGTTCGATCACCGCGACGTCGGTGTACTTCTTGCGCAGCAGCCGGGCTGCCACGCTGATCCCGGCGCTGCCGCCGCCGATGATCAGGACCTGGTGCTTGTGCTGAGGGGTCATTCGCGCTGGATCTCTTTCCTTCGGCCAGGGTGCACGCGGGCGATGACGCGCCGCCGCGCGGCGGGCATTTCCCGCGAGTAGACCATCGTCGGCCGGTCCAGGTCCAATTCAGCACCGCAATTCAGGTGGCCGACCGGACCAGGATATACCCCTTGGGGTATAGCTTGCAGCGGCTCGGACCGGTGCCGGTGATCCGGGCCGGGCGATCAGGCCGCGAAGCCGGCGCGGTGGGTGGCCAGCGCTTCCTCGTAGCGGTCCAGCACGGTCGCGGCCAGGAGCCGGTGCGGTCCCAGCGGCTCGGCCATCGGGATCTGCTGGGTGCGCGCGTAGCCGGCCACCCGATCGGTGATCCGGCCGTGCGCCAGGAACCAGGGCGCGATCACGAACCGGGTCGCGCCGCGGCGGCGCAGCGCGTCGACCGCGTCGGGCACCGACGGTCCCTGATCGGTGGCGAACCCCAACTCCACGCCGGCCCACCGGGTGCCTTCGGCCAACCGGTCGGCGAGCGCCGCGGTGTGCGCATTGGCCACCGGATGCGAAGAGCCGACGCCGGTGAACACCACACCGAGCTGCGCGTCGAACCGCGAAACCCCAAGGGCGCTGAGCCTTTCCCGGACCACCTGCAGCAGCCGGGGGTCATCGCCGAGCACATCGGCCTGGCACACCTGCGCGCCGGAGGCGGTGATCAGCTCCGGGATGTCGATGCGCGCGTGGTAGGCGCGGGCCAGCAGGAGCGGCACCACCACGGTCGGGGTGGCGGCGCCCAGCGTGGGCAGCACGTCGGCCAGGTTGGGCGAGTTCTGCTCGCAGAACGCCACCAGCACCTCGGTGTCGGGCAGCAGCCGGCGCAAATGCCCGGCGACGGCGTGCGCATTGGCCGACGAGCGCGGGTCAGCGCTGCCGTGCGCGGTCAGCACGAGGGTCACGACGCGTGCAGCCCGCATTCGGTCTTGGCCTGCCCCGCCCAGCGTCCGCTGCGCGGGTCCGCGCCCGGCGCCGGCTTGCTGGTGCACGGTGCGCAACCGATCGACGGATAGCCCTCGTCGATCAGCGGGTTCACCAGGATCCCGTTGTTGTCGATGTAGTCCTGCATCTGCTCATCGGTCCAGGCGGCGATCGGGTTGATCTTGACCAGGCCGAAGGCCTCGTCGTAGCTGATCAGCGGCGCATTGGCGCGGGTGGGGGCCTCCACCCGGCGGATCCCGGTGACCCAGGCCGCGTACGGGCGCAGGGCCTTGGACAGCGGTTCCACCTTGCGCATCCGGCAGCACGCCGCGGCGTCCCGGGCGAACAGGTCCTTGCCGTGCAGTTGGTCCTGCTCGGCCACGGTGTGCTCGGGCGTCACGTTGACGATGTTGACCCCGTACACCATCTCCACGGCGTCGCGGGTGCCGATCGTCTCGGCGAAGTGGTAGCCGGTGTCCAGGAACAGCACGTCGACACCCGGACGCACCTTGGCGGCCATCTCGACCAGCACGCCGTCCTGCATGTTGGCGGCCACCACGTACCCGGACTTGACCCCGTCGGGGTCGCCGGTCGGCCCGCCGAACATCTCGTCGGTCCAGCGCAGCAGCTCCTCGGCGCCGGCCCCGTCGAGTTCGGCGGCGCCGCGCTGTGCCAGTGCGCGCAGATCGGTCTCGGTTGGTGCGGTTGAACCCACTGTGCTCACCTCAAGTCGGCGTCGTCGGCCCGGATGGCCCACTGTGCGAAACGCTCGCCGTCCTCACGTTGTTTCACGAAGTTGCGCACCACGCGGTCGATGTAGTCGACCAGCTCGGTGGCCAGCACCTTGTGCTGGCGCAACTTGCGACCGAATCCGCTGTCCAGGCCGAGGCTGCCACCCAGATGCACCTGGAAGCCCTCCTCGGGGCCGTTGCCCTCGTCGACCATCTGGCCCTTGAAGCCGATATCGGCGACCTGGATGCGCGCGCACGAGTTGGGGCAGCCGTTGAGGTTGACGGTGACCGGTACGTCCAGTTCGGCGTTCAGGTCGCCGAGCCGCGCCTCCAGCTCGGGCACCAGGTGCTGGGCACGGCCGCGGGTGTCGGCGAAGCTCAGCTTGCAGTACTCGATCCCGGTGCAGGCCATCAGGTTTCGTCGCCAGTGCGACGGGCGGGTATCCAGGCCCAGGGCGTCCAGGCCGTCGCGCAGCGCGTCCAGCTTGTCGTCGGGGACGTCGAGGATGATCAGCTTCTGATAGGCGGTCAGCCGCGCCCGGTCCGAGCCGGCGGCCTCCATCAGGTCGGCCACCTTGGTCAAGATGGTGCCCGAGACCCGGCCTGCGATCGCGCTGGCCCCGACGGCGTTGAGGCCGTTGCGGATCTTCTGCACGCCCACGTGGTCCACGGTGTGCGGCACCTGCTCGGGTGCGGGGCCGTCGATCAGCTTGCGGTTCAGGTATTCGGTTTCCAGAACTTCCCGGAACTTCTCCACGCCCCAGTCCTTGACCAGGAACTTCAGCCGTGCCTTGGAGCGCAGCCGGCGGTAGCCGTAGTCGCGGAAGACCGAGGTGATGCCCTCCCAGACGTCGGCCACCTCGTCGAGCGGGACCCACACGCCGAGCCGCTGGGCCAGCATCGGGTTGGTGGACAGCCCGCCGCCGACCCAGACGTCCAGGCCCGGGCCGTGCTCGGGATGGTTGACGCCGATGAACGAGACGTCGTTGATCTCGTGGGCCACGTCCTGCAGGCCCGAGATCGCGGTCTTGTACTTGCGCGGCAGGTTGGAGAATGCCGGGTTGCCGATGTAGCGCTCTTCGATCGCGCGCAACGCCGGGGTGGGGTCGAGGACCTCGACCAGCGAATCGCCGGCCAGCGGCGAGCCCAGCATGCCGCGCGGGCAGTCGCCGCAGGCTTCCATGGTCTGCAGGCCGACCTCGTCGAGCCGGCGCCAGATCTCCGGGATGTCCTCGATCCGCAGCCAGTGGTACTGCAGGTTCTCCCGGTCGGTGATGTCGGCGCTGTCGCGGGCGAAGTCGACCGAGATCTGGCCCAGGGTGCGCACGGCCTGCGCCGAGAGCGCCTTGCCGTCGGTGCGCACCCGCATCATGAAGTACTTGGCTTCCAGCAGGTCGGCATTGTCGTCGCCGGTGAAGGTGCCGTCGTAGCCCTCGGTGCGCTGGGTGTACAGGCCCATCCAGCGGAACCGGCCGCGCAGGTCGTCGATGGCGATCGAGTCGAAACCCTGCTTGGAGTAGACGTCGAGGATGCGTTGCCGCACGTTGAGGGCGTCGTCCTGCTGCTTGAAGGTCTCGGGGTGATTCAGCGGCTCCCGATTGCCCAGCGCCCACTGGCCTTCATCGCGGGTCTTCGCGGCACGAGCGGGCTTGACTGGTGTCTCGGTCATCAACACTCCTCATCGTAAGGAGCCAGCCGATCGGATCGCGCACTTCCACCGGGGGCCGTTCCGGCGGCGCAGATCCGGTGGCCAGCTGAAATCAGGTGGGCAAGGTCTACGGCGTCAGGGCAGACAGCAACAGCTACAGACGCGCTTGAAATCGACGTGCCGACGCGCCACCAGCGAAACGCGCTGGGTCTGGCTGCGAACGGTCATCACGCGGCCATTCTGCCATGGAACCCCCTGTACCACCCAATCCGCGCAAAGAGTTCGACGCACGGTGAACAAAATCTCATCCGGGCCGGCTGCGCGGGATCTCTCGAGCTGGGAGTCGCGGATGCGCTCTGGGAGACTCGAGGGGTGCAGTTGCCCGAGTTCACCCTGACCCCCGGCGGGGCGTTCGGCATCTATCTGCACGTACCGTTCTGTGCCAGCCGCTGCGGGTACTGCGATTTCAACACCTACACCCCGGCTGAGCTGGGCGGCGACCGCGCCGCGCGGTTGGGTACCGACCCGCAGAGCTGGTTGGCCGCGGTGCGCACCGAGCTGGCGTTGGCGGCCGAGTTGCTGCCGGAGCCCACCGTGCACACCGTGTTCGTGGGCGGCGGCACGCCGTCGCTGCTGGGTGGGGACGGCCTGGCCGCGGTGCTCGACGCCGTGCGTGCCGAGTTCCGCCTGGCCGCAGACGCCGAGGTGACCACCGAGTCGAACCCGGAGTCCACCGCACCGGAGTTCTTCGAGAAGATCCGGGCCGCCGGCTACACCCGGGTGTCGCTGGGCATGCAGTCGGCGGCTCCGGGCGTGCTGGCCGTGCTGGACCGGGTGCACTCGCCGGGGCGTGCGCTCGCTGCCGTCGGCGAAGCGTTGGCGGCCGGGTTCGAGCACGTCAGCCTGGACCTGATCTACGGCACACCGGGGGAGAGCGACGACGATCTACGGCGCTCCCTGGACGTCGCATTGGACACCGGAGTCGACCACCTGTCGGCGTACGCGCTGGTGGTCGAGGACGGCACCGCGCTGGCCCGCCGGGTGCGCCGCGGTGAGCTGCCCGAACCCGACGACGACGTGCTGGCGCACCGCTACGAGTTGCTCGACGGCTGGCTGCGGGCAGCCGGGTTCGACTGGTACGAGGTGTCCAACTGGGCCCGGCCCGGTGGCGAATGCCGGCACAACCTCGGCTACTGGAACGGTGGCCAGTGGTGGGGCGTCGGTCCCGGCGCGCACGGCTTCCTGGGCTCGACCCGCTGGTGGAATGTCAAGCATCCCAACGGTTATGCCGAGACATTGGCGCGCGGACAGCTGCCGGTAGCCGGTTTCGAGGTGCTCGATGCCGAACAGCGGCACACCGAGGAGGTGCTGCTCGGCGTGCGGCTGCGGGACGGTCTGCCGGTCGCGGTGCTCACCGACGCCGAACGCGAACGCGCCGAAACCGTGCTGGCCGACGGGCTGTTGCGCGCCGACGCGGATCGGTTGGTGCTCACCGACCGCGGCCGGCTGCTGGCCGACGGCGTGGTGCGCACCCTGCTCGGCTAGCTCTCATTCATTTAGTACTGAGGTAGCGACTTCGGGCCGAAACACCTACCTGGAGTCCAACTGAACGTGTTGCATTTCGGCGCGACAGCCCGGCCTTGCAAAGGTTAGGCTACGGTTACCTGCGTGCCTCCTACGGTGAGTTTTCAGACAGGGGTGACGATCGCCCTTCCGGTCGGTGTCCACCCGGCCGAGATCGCCGCCGAGCTTGCCGCCCGACTTCCCGAGCAGCTCGACGAGGAATACCTGGTCTACGAGCAGGACGGCGAGTGGACGCTGGCCTTCGGTGTGCTGGCCCGACTCGAGCTCGACAGCGACGAACTGCGGGTCGCCCGGGACGGCGCCACCGCGCGGCAGAGCTGGTCCGGTTCGCCCGGTGCGGTGCTGGGCAGCGCGATCGATCGGATGCTGCTCGACGGCAGCGAAGCCTTCGGCTGGGTGGCCTTCGAGTTCGGCGCCTACCGGCACGGGCTGGCCGACCGGGTGCCGGCGGGTACGCCGCTGGCCCGGGTGTTCTGGCCGCGCACCCGGATCGTGGTCGGCGCCGACGGAATCCAGGTGATCGACGGCGACGACGAACACCTCGCGGTGGTCCGCGCGCTGGTGGCCGAGGGCGTGCCACCGGCCCGGTCGCCGCGCGCGATCGAGATCCGCGACGACACCACCAACTACCGCGACCGGGTGGTGGCGGCCATCGCCGAAATCTCCGACGGCCGCTACGACAAGGTCATCTTGTCCCGCCGGTTGGATCTGCCGTTTGCGCTGGACTTCTGCGACACCTACCGCAAGGCCCGACTGCGTAACACCCCAGCGCGGTCATTCTTGTTGCGGCTCAGTGGTGTCCGGGCGGTCGGATTCAGTCCGGAGCTGGTTGCAGCAGTCCGCGACGACGGCACCGTGGTCACCGAGCCGCTGGCCGGCACCCGGGCCTTCGGCCGCGGTGAAGTCGCCGACCGCAACGCGCGCGGCGATCTGGAGTCCAACCCCAAAGAGATCGTCGAGCACGCGATCTCGGTGCGTACCTCGCTGCAGGAGATCGGCGAGGTGGTCGAACCCGGCACCGCCGTGGTGCGGGACTTCATGACCGTGCGCGAGCGCGGCAGCGTGCAGCACCTCGGATCGACGGTGACCGGCGTGCTCGACGACGACAGCGATCGGATGGACGCGCTGGAGGCGTTGTTCCCGGCCGTCACCGCCTCCGGTATCCCGAAAGCCCCCGGTGTCGAGGCCATCCTGCGGCTGGATCAAACCCCACGCGGACTGTATTCCGGTGCCGTGGTCCGCTTTTCGCCCGGCGGCGGGATGGACGCCGCGCTGGTACTGCGGGCCGCCTACGAACACGACGGCCAGACCTGGCTGCGGGCCGGCGCCGGGATCATCGAAAGCTCCACGCCGGAACGGGAATTCGAAGAGACCTGCGAGAAGCTCAGCACGCTGGCGCCCTACCTGGTGGCCCGCGACTGAGCCAGCGCCCCTCGGGCGGGCGGGCAGGCGCCCAGGCACCGGCCGAAGGGGGCGGCTGTTCAGCCCCGCTGGATGGCTGCGACGATGGCCTTCTTGTCCACCTTGCCCACCGCGGTGGTGGGCAGCGACGGCATCGCCACCACCAGGTCCGGACGGGTGTGCGCGGACACGCCGCGACCGTCCAGGTAGCTGTGCAGTTCGGCCAGCGACACCTCGCCGCCGCGGAACACGATTGCCGCGCAGATCTTTTCACCCAGATACTCGTCGGGCAGTGCCACCGCGGCCGCCGACCAGATGCCCGGATGGGTCATCAGATGCTCTTCCAGGTCCAGCGCGGAGACGGTTTCACCACCGCGGTGGATGACGTCCTTGACCCGCCCGGTGACCTCCAGGTAACCGGCCAGCGCGCCGGTGGCATGGCGGCGCACCTTGTCCCCGGAACGGTAGAAACCGTCGTCGGAGAACGACCGTGCATTGATCGCCTCGGCGTTGAAGTACCCGTTGATGGTGTACGGCCCGCGCACCAGCAGCTCGCCCTCCTCGCCGGGCGCCACCTCGACCCCGTGCTCATCGACGATCCGGACCTCGTCGGCCTCCGACAGCGGCCGGCCCTGCGTGTGCTCGAGCACCTCGACCGGGTCGTCGAGTCGGGTGTAGTTCAGCAGTCCCTCGGCCATGCCGAACACCTGCTGCAGTCGCGTGCCCGGCAGCGCGGCACGCACCGCGGCGGCATCCTCGGCCGACAGCTTGGCGCCACCGACCTGCAGCAGCCGCAGCGACGTGGGCAGCACCGGCTCCCAGTCGCAGGCCTGCGCCCACAGCTTGGCCAGGGCCGGCACCAGCGCGGTGGCGGTCACGCCCTCGGCCGCGATGGTCGCGAACGCCGACTCCGGGCTGGGATCGGTGATCATCACGGTGGCTGCCCCCACGCTGATGGCGCCGAGCAGCCCCGGACAGGCCAGCGGGAAGTTGTGCGCGACCGGCAGCGTCGCGGCGTACACGTCGGCGCTGCTGAATCTGCACAGCGCTGCGCTCGCGGTCGCGTTGTAGACATAGTCGTCGTGGGTGCGCGGTATCAGCTTGGGGAAGCCCGTGGTGCCGCCGGACACCAGCAGCAACGCCGGGTTCGACGGGTCCGGCAGGTGTGCGGTCGCCGGCGCGCCGGCGAAGGCCTCCAGGTCTGCCAACGCCACCCCGACATCGCCGGGATCTCCGTCGACGATCACGTGCCGCAGACCCGGGTGGGTCCGGCGCACCTCGGCGGCCATCTCGCGGTAGTCGAAGCCGCCCGCCTGGTCGGCGATGATCAGTGCGACGGCATCGCTGACCTCGACGAAGTGCCGCAACTCGGCGGCCCGATGCCCCGGCAGGCACATCACCGGCAGCGCCCCGACGCGCAATAGACCGAAGAAGGCCACGGCAAACCCGGTGCTGTTGGGCAGCTGCAGCAGCACCCGGTCGCCCGGCCGGATCCCGATCTGCTGCAGTGCGGCGGCCACCCGTTCGGCGGCCGCGTCGAGTTCGCCGAAGTCCAGCCGACGCCCGGTCGGTGCCGCATCGATGACCGCCGCGGCCCGCGGCGACGACGTCGCTGCCGCCCGCAGCAGCCGATCCACCGGGGTACCGCGCCACAACCCGGCGGCTCGGTAACGCTCTCCGCGCTCGGCCGGGAAGGGCACAAAACCTTGCAGGTCAGCCGGGGTCGAGTCGGTATTCGCCATCGCTGATATGCCTCATTTCGGCGGCTCGGGGGAGACGACTTGGAGTTCGCGGCAATAGGGTAGCCTGCCAGAAGTTAGGACAGCCTTTCTAAAGATTGGGGAGTCGAACCTTGAGTGGCGCGCGGGCTGGTCATTCCACCGTGCACGAGGAGGTCGCAGACCTGCTGGGCGTGCCGGCGGCGCAGCTGGCTCCCGACGCCGACCTGATCGGCCAAGGCCTGGACTCGATCCGGATGATGTCGCTGTCCGGACGCTGGCGCAAACGCGGCGCAGCCGTCGACTTCGCGACGTTGGCCGCCAACCCCACCATCGCGGCCTGGCAGGCGCTGCTCGACGACCTGGAGTCCACCGCCGACTCCAACGGTGCTGCGGTCGCAGCCGCGCCAGATGCGCCCACCGATGCCGAGGCGCCGTTCCCGCTGGCCCCGATGCAGCACGCAATGTGGGTGGGCCGCAACGACAATCAAGAGCTCGGCGGCGTCGCCGGGCACCTCTACGTCGAATTCGACGGCGCCGGAGTCGATCCCGACGCGCTGTCCGCAGCTGCGGTCGCACTCTCGGCGCGCCATCCGATGCTGCGGGTGGAGTTCGGACCGGACGGCACCCAACGCATCGGGGAACGCCAACTCGCGGTCACCGTGCAGGACCTGCGTGATCTCGACGAGGCGGGCGTCGAGCAGCAGCTGGCCCAGACGCGTCACGCCAAATCGCATCAGCGCCTTGACGATCGGGTGCTGGAGCTGACCTTGACGCTGCTGCCCGCAGGGCGCACCCGGCTGCACGTCGACCTGGACATGCAGGCCGCCGACGCGGTCAGCTACCGCGCCCTGATGACCGATCTGGCCCGGCTCTACCGTGGCGAGCCGCTGGATCCGCTGCGCTACACCTACCGCGAGTACCGCGATCAACTCAGCGCTATGCAGGCCGAGCGGTCCGACGAAGCGGCCCGGCAATGGTGGACCGACCGGATCCCGGAGCTACCGGACCCGCCGTCGCTGCCGCTGGTGCCCCGCCATCAGCAGAGTGACCCGCGGCAAACCACACGCCGCTGGCACTGGCTGGACCGCGAGGCCCGCGACCAGCTCTACGGCGCGGCTCGGCAACGCGGCGTCACTCCGGCGATGGCGATCGCCGCGTCGTTCGCCGGCACCCTGCGCCGGTGGTCAAGTTCGCCGCGGTTCCTGCTGAACCTGCCGATGTTCGGCCGCGAACCCTTCCACGACGACGTTGAACGCCTGGTCGGTGACTTCACGTCGTCGCTGCTGCTCGACGTCGATCTGACCGACGCCGCCACCCCCGCGGCCCGCGCCGCATCGGTGCAGGACACCCTGCACGCCGCGGCCGCGCACGCCGACTACTCGGGGCTGGACGTGCTGCGCGACCTCGGCCGGCACCGCGGCGCCCCGGTGCTGGCGCCCGTGGTGTTCACCAGCGCCATCGGATTGGGCGAATTGTTCTCTCCGGCAGTGCTGGACGCCTTCGGCAAGCCGGCCTGGATCATCTCGCAAGGCCCGCAGGTGATGCTTGACGCGCAGGTCACCGAAGTCGACGGCGGTGTGCTGATCAACTGGGATGTGCGCGAACAAGCCTTCCGGCCCGGCGTCATCGACGCGATGTTCGCCCACCATGTCGCCGAACTGTCCCGGCTGGCCGCCGATCCTGCGGCCTGGGAGCACGACGACCCGCCGGCGCTGCCCGAGCCGCAGCGCCAACTGCGCGCCCAGATCAACAGCGTCACCGCGGAATGCAGCCGAGATTGCCTGCACGACGGGTTCTTCCGGCGCGCCGAGAGTCAGCCTGACGCCCCCGCGCTGCATTCCTCGCTGGGCCGGCTCAGCTACCGGCAGCTGCGTGATCAGGCACTGGCGATCTCGGCCACCCTGCGCAGTCGCGGCGTTGGTCCGGGCGACGTCGTCGCGGTGCTGGGACCCAAAGGCGCCGAACAGATTCCGGCGCTGCTGGGCATCCACGCCAGCGGTGCGGCCTACCTGCCGGTCGGTGTCGATCAACCGGCCGAACGGTTGCACACGATTCTGACCACCGCGGGCGTGCATTCGGCGTTGCACTGCGGGCCGCTGACCGCGGACGTGCCGGTGCCGTGCAGCACGGTCGCGGACGCGATCGCGCAGGGCCGTGCCGCGGCCGCCGACCTGGCTCCCATCTCGATCGACCCGGACGGCCTGGCCTACGTGCTGTTCACCTCCGGCTCCACCGGCACCCCCAAAGGCGTCGAGTTGAGCCACGCCGCGGCGATGAACACCGTCGAATTCCTCAACCAGCACTTCGAGATCGGCGCCCGGGATGTGTGCTTGGCGCTGTGCCACCTGGAGTGCGACCTGTCGGTCCTGGAGATCTTCGGCATGCTGCGGGCCGGCGGTGTCATCGTGATGGTCGACGAACAGGACCGCCGCAACCCGGACCGTTGGGCGTCCCTGATCGAAACCCACGAAGTCACGGTGCTGCACTGGATTCCGGGCTGGGTGGAAATGCTGGCCGCGGTCGGCGCGCACCTGCACGGGCAGCCGCTGGCCACGGTACGTGCGGTGGCCACCGGCGGTGACCGGGTGCGCCCGGATCTGGTCCGCGCGTTCCGCCGGATGGCGCCCGGCGTCCGCTTCGCCGGACTGGGCGGCGCGACCGAGACCGCCATCCACGCCACCATCTGCGAACCCGACGAGCTGCCCGAACACTGGGCCACCGTGCCGTACGGAAAACCGTTCCCCAACAACCAATGCCGCGTGGTCGCAACCGACGGTGCGGATTGCCCGGACTGGGTCCCCGGCGAACTGTGGGTCGCCGGCGGCATCGCCCGCGGGTACCGGGGCCGACCCGACCTGACCGCCGAGCGGTTCGTCGAACACGACGGCCGCACCTGGTACCGGACCGGTGATCTGCTGCGGTATCTGCCCGACGGGGAACTGGAGTTCGTCGGCCGCGCCGATCACCGGGTCAAGATCAGCGGGTACCGCATCGAACTCGGTGAGGTCGAGGCCGCACTGACCCGGATCGCCGGCGTGGACGCCGCGGTGGCCACCGTGCTGCCGGCCGCCGGCGAACGGCACGAACAGTTGGTCGCGGCCCTCAGCCTCACCGACCGCAGTCTGACCGTGCCGGAGTTGACCCGGGCGATGGCCGAACTCGTTCCGGCGCACATGGTTCCCACCCACCTGATGGTGCTCGACGAGATTCCGTTCACCATGGGCGGCAAGGTCGACCGGACCCGCATCACCGCAGAGTTGGCGGCCGCGGTCGCCGAGCGCGGTGATCAGACCTCGACCTACCAGGCGCCGCGCCACGTCGTGGAACGCGCGCTGTGCCACATCGTGGCCGACATCCTCGACACCGCTGACCCGGTCGGGGTGTTCGACGACTTCTTCTCGCTCGGTGGGGATTCGGTGCTGGCCACCGAAGCCGTGGCCAGGATCCGGGAGTTCCTGGACTCGCCGAACCTGATGGTCGCCGACATGTTCGCCACCCGCAACGTCGCCGACCTCGCGGAGTTGCTGATCGGTCGCGAAGGCGGCAGCGACCGACTGGACCTGGTCGCCGAGGTCTACTTGGAGATCGCCGGCATGGATGGCGACCAAGTGCTCGGCGAACTGGCCGCGCTGACCGATCTCACCGAAGAGCCCCGGACATCATGAGTGCCCAATTCGCCCCCTGGATCAAGCACTTTCCCGCGACCGGCACCGGCCCCGGAGCGGGCAGTGCCGCAGTGCTGTTCCCACACGCCGGGGGAGCGGCGCAGGCTTACCGGAAGATGGCGAAAGCGCTGGCGGAAAACGGAACCGACGCGTTCATCCTGCAGTATCCGCAGCGCGCCGACCGGTTGACGCATCCGCCGGCCGACACGGTGGACGAACTGGCCGGGCAACTGTTCGAGGCCGGCAGCTGGGGCAACACCGCACCGCTGCAGCTGTTCGGGCACTGCATGGGCGCCACCGTGGCCTTCGAGTTCGCCCGGATCGCCGAACGCAACGGCATCCCGGTCGAGCAGTTGTGGGCCTCGGCCGGGCAGGCGCCCTGCACGGTCGCCGAATCACCGCCGCTGCCCACCAGCGACGCCGGCGTGCTGGCCGACATGGTGGACCTCGGTGGCACCGATCCGCGGCTGCTCGACGACGAAGACTTCGTCGAACTGCTGATGATGGCGGTCAAAGCCGACTACCGGGCGCTGGACGGCTACTCGTGTGCCCCCGACGTCCGGATCGGCGCCAACATCCACGCGCTCGGCGGACGTGACGACCACCGGGTCTCGGCCGCCGAGTTGCTGGCCTGGCAGGCGCACACCGCAGCGGACTTCCGGCACACCGAATTCGACGGTGGCCACTTCTATCTCGACAAACACCTGGACCGCGTGGTCGAACTGGTGAGCCAGAATGGCGGCTGACCGGTACCGCACCGACGCCGACGACCCCGTCGTCGTCGGCATGGCACTGGAGGCGCCGGGCGGGATCACCGACGCCGCCGGGTTCTGGGAACTGCTGTGCGACCAGCGCGAAGCGCTCGGACCGTTCCCCACCGATCGGGGCTGGGACCTGCCGGACCTGTTCGCCGGGTCCCGACGCGACGGTTTCAAGCCAATGCACGACATCGGCGGATTCCTCACCGACGCAGCGGTGTTCGACCCGGAGTTCTTCGGCATCTCACCGCGTGAGGCCACCGCGATGGACCCGCAGCAGCGGGTCGCGCTGCGCCTGGCCTGGCGGGCCTGCGAGAACGCCGGCATCAATCCGGACGACCTGGCCGGCCACGACGTCGGCTGCTACATCGGTGCCTCCACGCTGGAGTACGGCCCACCGATGTCGACCTATTCGGCGCACAGCGGTCACCTGATCACCGGCACCTCGCTGGGCGTGATCTCGGGCCGGATCGCCTACACCATGGATCTGGCCGGCCCGGCGTTGACCATCGACACCTCATGCTCGTCGGCGCTGGCCGCGCTGCACACCGCGGTGACCGCGCTCGCCGCCGGTGACTGCGATTTGGCGCTGACCGGTGGGGTCTGCGTGATGGGCAGCCCCGGATACTTCGTCGAATTCTCGCGTCAGCACGCCCTTTCCGACGACGGTCACTGCCGGCCGTACAGTGCGCACGCCTCCGGCACGGTGTGGGCCGAAGGTGCGGCCATGTTCCTGCTGACCCGTCGATCCCGGGCGGTGGCCGAGCGGCTGCCGATCCTGGCCGAGGTGCTGGCCAGTGCGCTGAACTCGGACGGTCGCAGCACCGGGCTGACCGCGCCCAGCGGTGCCGCGCAGCAACGGGTGTTCCGGCGGGCACTGGACCGCGCCCGGCTGCAGCCCGGCCAGGTCGGCATGATCGAAGGGCACGGCACCGCCACCCGCCTCGGGGACCGCACCGAACTTCGTGCACTGCACCAGATCTACGGCGCCGGAGCGCCCGGCGACGGCCCGCTGCTGGGTTCGGTGAAATCCAACCTGGGGCACACCCAGTCCGCGGCCGGCGCGCTCGGACTGGCCAAGGTTTTGGTTTCGGCTGCGCACGCAGCCGTGCCGCCGACTCTGCACGCCGATCAGCGCAGTACCGAGATCGACTGGGGCGCTTCCGGACTGCGACTGGCCGACAAACTCACTCGGTGGCCGGCGGTCGACGGCCGGCGGATCGGGGCGGTCTCGGCGTTCGGCATGAGCGGCACCAACACCCACGTCATCGTTGCGGTGCCCGAGCTCGCGGAGGTGAGCTGATGGCCGGCCCCACCCGCCGGCTGCCCGACGGCCGGACCCCGGTGCTGCTCAGTGCGCACGCCGAAGACCTGATCCGCGCCGACGCCCGCGCGCTGGCCGACTATCTGGACCGGACGCCGGCCGCGACCGTCGCGGGTGTGGCCGTCGCGCTGCTACGGACCCGGCGAGTACGCCGCTACCGCAGGGTGATTCGCGCGGCCGACCGCGCCGAGCTGATTTCGGCGCTGCGCGCGATCACCGCCGGTGATGAACACCCACTGGTGGCTGACGCCTCGACCGGCGTCCGGCCGGCGCTGGCGTTCGTGTTCCCTGGCCAGGGCGGACAGGCGGCTGGCATGGGTGCTGCGGCCTACCATGCCGCAACCAGCTACCAGCACACCGTTTCACGGTGCGCCGCGGGATTTCCGGGCGGCGGCGCGGGACCGCTGCGCTACCTGCTCGAGCCGGCGGGCAACGGCGCCGAACCGTTCACCGAACTCGACATCGAAGCCGCCCAGTTCCTGCACGCGGTCGGCCTGGCCGAACTGTGGCGCAGCTGCGGCGTACTGCCGGATCTGGCGGTCGGGCACAGCCTCGGGGAGGTGGCCGCGGCCTACGTCGCCGGTGCCATCACCCTCAACGACGCGGTCACGGTGGTGTCGGCCCGCGCCGGTGTCGTCGACCGACTGCCCGGCAGCTACGCGGTGGCCGCGCTCGGGATCACCGCGGAGGAGGCCCGGGAACTGATCGACGGGATCGACGGCTGGGTGGAGCTGTCGGTGATCAACGCACCGACGTCGGTCGCGGTGTCCGGTGACCGCGCTGCGGTACATGCCGCGGTGGAACGGGTGCGCGAGCGCGGCGGTTTCGGCCGCGAGATCACGGTCGGATTCCCGGTGCACACCTCGATCCTGGAGCCGTTGCGCGACGACTTGCGGGCGCAGTTGGCAGACCGTGAGTTCAATGACACCGCAGTGCGATTCGTGAGTTCGGTGACCGGTGAGGTGGTGCCGCCCGGCACGCGGTTCCAGGACTACTGGTACGCCAACCTGCGCCAACTGGTGCGTTTCGACCGCGCGCTGGCGGCCACCGCGACGCTGGGCGCGCAGACCTTCGCCGAGATGTCGACACACCCGGCGCTGCTCTACTCCGCCAGTGAGGTGCTTGCCGAGGGCCCCGGCCCGGATCCGGTTGCACTGGTCGGCACCGGGCATCGGGACGCCGCGTTCACCGACGCCGCGGCGGCCAACATCGCCGCCATCGCACTGACCGATCCCGGCTACCCGTGGGCCGAGTTGGTTGACCAAGACGTGCCGCGGCTGCGCGATGTCCCGCCGGCGCCGATGCGGGCCGTGCATATGTGGGCGCATCCGGAGCCGCTGCCGGCCCCGCCGACGGTTATCGTGGCCACCGAGCAGTGGGTCCAAACCCCGATCAGCACACCGGATTCGGTCGCGGTGGCGCTGCGGGCCGCCGGACCGTCCCGGCTGGCCGAGTCGCTGCGCGCGGCCCTGGACGGCCACCCCGCCGTCCGGTTGAGCACCGACGCCGACGCCGAGGCCGTGGTGTTGGTCGCCCCGGACCTGGCCGGCGATGACCCGGAGGCCGCCGCCGAGGCCGTGGCCGGCCTGCTCGACGACGGCTGGCTGGACTACGCCGGCCGGCTCGGGGCCGGTTGTCGCCGAGTGTGTTTGGTCACCGTGGGCGCCGAACAGGCCGGCCGCGCCGACCCGACGCCGCAGCCCGGCCCGGCCGCGCTGGCCGCGATACACCGCAGCGTCGGTTTCGAACTTCCCGACGTGGAGTTCAGCCACGTCGACCTCGACCCGGCCGGCCTCGACGCCGACCCCGCCACGGTGGTCAGCGCCGTGCTGCAGACCGACGGCAGCGCAGCGGTGCGCGTCGACGAGGACCGAACGGTGTTGCTGCACCGCCGGTTCCACGAACGGCCGGCGGGCACCCCGCAGCGGCCCGCGCCGAGCCTGGACGAGGTGGTGATCACCGGCGGCAACGGTAGCGTCGGGTTGCACTTCGCCCGGCACCTCGCGGCCCGCGGGGCCCGCCGGATCGTGCTGTTGAGCCGGACCGGGACGACCGGCCGGCGCTGGGACGACCACCCGGGCACCGAGGTGGTGTCGGTGCGCTGCGACGTCACCGACGCACGGGCCGTCGCGGCCGCGGCCGCCGAGCGCGCCGGCGCCGGCGCCACCCTGCTGATCCACGCGGCCGGGGCGGCCAGCTTCGGCGCCGCGGCCGAGTTGGATGCCGCGGCCGTGCGGAACTGCTGTGCCGCCAAGGTCAGCGGCCTGACCCGCACCGTGGCGGCCTGGCCGCTGCGCCCGGACGCGCGAATTCTGGTGTGCTCCTCGGTCTCCGGTCTGTGGGGCGGTCGCGGGCACGCCGCGTATGCGGCCGCCAACCGAATCGTCGACGTGGCCGCCGCCCAGATCCGGGCCGGCGGCCGGGACTGCACGGCGCTGCGCTGGGGGCTGTGGCCGGCCGGCGACGGTGGAGCCGGGATCGTCGACGACGCCGAAGCGGCCAACATCACCCGCTCGGGGCTGCTGCCGATGCCGGTTGCGGCCGCCGTCGACACCGGCCTGCTCGACGGTCACCAGGACCCGTTGGTGTACACCGCCGATCAACGGCGACTGCGGCTGTTCGCCGGCGAGCTGGCCGCCGCACCCGATCCGCGGCCAGACCAGCGTGCCGGCGCCGCAACCGCCGCCGCTGAACCCGGCAATCCGGCCGACACCAGCGAAACATTCCGTACCCAACTCGCCGCGGTGCTGGGGGCCACCGCGGACATCGAGCTCGACGAATCGCTGTTCGACCTGGGCGTCGATTCGTTGTTGGCGGTGGAGCTGCGCAAGCGGCTCAAACGCCAGCTCGGCCGCACCGTGCCGCTGGCCACCCTGCTGGGTGGGGCCACCGGCAACGACATCATCTCCGAACTCGATCGACAGAAAGTCAGCAACTCCAGATGACCGAGACCAAGACCCTGGACCAGGCCTCCGACGCGCTGGGCCAGGCCCGCCGAGAGTTGTTGCGGCGCAAACTGCTCGAGCGCGGTCTGACCGCCGCCGCCGACGACGCCGAGGCCGGCCCGGAACTGTCCGACGGGCAGCGGCGGATGTGGTTCGTGCAGCAGGCCGATCCCAGCGGGTCACTGCTCAACATCTGTGTGTCCTACCGGATCACCGGGGCCGTCGACGTGACGCGGCTGCACGAGGCCGTCAGCGCCGTCGCCGCGCGGCACGAAGCGCTGCGCACCACCTACCGCGCCGACCAGAACGGCGAACCGCACCGCAGCGTGCACGACACGCTCGAACCGGGGTGGGCCGTGCACGATCTGACCGACCTCGCCGACGGTCCACGGCAGCTGCGGCTGGAAGTGTTGGCCCAGCGCGAGTTCGCCACCCCGTTCGACCTGGCCACCGATTCGCCGCTGCGGATCACGGTGATCCGCACCGCGCCCACCGAAGTGGTGCTGCTGCTGGTCGCCCACCACATCGCCTGGGACGACGCCAGCTGGCGGGTGTTTTTCGACGACCTGACCGCCGCCTACACCGGTGCCCCGTTGGGGCCGCCGACCCGGCCCACCGCGGTCACCGTCAGCGCCGCCGAACTCGACACCGACCTTGCCTACTGGCGCTCGGTGCTGGCCGATCCGCCCGAGCCGCTGGAGTTGCCCGGCGCCACCGGCTCGGCCGTCCCGACCAACTTCCGTTCGGCGCTGGCCGAGGTGCGGCTGAGCGCCGAAACCACCGCTCGGGTAGTCGAATTGGCCAAACAGACCGCCACCACGCCGTACATGGTGCTGCTGGCGGCCTTCGGCGCGCTGATCTACCGCTACACCCACACCGACGACTTCCTGGTCGCCACCCCGGTGCTGAACCGGCCGGGTGCCGCCGACGGTGCCGACCCGATCGGCTACTACGGCAACACCGTCGCGATGCGGCTGCGGCCGCAGGGCGCGACCAGCTTCCGCGAATTGCTGACCCAGACCCGGGAGACCGCGGTGGGCGCGTTCGCGCACCAGCGGATCAACCTCGACGCCGTGGTGCGCGCGATCAACCCGGACCGCCGGCACGGCGCCGAACGCATGACCCGGATCAGCTTCGGGTTCCGCGAACCCGACGGCGGCGGCTTCTGCCCACCCGGAATCAGCTGCCGCCGAGCCGAACTGCGCGGACACATCAACCAGCTGCCACTGAGCTTCATGGTGGAGTTCGGCGAGACCGGCGCGCTGGTGGAGGCCGAGCATCTGGTCGAGATCCTGGAACCCGAGTTGGCCGATCAGCTGCTGCGGCACTACGTGGTGCTGCTGGAGTCCGCACTGGCCGCCCCGGACACCCCGTGCAGCAGGCTGGATCTGATCGACCCGGCCGGTGCGCAGTGGCTGCAGCAGGTGTCAGCCGGTGAGAAGTTCGACACCGCACCGGCCACGCTGACCGCGCTGATCGAAGCGCAGGTCGCACGCACCCCGCAGGCGACCGCGATCGTCTACGAGGGCCGGCACTACAGCTACGCCGAGATCAACGCATCGGCAAACCAGTTGGCGCACTGGCTGATCGCACAGGGCATCGGCGCCGAGGACCGGGTCGCGGTGCTGCTGGACAAATCACCGGAACTGATCATCACCGCACTCGGGGTGATCAAGTCCGGCGCGGTGTACCTGCCGGTGGACCCCACCTACCCCGAGGACCGGATGACCTTCATCCTCGGCGACTGCGACGCCAAGCTGATCGTGCGGGAACCGATCACCGACCTGGACGGCTACCGCGACGACAACCCGAGCACCGCCGACCTGGTGGCACCGGTCGGGCCGAACAACACCGCGTACCTGATCTATACCTCGGGTACCACCGGAACCCCCAAGGGTGTGCCGGTTCCGCACCGCCCGATCGCCGAGTACTTCGTCTGGTTCCAGGGCGACTATCAGGTCGACGCCGGCGACCGGATGCTGCAGGTCGCCTCGCCGAGCTTCGACATCTCGATGGCCGAGGTGTTCGGCGTGCTGGCTTGCGGTGCGCGGCTGGTCATCCCGAAACCCGGCGGCCTGACCGACATCGGGTATCTGACCGATCTGCTGCGCAACGAGGGCATCACGGCCATGCACTTCGTGCCGTCGCTGCTCGGCTTGTTCCTGGCGCTGCCCGGGGTGAACCAGTGGCGCACCCTGCAGCGGGTGCCGATCGGCGGAGAACCGCTGCCCGGCGAGGTCGCCGACAAGTTCCGCGCCACCTTCGATGCGTTGCTGCACAACTTCTACGGGCCCACCGAAACCGTGGTGAACGCCAGCCGGTACAAGGTGGAGGGCCGCCAGGGCACCCGGATCGTGCCGATCGGCACCCCGAAGATCAACACCACCATGCATCTGCTCGACGATGCGCTGCAGCCGGTTCCGGTGGGCGTGATCGGCGAGATCTACATCGGCGGAACACATGTCGCGCACGGCTATCACCGCCGGCCCGGGCTGACCGCAGAACGGTTCGTCGCCGACCCGTTCAACCCCGGCCAACGGATGTACCGCTCCGGTGACCTGGCCCGTCGCAACGCCGACGGTGACATCGAATTCGTCGGCCGGGCCGATGAGCAGGTCAAGATCCGCGGCTTCCGGATCGAACTCGGCGACGTCGCCTCGGCGATCTCGGTGGACCCCAGCGTCGGCCAGGCCGTGGTGGTGGTCGCCGACCTGCACAACCTGGGCAAGAGCCTGGTCGGGTACCTCACCCCGGTGGCCGGTCACAGCACCGACTCGGTCGAGGTGGAACGCATCAAAGCCCGGGTGGCAGCAGCACTTCCGGAGTACATGGTGCCGGCCGGCTACGTGGTGCTCGACGAGATCCCGATCAACGCGCACGGCAAGATCGACCGCCGCGCGCTGCCTGAACCCGAGATCGAATCCCGCCGGCCCTACCGCGCGCCCGGCACCGACAGCGAACGTAAGCTGGCCGGCCTGTTCGCCGAACTGCTCGGCCGCGAGGTCGACGAAATCGGGGCCGACGACTCGTTCTTCGAACTCGGCGGGCATTCGCTGCTGGCCACCAAGCTGGTGGCCGGGGTGCGGTCGGCGTTCAACGTCGAGCTCGGGGTGCGGGAAGTCTTCGAACTGCCGACCCTGGCCGATCTGGCCGACTTCCTGGACGGCCCGGCCGCCCGCCCGGCGCGCCCGGCGTTGGTCCCGGTCTGGCAGGGCGACGGGGTGCGCGAACCGGCTCCGCTGTCCTCGGCGCAGCTGCGCAGCTGGTTCACCTACCGGGTGGACGGGCCCAGCGCGGTCAACAACATCCCATTCGCCGCCGAACTGCACGGCCCGTGCGATCTGGACGCCGCGCTGGCCGCGATCGACGACGTCGTCACCCGGCACGAGATCCTGCGCACCACCTACCGCGAAATCGACGGTGTGCCACACCAAATCGTGCACGCACCGGCGCCGCTGCCGGTGCGGCGGCTGCACGGCGACGGTGCGGACTGGGTACGCGCCGAACTGGACCGCGAGCGGTTGCAGATCCTGGACCTGGAAGCCGACTGGCCGATCCGGGTCGCGGCGCTGCAAACCCCGGACATGAACGTGCTGTCGCTGGTGGTGCACCACATCGCCGGTGACCACTGGTCGGCCGGGGTGCTGTTCACCGACCTGGCCACCGCCTACCGGGCCCGCCGGCGCGGGCAGGCCCCGGACTGGGCTCCGCTGCCGGTGCAGTACGCCGACTTCGCGGCCTGGCACACCGCACTGCTCGACGACGCCGCCGGCGTGGCCGGCCCGCAACGTGAATACTGGCAGACCCAACTGGCCGGGGTGCCCGCCGAAACCGGTCTGCGCCCGGACCATCCGCGGCCGCCGGTGCTGTCCGGGGAAGCACAATCGGTCGAGTTCACCGTCGATCCGGAACTGCGCGACAGGCTCACCGAACTGGCCCGCGACCTCGGGGTCACCGAGTTCATGCTGCTGCAGAGTGCGGTCGCGGTGACCCTGCACAAGGCCGGCAGCGGCACCGACGTGCCGATCGGCACGCCGGTGGCCGGGCGGACCGTCGCCGAATTGGACCAGCTGGTCGGCTTTTTCATCAACATCCTGACCTTGCGCAACGACCTGAGCGGCAACCCGACGCTGCGTGAGGTGCTGCTGCGCGGCCGGGAAACCGCGCTGGGCGCCTACGCCAACCAGGATCTGCCGTTCGACCAGGTGGTCGACGCGGTCAGCCCGGTGCGGTCGCTGTCCCGCAACCCGCTGTTCCAGGTGGTGGTGCACGTCCGCGACGAGCTGCCGACCGCTCAGGTGATCGACTCCACCCCGGACGGTGAGACCACGTTCACCGCGCTGGAACCCACATTCGACGCCGCACACGCCGACCTGTCGCTGAACTTCTTCGCCGGCGACGCCGGTTACCGCGGGCATGTCATCTACCGCACCGAGCTGTACGACACCGCCACTGCGCAGCGGTTCGTCGGCTGGCTGCAGCGGGTGCTGGAGGCGTTGGCAGCCGACCCGGAGCAGCGGCTGCGCGACGTCGACATCGCCGCCCCGCAGGAGCGGCAGAGCATCCAGGTCTGGAGCGCCGGTCAGGTGCAGGTGCTGGGCGAGGATCTGGCGCCGGTGCCGGTCGGCGTGGTCGGCGAGGTCTATATCGCCGGCGGCCCGTTGGCCGCCGCCCGGGTGCCCGGGCCGGCCGCCAACGCGACCCGGCTGGTGGCCAATCCGGCTGCCGGACAGCCCGGTTCGCGGATGTTCCGAACCGGTCAGCAGGCCCGCTGGGAAGCCGACGGCGAACTGCTGGTGCTGACCGACCTGGCCGGCACTGCGGCTGCGGCCGCCCCGGCGCGCGCCGACGGGCCGACCGTCCTGGAAGCGCCGGCCACCGAAACCGAGCGGGTGCTGGTCGAGATTCTGACCGTGGTGTTGGCCGAGGTGCTCGAGGAACCCGAGATCGGACGCCACCACGACTTCTTCGAACTCGGCGGCGACAGCATCCTGGCCGTCCAGGTGGCCGCCCGGGCCCGCGACGCCGGCCTGAAACTGAAGGCGCGCATGGTGTTCGAGCATCCGGTGCTGTCCGAACTGGCAGCCGCGGTGGATGCGGCCCGCGATCAGGACGACGCCGGCGAAGCCGCCGACGCCGAGCACGCCCCGATGTCGGTGTCGGGTCTGTCCGCCGACGAACTGGCCGACCTGACGGCGTCCTGGGAGCCGGACGGAGGTCTTGGGTGACCTCGACGGCACAGCGGACCGGCGCGCAGACCGCGAAGCCGGCGATCGAGGACGTGTTGGCGCTCAGCCCGTTGCAGCAGGGCCTGTTCTCGATGGCCACCCTGGCCGGCGCGGCCGCGCCGGACGGCTCCGGAGAGTCCGCGCCCGACCCGTACGTGATCGCGATGGCCGCCGACGTCACCGGTGCGCTCGACGTCGAGTTGCTACGCCGGTGCGCTGACGCGCTGTTCGTGCGGCACCCCAACCTGCGGGCCAGCTTCGTGCACGGCAACCTCAGCCGTCCGGTGCAGGTGATCCCGAGTCAGGTCGACGTGCCGTGGCGCATCGTCACGGCCCGCCCGGAGGACCTCGCCGACGTGGTGGCCGCCGAACGGCGCCGCCGCTTCGACGTGTCCCGCGGTCCGCTGGTGCGTTTCCTGCTGGTCGAAACCGCGTCGAACAACTGGCATTTGGTGGTGCTGGCCCATCACCTGGTGATCGACGGCTGGTCGTTGCCGCTGTTCATCACCGAGCTGCTGGCGCTGTACCGCACCGGGGGGGACGTCTCGGCGCTGCCGCCGGCGCCGCGGCCGTACCGCGACTACATCGGCTGGTTGGGCGCCCGCGACACCGAGGTCACCCGAGCGTTGTGGCGACAGCACCTGGCCGACATCGACGGACCCACCCTGCTGACCCCGGCGCTGGCCGCCGCGGCGCCGGCACCGGGACTGCCGCGCACCACCGAACTGCGACTGCCCGCGGATCGCACCACAGCGCTGGCCGAGGCGGCCCGCGGCTATGGCGTCACGCTCAATGCCATCGTCCAATTCGCCTGGGCCACCATCCTTTCCGCGCTCACCGACCGCGGCGACGTGGTGTTCGGCGTGACCGTGTCCGGGCGGCCCGAGCAGCTCTCCGGCGTGGAAACCATGATCGGGCTGTTCGTCAACACCGTCCCGTTGCGGGTTCGGCTGCAGCCGGCTGCCGGTGTCGGTGAGCAGTGCATCGGGCTGCAGCGCAGCGCGGCCGAACTGCGCGAGCACAGCTACCTCGGCCACGCCGAACTGCGTGCGCTGGCCGGCGTCGGCGAGCTGTTCGACACCCTGCTGGTCTACGAGAACTTCCCGCCCGGCGGACTGGTCGGCAGCACCGGATTCGAGGCCGGCGGTGCCACGTTCATTCCGTCGGCCCTGGAGAGCCTGTCGCACTTCCCGGTCACCATCGCCGCGCACCTGACCGGCGGGGAACTGACCGTGCTGGTCGAGGTGCTCGACGGCGCGCTGGGCCAGATGACACCCGAGGACCTCGGTCAGCGAGTGCTCGAGATGTCCCAACGCATCATCGCCGGCTGGGAGCGCCCGCTGCGTGACCTCTCGGTGCTGTTGCCGGGCGAACAAGACACCGCACCCGCAGGTGAAACCGCCCGGACCACAACCGATGTCAGCATCACCGCCCAGCTGCGGCAGGTGGCGCAGAAAGTCCCCGACGCGCCGGCCCTGAGTTGGGACGGCGGGCAGTTCAGCTACCGCGAACTCGTCGCCGAGGTCGACGCGTTGGCGGCCCGGCTGCACCACCGCGGTGTGCGCACCGAATCCCCGGTGGCCATCTGCTTGCCGCGCGGCCCGCAGTACGTACTCGCCATGCTGGCGGTGCTGGAAGCCGGCGGCCTGATCGTGCCGTTGGATCCCGAACTTCCAGCCGAACGCATCGAGGACATCTGCGCGCAGGTCGCGGCCGCGCACGGTCCACCGCTGGTCATCGACCAGACCCTGCTCGACACACCGGAATCAGCTGTGGGGCCGCAGCATTCGATGCCAGACCGCCATCCCGGGCAGGCGGCCTACGCGGTGTTCACCTCCGGCACCACCGGCCGGCCCAAGGGGGTGCTGGGCACGCATCAGGCGGTGCTGGCCTACGCAGCCGACCACATCGATCGCGTGCTGCGCCCGGCCCAGCAGCGATTGGGTCGTCCGCTGCGGGTGGCGCACGCCTGGTCGTTCACGTTCGACGCGGCCTGGCAGCCGTTGGCGGCGCTGCTCGACGGGCACTGCGTGCACATCATCGGCGACGACGTGCAACGCGACGCCGAAGCGCTGGTGGCCACCATCGACCGGTTCCAGATCGACCTGATCGACACCACGCCGTCGATGTTCACCCAGCTCTACCACGCCGGCCTGCTCACCGAGGTGCCGTTGCCGGTACTCGCCATGGGTGGGGAAGCGGTGAAATCCTCCACCTGGCAACGGATCCGGGAACACTGCGCGGCGACCGGAATGTCTGCGTTCAACTGCTACGGGCCCACCGAAACCACGGTGGAAGCCGTGGTGGCGGCCCTGACCGACCACCACAGCCCGTCGATCGGCAGCCCGACCGCCGGCACCGAGGCGCTGGTGCTGGACTCCTGGCTGCGCCCGGTACCCGACGGTGCGGCCGGCGAGCTGTACCTGGCCGGTGCCCAGCTGACCCGCGGCTACCTGGGCCGGCCGGGGGAGACCGCGGCCCGGTTCGTCGCGCACCCGCACCGGCCGGGGCACCGGATGTACCGCACCGGAGACGTGGTGCGCCGCCGCGCCGACGGCGGATTCGAGTTCCTGGGCCGCTCCGACGATCAGGTCAAGGTGCGCGGCTTCCGGGTGGAGCCGGGCGAGATCGCCGCCACGCTGAGCACCCATGCCGGTGTGCGCGGCGCGCACGTGCTGGTGCAGCGCACGCCGCGCGGGCCGCGGCTGGTGGCCTACGCCGCGGTGGGTGCCGAGGCCGCCCCGCAGATCGCCGAGCTGCGGGAATGGTTGATGGCCAAGCTGCCCCGCTACCTGGTGCCGCATCACATCGTGGTGCTGCCCGAACTGCCACTGACCGGGCACGGCAAGATCGACGAAAACGCGCTGGCGGCAACCACGGTCGACGCCATGCCGGCAGTCACCGCGCAGACCCCGACCGAAGCCGAACTGGCCCTACTGCTGGCCGAAGTGCTGGCCCTGCCCGACGCCGACGCGGTCGACGTGTCCGCCGACTTCCTCGAACTCGGCCTGGACAGCATCGTCGCGCTGTCGTTCGTGCAGTTGGCCCGCCGCCGCGGCATGCCGATGCGGGCCCGGCTGCTGCGGGACTGCCTGACCATCCGGGACCTGGCCGCCGTCATCGACGGCGAAGCCGAGCCACACCCGGCAGGGGCCGCCGAGGCCGGTGAGCGCGGCCCGATTCCGGTGCTGGCCAACGTGCATTGGCTCTACGAGTGGGGTCAGGCGCGGCGGCTGGCGCAGACCGAAGCGATCCGGCTGCCCGACGGCGCCACCGCCGAGGGGCTGCAAGCCATGCTGGACGCGCTGGTCGCCGGGCATGAGGTGCTGCGCTGCCGGCTGGACCGCGCCAGCATGACGCTGGTGCCCGACGCACCACCGGTGCACCTGGCCCAGGTCGACATCGGCGATCACGACCTGAACGCCGCCGTCGTGCAACACACCGCCGCGGCGGTGGAAAGCCTGGACCCGGAAGCGGGTCGGCTGCTGGCCGCGACCTGGCTGCGGACCGGCACCGGATCCGGGGTGCTGGTGCTGACCGCGCATGTGCTGGCTCTGGACCCGGCGTCCTGGCGGATCGCGCTCGGTGAACTCGACGCCTCCTGGCACGCCCTGGCCGCCGGCCGGGAACCCGCCGCGGTGCGCGAGGACACCGACTACCGCAGCTGGTCGGCCGCACTGCACCAGCGTGCGAAATCCCTGGACACGGTGGACTTCTGGGCCGGGCAACTGCGTGGCCCGGACCCCGCGTTGGGTGCCCGGCGCATCGACCGGGACCGCGACCGGGCCGCCGATCTGGTGCTGAGCTTCTGCACCGCGGACGCCGCGTTGACCGCGCGGCTGCTGACCGCCGGCACACCGGTGACCGACCGGCTCGCGATCGCGGCCGCCCGGATGGTCACCGCATGGCGGGCTCGACGCGGCCAGGACACCCCAACCCCGTTGCTGGCGTTGGAAACTCACGGCCGCGCTGACGCACTGGTGGCCGGCGGCGACACCGGTGACACGCTGGGCTTGTTCAGCGCCATCTACCCGCTGCGGGTCGACCCGGCCGCGCAGCAGCTTCCGATCGATCCGCTCACCGGCATCGACTACCCGCTGCTGCGTTACCTGCGCGACGACACCAAGGAGCGGTTGCGCGTCCACCCCGAACCGCAACTGTTGTTGAACTACCTGGGCCGGATCCATTCCGGCGCCGGTGCCGGCGCGCTGCTGCCCGAGCGCATGCTGCTGCTCGGGGTGTCCGCCATGCCGGAGCCGGATTTGGCTGTGCGCCACGAGATCACGTTGGCCGCGGCGGTGGTCGACGGGCCCGATGGCCGGCCTGCGCTGGCCACCCAATGGCGCACCCTGCCGACCATCCTGACCGCCGAGGACGTCGAGACGCTGCAAGAGCTGTGGCTGGATGCACTCCGGGAGGTGACGCAATGACCGCGACGCTGGCCGTGCTGGGCGCCGGGCCGAAGGCTGTCGCAGTGGCCGCCAAGGCCGCCGAACTGCAGCAGATGGGCATCGACGTGCCCGACGTCGTCGTCGTGGAACGCTCCGGGGTGGCCGCCAACTGGACCTCGGTCGGCGGCTGGACCGACGGTGAGCACCGGCTGGGCACCAGCCCGGAGAAGGACATCGGCTTCCCGTACCGGTCGGCGACCGCGCCGCGGCGCAACGCCGAACTCGACGCCCGGATGACCCGGCACAGCTGGCAGTCGTTCCTGATCACCACCGGCGGGTTCGCCCAGTGGATCGATCGCGGCCGGCCGGCTCCCACCCACCGGCAGTGGGCGCAGTACCTGAACTGGGTGGGCGACAACGTCGGGATGCGGGTGCTGCGCGGCGAGGTGGACCGGATTGCAGTGGCCGGCTCCCGCTGGGAACTGCAGACCCGGGAAACCACGGTGCGTGCCGACGGCCTGATGATCACCGGCCCGGGTCAGTCCGAGCGCTCGATCCTGCCCGGCAACCCGCGGGTCTTGTCCATCGCCCAGTTCTGGCATCGGGCCGCCGAACACGAACGCATCGCCGCCGAACGGGTCGCGGTGATCGGCGGCGGCGAAACCGCTGCGGCCATGCTCAATGAGCTGTTCCACCACCGGGTTTCGACGGTTACGGTGATCTCGCCGCAGGTCACGCTGTTCACCCGGGGTGAGGGGTTCTTCGAGAACGCGCTGTTCTCCGACCCCACCGACTGGCAGTCGCTGACCCCGGCCGAGCGGCGCGACGCGATGGCCCGAACCGACCGCGGCGTGTTCTCCGCGCGCGTGCAGGAGGCGCTGCTGGCCGACGACCGGATCCGGCACCTGCGCGGCCGGGTCGCACACGCCGTCGGCCGGGACGGCAAGATCCGGCTCACGTTGTCGACCAACCGCGGCGGCGAGCACGTCGAAACCGTGCACGGTTTCGACCTGGTGATCGACGGCTCCGGCGCCGACGCGATGTGGTTCACCGAACTGTTCTCCCAGGACGCGCTGGACCTGATCGAACTGAGTCTGGGTGGCCCGCTCAGCGGTGACGCGTTGGCCGAAGCCATCGGCTTCGACTTGGCGGTCACCGGGTTGGCGCCGAAGTTGTTCTTGCCCAACCTGTCCTGGCTCAACCAGGGCCCGGGCTTCCCCAACCTGAGCTGTCTGGGTCTGCTGTCCGACCGGGTGCTGGGCGCGGCCCTGGTCGACGGCGACACTGCCGACCCGCACGGCTCACACACCACGACCACGAGGAGTATCGATGAGCACCAACCCCTTCGATGACGAGAACGGCACCTTTGCGGTGCTGGTCAACGACGAGGAGCAGCACAGTCTGTGGCCGACGTTCGCCGAGGTGCCCGCGGGGTGGCGCACGGTGTTCGGGCCGGCCGGGCGTGCCGACTGCCTGCAGTACGTGGAGCAGAACTGGCCCGACATCCGGCCGCGCAGCCTGCGTGACGCGCTGGCCTGACCCGCATCGGGCTCAGCCCATGTCGAACACCCGCGCGTGCAGCACGGTGCGGTTGCGCAACGCCGCGCGCACCGCGCGGTGCAGCCCGTCCTCGAGGTAGACGATGCCGCGCCAGCGCACCGCGTGCGGGAACAGGTCACCGTAGAACGTGGAGTCCTCGGAGAGCAGCCGATCCAACGCCAGCACCGACGTCGTCGTGACCAGTTCGTCGAGCCGGATCTGGCGGGGCGGGATCTGCGACCAATCCCGGTAGGTCAGGCCGTGGTCGGGATACGGTTTACCGTCTCGGACACCCTTGAAGATCATCGACAGATCACTTTTCTGCGGCCCCCGCCCGACATGCGACACCCCAGAGGCTAATCGCCCACGTCGCGGCGCTCAACGAATTGTGTTCGCCCGCCGCGATGCGCAGCACCGGGTTCGCCGACCCGGACCGTAAAATGGTCGCCAGAAAGGAGGGGCCGGCACCCATGAGCAGCGCTGATGAGAGGCGGTTCGAGGTGTTGCGCGCCATCGTCGCCGACTTCGTCAACACCAAGGAACCCATCGGCTCCAAGACCCTGGTCGAACGGCACAACCTGGGGGTGTCCTCGGCCACCATCCGCAATGACATGGCGGTCCTGGAAGCCGAGGGCTACATCACCCAACCGCACACCAGCTCCGGGCGGGTTCCCACCGAGAAGGGCTACCGCGAGTTCGTCGACCGGATCGACGACCTCAAGCCGATGTCCGCCTCGGAGCGCCGCGCCATTCTGACGTTCCTGGAATCCGGCGTCGACCTCGACGACGTGCTGCGCCGCGCGGTGCGGCTGCTGGCACAACTGACCCGGCAGGTCGCCGTCGTGCAATACCCGACGCTGTCCTCGTCGACGGTGCGGCACCTGGAGGTGGTGGCGGTCTCGCCGGTGCGGCTGCTGCTGGTGGTGATCACCGATTCCGGCCGGGTGGACCAGCGCATCGTGGAACTCGGCCATCCGCTCGACGAGCACGAACTCGGTCAGCTGCGGGAATTGCTGGGCCAGGCCCTGGACGGCAAGAAACTGTCGGCCGCCTCGATCGCGGTGGCCGATCTGGCCGCCCAGATCGGCTCCGGTGCCACCAATGCGCTCTCCGATGCGGTCGGACGTTCGGCCACGGTGCTGCTGGAAACTTTGGTCGAGCACAGCGAAGAACGGCTGCTGATGGGCGGCACGGCCAACCTCACCCGCAACACCGCCGACTTCGGTGGATCGCTGCGTTCAGTGCTCGAGGCGCTCGAGGAACAGGTCGTGGTGCTCAAGCTGCTGGCCGCCCAGCAGGAGGCCGGCAAGGTGACGGTCCGCATCGGGCACGAGGCCGAGGTGGTCTCGGGGGCCGAGCAGATGGCCGGCACCTCAGTGGTGTCCACGACATACGGCACAATGGACACCGTCTACGGCGGCATGGGGGTGCTCGGACCGACCCGGATGGACTATCCGGGCACCATGTCCAGCGTCGCCGCGGTCGCGCTTTACATCAGCGAAGTCTTGGGTGCCCGCTAGCCCGCGGGTGCGCACGGAAATCAAGAGGAAACGGTAGTGGCACGCGATTACTACGGACTGCTCGGCGTGAGCAAGGGCGCCAGTGACGCGGAGATCAAACGCGCCTACCGCAAACTGGCCCGGGAACTGCACCCCGACGTCAACCCCGACGAATCCGCCCGGGCCACCTTCCAGGAGATCTCGGTGGCCTACGAGGTGCTCTCCGACCCGGAGAAGCGCCGCATCGTCGACCTGGGCGGCGACCCGATGGAGAGCAGCGGCCTGGGCGGTGCCGGCGGGTTCTCCGGGTTCGGCGGCCTCGGGGATGTCTTCGAGGCGTTCTTCGGCGGCGGCGCCACCTCGCGCGGGCCGTCCGGCCGGGTCCGCCCCGGCTCGGATTCCCTCCTGCGGATGCGTCTTGACCTGGTCGAATGCGCCACCGGCGTGACCAAGCAGGTCACCGTCGACACCGCGGTCCTGTGCGACGGCTGTCAGGGCCGCGGCACCCACGGCGACTCCCGGCCGACCAGCTGCGACACCTGCGGCGGCCGCGGTGAAGTGTCCAGCGTGCAGCGCTCGTTGCTCGGCCAGGTGATGACCTCGCGGCCGTGCCCCACCTGCCGCGGTGTCGGTGAGGTGATCCCGGATCCGTGCCACCGCTGCGGCGGCGACGGCCGGGTGCGAGCCCGCCGTGAGATCAGCGTCAAGATCCCGGCCGGCGTCGGCGACGGCATGCGGGTGCGGTTGGCTGCCCAGGGCGAGGTCGGTCCCGGCGGTGGCCCGGCCGGCGACCTCTACGTCGAGGTGCACGAACAACCGCACGACATCTTCGTGCGCGACGGCGACCACCTGCACTGCACGGCCGAGGTTCCGATGGTCGACGCCGCGCTGGGCACCTCGGTGTCCGTCGACGCCATTCTGGACGGCCCCACCGACATCGACATCCCGGCCGGCACCCAGCCCGGTTCGGTGATCGTGCTGCGTGGCCACGGCATGCCGCATCTGCGCTCCGGTGTGCGCGGTGACCTCAACGTGCACGTCGACGTCGTGGTGCCGACCCGGCTGGATGCCAAGGACACCGAGCTGCTGCGCGAGCTCAAGACCAACCGTGACCGCGAATCCGCCCAGGTGCGATCCACCCGGGCGACGGCCTCGCACAACGGCAGCGGTCTGTTCAGCCGGTTGCGAGAAACGTTCACCGGGCGTTGAGCCAACCACTGTTCTACATCGAGGCCCTGCCCGACGTGGGCGGCACCGCCGTCGTCGACGGCGACGAGGGGTTCCACGCCGCCACCGTGCGTCGGATCCGGGTCGGTGAGCAGATCGCGCTCGGCGACGGGTGCGGCGAACTGGCCGACTGCATCGTGGAAAGCGTCGGCAAGAAGGAACTGAGCGCGCGGGTGCTGGCCAAGCGCAGCATCTTCGCGCCGCAGCCGCCGGTCACCGTGGTGCAGGCCATCCCGAAAGCCGAACGCTCCGAGCTGGCGATCGAGTTGGCCACCGAAGCCGGCGCCGACGACTTCTTCGCCTGGCAGGCCAACCGCTGCGTGGCGCGCTGGGAGGGCCCGCGCGCCGAGAAGGGACTGCGCCGCTGGCAAGCGGTGGCCCGGTCGGCGGCCCGGCAATCGCGGCGCGCGCACATCCCGCGGGTGGGTGGCGTGTTGGCGACCGACGACGTGCTGGAGTTGATCCGCACCCGGATCGAATCCGGTGGGCTGGTGATGGCGCTGCACGAGGCCGCGTCGGTGCCGTTGACCACGCTGGCGATCGCCGATGCGGCCAGCATCACCTTGATCGTCGGTCCCGAGGGCGGCACCACCGACGACGAGATCGTCGCGCTCGGCGAGGCCGGCGCACATCCGGTGCGGTTGGGGCCCACGGTGCTGCGCACCTCGACTGCGGCCGCGGTCGCGCTCGGCGCGCTGGGCGTGCTGACCTCGCGCTGGGACTCCTGAGCTGCCGCCCGGTCCGGCCGGACTCGAGGCGGGCCGCAGCAGCGGGCGGTAAACTGGCCGAAAGCTGAGCAAATCGTCGTCGACCCGGAAAGCAGGCAGACAAAGCCACGTGACGCCCCGTGATACCAGCGCCGCCCCCGCATCGCCAGCGTCGGCGGGCACCTCGGCGAGAAGCACCATCCGGGTCGATGTGCCGCCCGACTACATCGTGGGCTTGCTCGGACCGGCCGACGAGAATCTGCGGGCCCTGGAACGCAGCCTTGACGCCGACCTGCACGTGCGCGGCAACACCGTCACCTGCTCGGGGGACCCGGCCGATCTGGCGCTGGCCGAACGCGTGATCGGTGAACTGGTCACCCTGGTCGCCGGCGGGCAGACCCTGACCCCGGACGCGGTGCGGCGCAGCGTGGCGATGCTCACCAGTGCCGAGTCCGAATCACCGGCCGAAGTGCTCTCGCTGGACATCCTGAGCCGGCGCGGTAAGACCATCCGGCCCAAAACGCTCAACCAGAAACGCTACGTCGACGCGATCGACGCGCACACCATCGTGTTCGGCATCGGCCCGGCCGGCACCGGCAAGACCTATCTGGCGATGGCCAAGGCCGTGCATGCACTGCAGACCAAACAGGTCAACCGGATCATCCTGACCCGCCCGGCGGTGGAGGCCGGGGAGCGGTTGGGCTTCCTGCCCGGCACGTTGACCGAGAAGATCGACCCTTATCTGCGTCCGCTCTACGACGCGCTGCACGACATGATGGATCCCGGTGCGATCCCAAACCTGTTGGCGGCCGGGGTGATCGAGGTGGCTCCGCTGGCATTCATGCGGGGCCGCTCGCTCAACGATGCGTTCATCATCCTCGACGAGGCGCAGAACACCACACCCGAGCAGATGAAGATGTTCCTGACCCGGCTGGGCTTCGGGTCCAAGATCGTGGTCACCGGCGACATCACCCAGGTGGATCTGCCCGGCGGTGCGAAATCCGGTCTGCGGGCGGCGATCGAGATCCTGGAGGACATCGACGACATCGCGGTCGTGCAGCTCACCAGCTCCGACGTGGTGCGCCACCGCCTGGTGTCGGAGATCGTGGATGCCTACGAACAAGCCGGCGCCGCGTCGAACCGCGCACACCGGCGTTCGGGGCGGTGACTGATGAGCATCGAAGTCTCCAACGAGTCCGGTCTCGACGTATCGGAGAACGAGCTGATCAGCGTCGCCCGGTTCGTGCTGGCGCAGATGGACGTCAACCCGGGCGCGGAACTGTCGATGGTGCTGCTGGATTCGGCGTCCATGGCCGATCTGCACATGCGCTGGATGGACCTGCCCGGGCCCACCGACGTGATGAGCTTCCCGATGGACGAGCTGGAACCCGGCGGCCGGCCCGACGCGCCGGATCCGGGTCCGTCGATGCTCGGTGACATCGTGCTGTGTCCGCAGTTCGCCGCCGAACAGGCCGCTGCGGCCGGACACCCGCTCGAACACGAGTTGGCGCTGCTGACCGTGCACGGTGTGCTGCATCTGCTCGGCTACGACCACGCTGAGCCGGACGAGGAGAAGGAAATGTTCGCGCTGCAGCGCCGGCTGCTCGAGGACTGGTACGGCGATCAGGAACGGCTGTACCACCAGACCAGGCAGACCGAGAAGGACCGCCGGCTGCTCGACAAGTCGCAGTTCTTCGACCAGTCGTGACCGGCTTGGTGGCGCTGCTGGGCGCGATAGCCCTGGTGATTCTCGGCGGCCTGTTCGCCGCGATCGACGCCGCGATCAGCACGGTGTCGTTCGCCCGCGTCGAGGAGATGGTGCGCGACGAGCGGCCCGGTGCGGTCCGGCTGGGCCGGCTGATCAACGAACGGCCCCGCTACGTCAACCTGGTGGTGCTGCTGCGCATCGTGTGCGAGACGTCGGCCACCGTGCTGCTGGTGGTCTACCTGACCGAACATTTCGGCTTGCGCTGGGGATTGTTCTCGGCCGCGCTGATCATGGTGGTGACCAGTTTCGTGGTGATCGGCGTCGGGCCGCGCACCATCGGCCGGCAGAACGCCTACACCATCGCATTGGCGGCAGCCGTTCCGCTGCATGCCATTTCGGTGCTGCTCACACCGATCAGCCGGCTGCTGATCCTGCTCGGCAACGCTCTGACGCCAGGGCGTGGCTTCCGCAACGGCCCGTTCGCCTCCGAGATCGAGTTGCGCGAGGTGGTCGACCTGGCGCAGCAGCGCGGCGTGGTCGCCGACGACGAACGCCGGATGATCCAGTCGGTGTTCGAACTCGGTGACACCCCGGCGCGCGAGGTGATGGTGCCGCGTACCGAGATGGTCTGGATCGAAGCGGACAAGCATGCCGGACAAGCCACTTCGCTGGCGGTGCGCTCCGGGCACTCCCGGATTCCGGTGGTCGGGGAGAACGTCGATGACATCGTCGGCGTGGTCTACCTCAAGGACCTGGTCCGCCGTACCTATTACTCGACCAAGGGCGGCCGGGAGACCCAGGTCGCCGACGTGATGCGCAAGGCGGTATTCGTGCCGGACTCCAAGCGCCTCGACGAACTGCTGCGGGAGATGCAACGCGACCGCAACCACATGGTGCTGCTGGTCGACGAGTACGGCGCCATCGCGGGTCTGGTCACCATCGAGGACGTGCTCGAGGAGATCGTCGGCGAGATCGCCGACGAGTACGACGCCGGTGAGATTGCGCCGATAGAAGAGTTGGGCGACAAGCACTATCGCGTTTCGGCGCGGCTGCCGATCGAAGATCTCGCCGAACTGTACGACGGCGTCGAGTTCGCCGACGACCTCGACGTCGACACCGTCGGCGGGCTGTTGGCCCTGGAGCTGGGTCGGGTGCCGCTGCCCGGCGCGGTGGTGGAAACCCACGGCCTGCGGCTGCGCGCCGAAGGCGGCAACGACCACCGCGGCCGGGTCCGGATCGGCACCGTGCTGATCGATCCGATCGAACCGCCCGAGCCCGACGACGAGGACAGCGGCGATGAGTGAGCCCAACGGCGACAACGAGTTTCGGTCCGGATTCATCTGTCTGGTCGGCCGGCCCAACACCGGCAAGTCCACCCTGACCAACGCACTGGTCGGCACCAAGGTGGCGATCACGTCGAACCGGCCGCAAACCACCCGGCACACCATCCGCGGCATCGTGCACCGCGAGGACTACCAGATCATCCTGGTGGACACGCCGGGACTGCACCGGCCGCGCACGCTGCTCGGCAAGCGGCTCAACGACCTGGTCCGGGAAACCTATTCGCAGGTCGACGTGATCGGGTTGTGCATCCCGGCCGATGAAGGGATCGGGCCGGGGGATCGGTGGATCTACGATCAGATCCGTGCGGTCGCGCCGCGCACCACGCTGATCGTGCTGGTCACCAAGATCGACAAGGTCAGCCGAGATCAGGTGGCCGCCCAATTGATCGCCGTCAATGCAGCTTTCGGTGAGCACGCGGCCGAGATCGTGCCGGTGTCGGCCACCACCGGTGAGCAGGTGGATGTGGTGTGCGAGGTGATGGCCGCGCAGCTGCCGCCCGGCCCGGCGTTCTACCCCGACGGCGAGCTGACCGATGAGCCCGAGGAAACCCTGATGGCCGAACTGATCCGGGAGGCCGCCCTGGAAGGGGTGCGCGACGAGTTGCCGCACTCGCTGGCGGTGGTGATCGAAGACGTGCAGCAGCGCGAAGACCGTGACGACCTGATCGACGTGCACGCCGTGCTGTACGTGGAGCGGGACAGCCAGAAGGGCATCGTGATCGGCAAGGGCGGCGCCCGGCTGCGTGAGGTCGGCACCGCCGCGCGCACCCAGATCGAAAAACTGTTGGGCACCAAGGTGTTCTTGGACCTGCGGGTCAAGGTGGCCAAGAACTGGCAGCGTGATCCCAAGCAGCTGGGCCGGCTCGGGTTCTAGACCCGCACGGTCCAGATCAGTGCCGGGTCAAGGTGTCTGACCTTCGCGGCCGCCGTACTGCCGGCCCGGTTCGGTGGCCGGCAGATTGCCGTCACCCTTGCCGTACACCGCGACCACCACGCTGCGGTCCAGGCTGTTCTCCGACCACACCCCGATGTCGATGTTGGAGCAGTCGTGCATGATCGCGTAGTAATCCGGCCGGTACCACCACTGGTTGAGGATCTCCACGCCGTTGATCGCCAGCGCCGGGTTGATCGCGACGGTTTCGGACACCGCGCCGGCGTAGCCGGCGTTGCGGGCCCGGTCGGCCACCGTGGAACCGTCCGAGCCGATGTCACCGTCCAGCGCGCGGTTGTTCAGCACGTCGTTGGTGTGCCACTGCGCGGCTAGCCGCAGCTTCGGGTTGATCCGGATCTCGCTCGTGCAGCCCTCCCGGTGCTGCATGGTCCGGACGTTGGCCACCACACCGTCATTGAGTCGTCGGTTGTCGGCGCCGGCCACCGGTGCGCACAAAGTGCCGGTCACAACCAGCGCGGACAGCACGGCCGCGGTGCCTGACGTCGTCGACAACCAATTCATGTCGGGTGACTCTACGCGCCGGGGTGGCCGAGGACAGCCGGATCAGGGGGTCTGGCCTTGGCGGCCACCGTACTGCCGACCCGGGTCGGTGGCCGGTGCGTTGGCGTCGCCCTTGCCGTAGACCGCGACCACCACGGTGCGGTCCAGGCTGTTCTCCGACCACACCCCGATGTCGATGTTGGAGCAGTCCGACATGATCGCGTGATAGTCGGGGCGGTAGAACCACTGGTTGATCAGTTCGATGCCGCTCATCGACAGCGCCGGGTTGATCGCCACGGTCTCGGCGACGACGCCGTCGTAGCCGGCGTTGCGGGCCCGGTCGGTCACCGTGGAACCGTCCGAGCCGATGTCGCCGTCCAGCGCGCGATTGTTCAGCACGTCGTTGGTGTGCCACTGGGCGGCCAGTCGCAGCTTTGGATTGACCCGCACCATCGGTTCGATCCGGTAGTCGTCGGCGCAGCCGGCAATCATCTGCATGGTGTGCACGTTGGCCACCACGCTGTCGTTGAAGCGGCGGTTGTCGGCGGTCGCGGTCGGCGCGGTCAGCAGGGCGCCGAACGGCAGCCCGACCGCGGCCACCGCCGCCCACGCTGATAGCGGTGCTTTCACACCGGACACATTAGTCAGCGTCGGTTGCCTGCCACCAACGCTCGGGTTCTCGGGTGCCCCAGCCGGTGACGGCCTCGAGCTCGGCGGCCAGCGACACCAGCAGTGGTTCGCTGTTGGCCGGGCCCATCAGCTGCACCCCGATCGGCAGGCCGGCGCTGGTGAAGCCGGCCGGGACGTTGATCGACGGCCAGCCCAGCACGTTCCACGGGAAGGTCACCGGACAGGCCGCGATGATCGCGCGGTCGGTTGCGGTGCCGGACAGGCCGTCGAACGCGTCGATGCGCGGCGGCGGTTGCGCCGTCGTCGGCGCCAGCACCACGTCCACCGAGTCGAAGATGGTGCCCACCCGCCGGCGTTCCCGGGCTTCGTGGACGCGGGCGCGGCGCAGCACCTGTTGTGAGAGCAGCCGGCCCAGCCGCAGGTTGGCGGTGGTGCGCGGGTCCAGGTCCACCCCGGAGCCCACCCGGTGCGCCCAGTCCAGCAGCCCGGCGGTGGAGCGGGACAGGAAGCTCCAGGACAGTCGCAGCCCGTAGTCGGGGTTGCCGACCAAGGTGGTGTGGCCGAGTTCGGACAGTTGATCGGCGACGGCCTGCAGCGCCGCGGAGATCTCGGGGTGCAGCCGGGCTGCGAAGCCGGTGAACGGGAACCGGGTCGACACCGCGATCCGCAGCGCGCCGGGGGCGGTACCCACCGCCTCGGTCAGGTTGACCGGTTCCGGGGTGTGCAGGTCGCCGGGGGCGGGGCCGGAGACCGCGTCGAGCACCAGGGCCGCGTCGGCCACGGTGTGCGCGAACACACCGTTGACCGTGATGCCGTTGAACGATTCGGGCAGCGGCCAGGTGGAGATCCGGCCGCGCTGCGGTTTGATGCCGACCAGGTTGGTCCAGGCCGCCGGGATCCGGACGCTGCCGGCGCCGTCGGACCCGATCGCCGCGGCCACCAGCCCGGCGGCCACCGCCACCGCGCTGCCGCCTGAGGAACCGCCCGGAGTGTGGTTGTGCCCCCACGGGTTTCGGGTGTAGCCGAAGCCCGGGCCGCTGGTGAACGGCCACTGCCCGAACTCGCAGGTGTTGGTCTTGCCGACGATCACCGCGCCGGCCGCGCGCAGCCGGCGGACCAGTTCGGCGTCGACGGCGGCCGGCGGGATGTAGCCGTTGGTGCCGAAAGCCGTTGGCACACCGGCGATGTCAGTGTCGTCCTTGATCGCGATCGGGATTCCCAACAGCGGTGCGCGTTCACCGGCGGCCCGCCGACGGTCCGCGGCGGCGGCGTCGGCCAGCGCCATGTCGTGCAGCACCACCCGGAACGCGTTCAGCGTGCGTTGGCTGGCGTCGATGCCGGCCAGCGCCCGTCGGGTCAGCTCGAGCGAGGTGGCGGAACCGCTGGCCAGCTCATAGAGCTGTTGGGCCACGGTGGGGAAACGGGAGGGTGACGAGGAAGTCGGCATGGTCGCATCTCGACCCTATCGGATATCGGCGCCAAGCTGATGTCGCGGCGCGCGTCCACCGATTGGTCGGTGGGCGGTGGCAGACTCGACGAAATGCGGCTGTATCGGGATCGGGCGGTGGTGCTGCGCCAGCACAAGCTCGGCGAGGCCGACCGCATCGTCACGCTGCTGACCCGCGACCACGGCCTGGTCCGGGCGGTGGCCAAGGGGGTGCGCCGTACCCGCAGCAAGTTCGGTTCGCGGTTGGAGCCGTTCGCGCACATCGACGTGCAGCTGCATCCGGGCCGCAACCTCGACATCGTCACGCAGGTGGTGTCGTTGGATGCGTTCGCCACCGACATCGTCTGCGACTACGGCCGCTACACCAGTGCCTGCGCGGTGCTCGAGACCGCCGAGCGGTTGGCCGGTGAGGAACGCGCACCCGCGCCGGCGCTGCACCGGCTGACCGTGGCCGCGCTGCGTGCGGTGGCCGACGGCACCCGCACCCGGGAGCTGGTGCTCGACGCTTATCTGCTGCGTGCGATGGGGATCGCCGGCTGGGCGCCGGCTTTGACCGAATGTGCGCGCTGCGGCACGCCCGGGCCGCATCGTGCGTTCCACGTCGCCGCTGGTGGCAGCGTGTGCGTGCACTGTCGGCCGGCCGGTTCGGCCACCCCGCCGCAGGGCGTGCTGGATCTGATGTCTGCGCTGCACGACGGCGACTGGGAGCACGCCGAATCGACGCCGAACTCCTACCGCAGTCAGGCCAGCGGGTTGGTGGCCGCGCATCTGCAGTGGCATCTGGAACGTCAGCTGCGCACCCTGCCGCTGGTGGAACGAACCACCGCCCTGGGCGAGCACGGCCCACGCGTGGTCAGGCAGGATGAGGTCCATGGCTTTGAAGCGGGACTCGAAGACGGCGGCGCATCCGCAGCTGCCGCCGGCGCCTGACGACTACCCGATCTTCCCCGACACGTCGACCTGGCCCGTGGTGTTCCCGGACCTGCCGGCAGCCAATGGGCGGTTCCGTCGGCCGCCGCAGCACCCGTCGAAGGCCGCCGCGCCCCGGATCCCGGCCGACCAGCTGCCCAACCACGTCGCGGTGGTGATGGACGGCAACGGCCGCTGGGCAAAGCAGCGCGGCATGGCCCGCACCGAGGGTCACAAGATGGGCGAGGCGGTGCTGATCGACATCACCTGCGGGGCCATCGAGATCGGCATCAAGCACTTGAGCGTGTACGCGTTCTCCACCGAGAACTGGAAGCGCAGCACCGAGGAGGTGCGCTTCTTGATGGGGTTCAACCGCGAGGTGGTGCGCCGGCGTCGGGAGGCGCTGGACCTGATGGGCGTGAACATGCGCTGGGTCGGGTCGCGGCCCAAGATGTGGCGCAGTGTGATCAAGGAGTTCGACATCGCCGAGCAGATGACGGTCGGCAATGACGTCATCACGGTGAACTACTGCGTGAACTACGGCGGCCGCACCGAGATCGTGGAGGCCGCCCAGACGCTGGCCGCCGAGGCCGCCGAGGGCAAGATCAACCCGAACCGGATCAGTGAGGCGTCGTTCGCCAAGCACCTGCATCGCCCGGACATTCCGGATGTGGACCTGTTCATCCGGACCTCGGGGGAGCAGCGGGCCAGCAACTTCCTGCTGTGGCAGTCGGCGTACGCCGAGTTCGTGTTCCAGGACAAGCTGTGGCCGGACTACGACCGCCGCGATCTGTGGGCGGCGTGTGAGGAGTACGTGTCGCGCAACCGTAGGTTCGGTCGGGCCTGATGAGCGCGCTGGCGCAGCGGTTGTCCTCGGTGTTGACCGAGGTGGCCGAGGTGGTCGAGGAGCCGGATGGCGCCCTGACCATCACCGTCGACGGGTCGGTGGCCTCGCTGCGGGTGGTCGAGATCTCCGAGGGGTTGGAGTTGGTGTCGCTGACCCAGCCGCTGGCCTGGGATCTGCCGATGAACGCCAAGACCCGCGATCGGGTGGCCGAACAGGCCGGCCGGACGCTGCTGGGCACGGTCGCGTTGGTGCCCAAGCCGGTCGAGGTGCCGGCCAATGGTGCGTCCGCTCAGGGCGCCAAGCGGAAGGCGCCGGCTCGCAAGATCGCCGATGTGATGCTGCGCTACAACTTCCCGGGCGCCGGTTTGAGCGACGACGCACTGCGCACGCTGGTGTTGATGGTGCTCGCCGGCGGGGCCGACGTGCGTCGCGCGCTGCTGGGGTAGGGGCTCAGGTCTGCGGGGCGGTCACATCACCGGCGCGCCGGTCTCCCGCAGCCCGCACCACGCTCCCGCGGCCCGCACCACGCTCCCGCGGCCCGCGCCACGCTTGCGCGGCCCACGACTCCGCCGCTCAGGCCGTCGGGGCGGCGTGACAGTCGCGGCACGTGCCGAAGATCTCGATGGTGTGACTGACGTCGGAGAAGCCGTGCCGCGCGGCGACGTCGGCGGCCCAGGTTTCCACCTCGGGCCCGTCCACCTCGATGGTCGCGCTGCACTGCCGGCAGACCAGGTGATGGTGGTGGTGATCGGAGCAGCGTCGGTACAGCGATTCGCCGGTGTCGGTGCGCAACGTGTCGATCTGGTCGGCTGCGGCCATCGCCTGCAGGGTGCGGTAGACCGTGGTCAGGCCGATGTTCTCGCCGCGTCGGCGCAGTTCGTCGTGCAGTTCCTGGGCGGAGCGGAATTCATCCACGGTGTCGAGCAGTTCGGCGATCGCCGCGCGCTGCCGGGTCGAGCGGACACCGGGGGCGGGCGCGGTCACCTCGGATGCTCTTCGGCTGCGTGCTCGACGGCGTCGACCACGATGTGCGCGAGGTGGTGGTCCACCAGGCGGTAGAGCACCTCCCGGCCGCAGCGTTCGCCGGCCACCACCCCGGCGGACTTCAAGATGCGCAGATGCTGGCTGACCAGCGGTTGCGGGACCCCGAGCACGTCGACCAGTTCGTGCACGCAGCGACGGGACTCACGCAGTTGCAGCACGATCGCGATGCGCACCGGTGCGGCCAGCGCGCGCAGAATCTCGCCGGCGGTGTCCAAGACATCACGCGCCGGCAGCGGCGCGGCCGGGGTGCCGTCGTGGTCATGCGGCGCGGCCGGGGTGCCGTCGTGGTCGTGCGGCGCGGCCGGGGTGCCGGCACGGTCATCGGCGGTGGCATTCGGCGCGGAGGCTTCGGCGATGGTGGACACGGCGGCGGCGTCTCCTCCTGCTAAGTTATTGGAAATCATTTTCACTTAGCCGCCACTCTTTCATGCACGCTCACGCATGTCAAAGGGTTCGCAGGCGCGTCTGTCGCGGCCCGCATGCCCGTCGCCGCCCCGCATGCCCGTCGCCGCCCCGTGCGCCCCTCGCCGCCCGCGGCCTGCCGCCGCCCCGCACCTCGTCGCCGCCTCGCGCGCCCGTCGCTGCCTCGCGCGCCTCTGCTGTCCCACCTGCCTCAGACGCCCAAGCCTTGACGTCGTGAACCGTGAATTGTTAGCGGCTCTTCTCGGCCGATGCGTTCACATTTCACGGTTCACGATCGAAGTCCCACGAGTGGCTGGCCCGAGGCGCGCGGATTCAGGCGAGCAGTTACCCGCCGCGTGAGCGTGGCCAGCGATGCGGGTTTAGGCGGGCAAAGTCGCAGCCAGTAGGCTGTCCGGGTTGCATCCCCCCAGTAAGGAGAGCGCTTCCGTGGCGTCCGTCATCGACTCCATCGTCAATCTCGCGAAACGACGTGGTCTGGTCTATCAGTCCGGCGAGATTTACGGCGGCACCAAGTCGGCCTGGGATTACGGCCCGCTAGGTGTGGAACTCAAGGAGAACGTCAAGCGCCAGTGGTGGCGTTCGATGGTCACCAGTCGCGACGACGTCGTCGGCCTGGACTCGTCGATCATCCTGCCGCGCGATGTGTGGGTCGCCTCCGGCCATGTCGACGTGTTCAACGATCCGCTGGTGGAGTGCCTGAACTGCCACAAGCGGCATCGCCAGGACCACATGCAAGAGGCGTACGCGGCCAAGAAGAGCACGCGCGACACGGTCGTCGATCCAGATGACGTCCCGATGACCGAGGTGGTCTGCCCGGACTGTGGCAACAAGGGTCAGTGGACCGAGCCGCGCGACTTCAACATGATGCTCAAGACCTACCTCGGGCCGATCGAAAGCGAAGAGGGCCTGCACTATCTGCGGCCGGAAACCGCGCAGGGCATCTTCGTCAACTTCGCCAACGTGGTGACCACGGCGCGCCGCAAGCCGCCGTTCGGTATCGGCCAGATCGGCAAGAGCTTCCGCAACGAGATCACACCCGGCAACTTCATCTTCCGGACCCGCGAGTTCGAGCAGATGGAGATGGAGTTCTTCGTCGAGCCCTCGACCGCCAAGGAATGGCACCAGTACTGGATCGACACTCGGCTGCAGTGGTACGTCGACCTCGGCATCGCACGGGACAACCTGCGCCTCTTCGAGCACCCGCGGGAGAAGCTGTCGCACTACTCCGACGGCACCACCGACATCGAGTACAAGTTCGGCTTCGCCGGCAATCCATGGGGGGAGCTGGAAGGTATCGCCAACCGGACGGACTTCGACTTGTCCACGCACTCAAAGCATTCCGGTGTGGATCTGACCTACTACGACCAAGCCACCGATACCCGTTACGTGCCGTACGTGATCGAGCCGGCAGCTGGTCTGACTCGCTCGTTCATGGCGTTCCTGGTCGATGCCTACACCGAGGACGAAGCACCCAATGCCAAGGGCGGTGTGGACAAGCGCACCGTGCTGCGGCTGGATCCGCGGTTGGCCCCGGTCAAGGCCGCGGTGCTGCCACTATCGCGGCACGCGGATCTGTCGCCCAAGGCGCGGGATCTGGCTGCCGAGTTGCGTGGTTCGTGGAACATCGAGTTCGACGACGCCGGCGCCATCGGTCGTCGTTATCGGCGCCAGGACGAGATCGGCACTCCGTACTGCGTGACGCTGGACTTCGACTCGCTCGACGATCAGGCCGTGACCATCCGGGAGCGCGACAGCATGGCCCAGGAGCGGGTGGCGATCTCGGAGGTCTCCAACTACCTCGCGGTGCGCCTCAAGGGCTGCTGAGCAGGTCGCAGTCCTGCCGGCTCTCGGAGGCTCCGGCAGGGTTGCCGGTCGCGGAGTGAGGAACTATGTCCTCACTCGACGTCGCGATTTCGGTGGAAGTGAGTCTCAGGAACCACAAGAGCAACAATGGCCACGGCGCCGGAGCACACACCCGCCTGTCTCAGCTCTGAGCGACTTCTCAGCGACAAGCTCACCCTGAGCGACAGCCTCCAGCGCTGGGTCGCAACGCACGGTGCGGGTTGTCACGGCCGACGCGCGGGTTGTCACGGCCGACGCGGGTTGTCACAGCCGGTGCGGGTTGTCACGGCCGACGCGGGTTGTCACAGCCGACGCGCGTTCTCACCGCCGACGCGGGTTGTCACCGCCGACGCGATCTCGCGTCAGCGTCGCGAGTCGCTCGAAAGTCGCTCAGAGGAGGGCAATTCGGTTGGCATTTTTTGCGCGGAATTGCGCGGGTGGAGTGGCAGCGGAATCGCTTGGGGGCCGCCGAAACTGCACCGGGGGCGCAGCCGCGGCAACTACAGCCACGGAAACTGCGCCCCGGTCCGCGCACGCCGAGCGAAACCCCGGCGCCTAGAACCGTCCGCTGCCTCCGCTGTAGCTGCGCGTCGAGGACCGCGACGATCCGCCGTAGTTCGTGGGCCGGCCCGGCTGACCGCCGCCACCCCAAGAACCGCCCCACGATCCGCCCCAACCGCCACCCCACCCGCCGCCGAAGCCGCCGCGCAGCACGTTGCCGATCAGGATCCCGCCGAGCATCGACTCCAGATCCGATCCGCCGCGCCGTCCGCGGTAGTGCGAGCCGTAGGCCTGGCGCGCATAGCTGACGTCGTCGTTGGCCAACTTCTGGGCCTGCGCGGCCAGTGTCGACGCACCGTTGGCATGCGCGATCGCCTCGTCGGGATTGCTGGCCTTCTTGGCGACGGCGGCCTCGAGTTGACGCTTGGCCTCCGACAGTCGGGTGCGTGCTTCGGAACCGACGCTGCCGCGGCGGGTGTCGATGAAGTCCTCCACCGTGCGCACCCGCGACTGCGCGGTGAAAAGCGCCTGCTCGAGCAGCTTGTCGCGCTTGGCCTGCTCGCGCCGACGTTCGTCGACGGCGGCCAGGACCCGGTCCAGATCATCGTCGGCCTGGGTCAGGCGCGTGAACGTGCCCAGCGGATCGACCTCGCCGCTGGCCTTGGCGTTCGCGACGGCCTTGACCGCAACATCGCGGACAGCCCGCAGTTCGGCGGCCAACGGTGTCTTCGGGTCGTCCAATTGTGCTGTCGCCAAAGCAATTCCGGATTCGATGTCGGTGAGCTCGCCGGGCAGTTCGGCGATCGCCCGGTTGATGTCGCCGGCCGCGCTGTCCACCGCGTCGAGCAGCGTCTGCGCCTGACCCAACGCGCTCTCGGCCGAGCGGATCGCATCCACCAGCGGATTCTGATCGGTGACCGGCCGGCTCAACAGCGAACGGGCCTCGGAGATGTTGCGGTCGGCGAACGCCAACCGGTCCTGGGCGGTATCCACGTTGTCGCTCACCGACGCCAACGCGCTCTCGGAGAACTGCTCGTGCAGCCCGGCCAACCGCTGCCCGGCCGGCTGCACCCGCGCCGTCAATGCGACCATCTGCTGGGTCATCGCATCGAGTCGACTCGGCGCATTGATCACCAGGTCGCGCAGATCGCGAAACGCCTGGCTTTGTTCCTCCAGGGCGCGGTCGGCCGCCGCGGCCGTGGTCACCACCTGGGTCAGCATGGTGCGCTGCTGCAGCGGGGTCTCCGGGGCGTCGTCGTCGAGGGTCGCGCGCACCTGGAAGGCGTGCTGCAAAGCCGCTCGGGCATCGGCGACTGCCTTGCTGAACGGCTGGGTCTTGGCCTCGCCGAACTCCTCGGCCGCCAACTCCAACTCGTGCTCACTGGCGCGCACCGCGTTGTCGACGTCGACCACGATGATCTTGGACAGCTCGTCGAGGGCGTGCAGCGGAACTCCAGCCAGCGCAGCGGCATCGGTGGGATCGACCCGTCGCGCAGCAGCCACCTCGGCCTCGAACCGGCGCGCGCGTCGTCGTCGCAGCCACCACCCGAGCAGCAGCGCCAGCACGGCGATGATGCCCAGCGTCACCAGCAGCGGCACCCAGGAGATCTTGAGGGCGCCCGGAGTGGAACTGGAGTTCAGCCCGTCGGCGGCGGCCACCGCGGCCCCGGCCCAATCATTGTCGGACAGCTTGGGGCCGATCGCGTCTCGGCGAATCGAATCGGTCCGCGTGGAGGTCCCCACCGAGACGGTGTTGGGCACCTGGAACGCGAACGCGCGGTCCTTGGTCGCGACCGCGAGCAGCGCGTCGTCGTTGCCGAAGTCGCTCAGCTTCATGGTCTGCTGCGCCCAGGACAGCGCGCCCTGGCCGTCGAAGGACTCGACGTAGACCACCCACAGCCGGATCCGCCGATCGTCGTAGAGCTGGTCGACGGCCCGTTGCACCCGCGCCTGCTCCGAGCTGGACAGCACGTCGGCGGTGTCGGTGACCTGATCCTGCAGCCAGAACGGCGCCTGTGCGGCGGCAGTCGGCGCCAGCAGCAGACCGGTGGCGATCAGCACCGACAGCAGACCGGCCAACAGACGGGATATGCGCATGCAGGTCAATCTAGTGGGACGCGGAACACCGCTGGCCATGAAACACCGGCTGTGCTGGCAGACTGTGCACTGTTGTGACTAGTCAACCTGAAGACGTCTACCGGGACTTCGACCGCGCGCGCATGGTCGACGAACCCGCCAAGGGCGCCGCGCTGCCGGGCACCAACAGTGAACACCGCAGCGACTTCTCCCGCGACCGGGCCCGCGTGCTGCATTGCGCTGCGCTGCGCCGGCTGGCCGACAAGACGCAGGTGGTGGGCCCGCGGGAGAGCGACGTGCCGCGCACCCGGCTGACGCATTCCCTCGAGGTCGCCCAGATCGGCCGCGGCATGGCGATCGGACTGGGGTGTGACCCCGATCTGGTGGACCTGGCCGGCCTGGCCCACGACATCGGCCACCCGCCCTACGGCCACAACGGCGAACGGGCGCTCAACGAGATCGCCGCCGACGCAGGCGGATTCGAAGGCAATGCGCAGAACTTCCGGATCTTGACCCGGCTGGAGCCGAAAGTGCTCGACGGGCAAGGTCATTCCGCCGGGCTGAACCTGACCCGGGCGTCGCTGGACGCGGTGACCAAATACCCGTGGCGGCGCGCCGACGGGCAGACCAAGTTCGGCTTCTACGACGACGACCTGGCCGGCGCGGAGTGGGTGCGCAGCGGCGCCCCGGGCAGTCGGACCTGTCTGGAAGCCCAGGTGATGGACTGGGCCGACGACGTCGCCTACTCGGTGCACGACGTCGAAGACGGCGTCATCACCGGCCGCATCGACCTGCGCGTGTTGGCCGACGACGACGCCGCCACCGCGCTGGCGACGCTGGGCCAGAAGGCATTCGGCGCCGAACCCGACGAGCTGCGCGAAGCCGCGGCCCGGCTGTCCCGGCTGCCGGTGGTCGAAGCCGTCGGCCGCTACGACGGCACCCTGAGCGCGTCGGTGGCATTGAAACGGTTGACCAGCGAACTGGTCGGCCGGTTCGCCAACGCCGCGATCGCCGAAACCCGCGCCATCGTGGGCGACCGCCCGGTGGCCCGCTTCGACGTCGACCTGGCCGTGCCGGCGCTGGCCCGTGCCGAGGTGGCGGTGCTGAAGATCCTGGCGCTGCAGTTCATCATGAGCGACCCCAAGCACCTGCTGCTGCAGGCCGAGCAACGCGAAGGCATCAAGGCGGTCGCGATCTTCCTGCTCGAAGGCGCGCCGGCCACCCTGGATCCGCTGCTGGTCCCGCACTTCAATGCCGCCGAGGACGACGCCGGCCGCCTGCGGGTGATCGTCGACCAGATCGCCTCCTACACCGAGACCCGGCTCGAGGCGCTGTTCCCGGCGGCCAGCGTGTGTGTGCCGGGCCAGCTCTCGGTGGAATTCCCGTAGCAGCCGAGGATCCCCAGCTTGGCCCCGCCAGGTCCTCCCCGGCGAATGTCACCGATCTAGACTGACGCGATGGCCGGGCGGATTCCTGATCGCGACATCGCGGCCATTCGTGAACGCACCCGCATCGAAGACATCGTCGCCGACTACGTGCAGCTGCGCCGGGCCGGCGCCGACTCGCTCAAGGGGCTGTGCCCGTTCCACGACGAGAAGTCGCCGTCGTTCCACGTGCGGCCCAACCACGGCCATTTCCACTGCTTCGGCTGCGGCGAGGGCGGCGACGTGTACGCGTTCGTGCAGAAGATCGAGCACATCACGTTCGTCGAATCGGTCGAGATGCTGGCCGACCGGATCGGCTACACCGTCACCTACACCGGCGCCTCGGCCACCAACGTGCAGCGCGACCGCGGCAGCCGCAGCCGGTTGATCGCCGCCAACGCCGCGGCCGCCGAGTTCTACGCCGAGGCGTTGGAATCGCCGGAGGCCGCACCGGCCCGGCAGTATCTGACCGAACGCAACTTCGACGCTGCGGTGGCCCGGCAGTTCGGCTGCGGGTTCGCACCGTCGGGCTGGGACACCTTGACCAAGCACCTGCTGCGCAAGGGATTCGAGTTCAAGGAACTGGAAGCCGCCGGGCTGTCGCTGCAGGGCAAACGCGGCCCGCGGGACCGGTTCCACCGGCGGCTGCTGTGGCCGATCCGCGGCTCGTCGAGCGAGGTGATCGGGTTCGGCGCGCGGCGCATCTTCGACGACGACACGATGACCGCAAAGTACCTGAACACGCCCGAGACCACGCTGTACAAGAAGTCCTCGGTGCTGTTCGGCATCGACCTGGCCAAGCGTGACATCGCGCGCAGCCACCAAGCCGTCGTCGTCGAGGGCTACACCGATGTGATGGCCATGCACCTGGCCGGCGTGACCACCGCGGTGGCCTCGTGCGGCACCGCGTTCGGCGACGAGCACCTGTCGATGCTGCGCCGACTGATGATGGACGACAAGTTCTTTCGCGGTGAACTGATCTACGTGTTCGACGGCGACGCCGCCGGCCGGGCCGCCGCGCTCAAGGCCTTCGAAGGCGAGCAGAACCTGGCCGGGCAGTCGTTCGTGGCGGTGGCCGCCGACGGCATGGACCCGTGCGATCTGCGGTTGGCGCACGGCGATGCCGCGCTGCGCGACCTGGTGGCCCGGCGCACCCCGCTGTTCGAATTCGCGATCCGCACCACGCTGGGCGAGTTCGACCTGGACAACGCCGAGGGCCGCGTCAGTGCGCTGCGTCGCTGCGTGCCGATGGTGGCCCAGATCAAGGATCCGACCCTGCGCGACGAGTACGCCCGCCAGCTGGCCGGCTGGGTCGGCTGGGACGACGTCGCGCAGGTGATCCGGCGGGTCCGGGAGACCGCCAAGGGCGGACCCGGGGGCGGCACGCGGCGGGAGACCACGACACGTCGACCCGAGCGCAGTCCGGCCGCCGACCGCCCCGACCCACGGGATCCGACGCTGTGGCCGCAGCGCGAAGCGCTCAAGTCCGCGCTGCAGTACCCGGCGCTGGCCGGGCCGGTGTTCGATTCGCTGCCCGTGGACAGCTTCACCCATCCCGGCTATGCCGCGGTGCGCGCCGCGATCGAGGCGGCCGGCGGCACCTCGACGGCGACCAGCGGCGCCCAGTGGCTCGATGCAGTGCGCCGGCAGACCACCGCGCCGGCGGCCAGCGCGCTGGTCAACGAGCTCGGCGCCGAGCTGATCCGGGTCGACGATGACGAGAAACTGCCGCGCTATATCGGCGGGGTGCTGGCCCGGCTGCAGGAGGTCTGGATCGGCCGGCAGATCGCCGAGGTGAAGTCCAAGCTGCAGCGGATGTCGCCGGTCGAGGACAGCGACGAATACCACGCATTGTTCGGTGACCTGGTGGCCATGGAGGCCTACCGGCGCAGTCTGCTCGAACAGGCCTCCGGCGACGACCTGACCGCCTGAGCTCGGCGAGGCGCTGCGCCCTCCGGGGGCAACAGTTAGGCTAGCGATGCTGGACCAATGGAGGGCTTCGGATGGGTATTGCCAAGATCGCAGCGGTGGGCGCCTTCGCGGCCGCTGCTGTCGCGTTCCCGACCTACGCCGCGGTGAGTACACCCGACGCCGACGTGCAGGCCCGCTGCACCGCCTGGTTCGGCAGCAAGATCGACGGCAAGTGCATCGCCTGGTCGAACTCCAACAGCGGTCCGATCATCGGCGGGATTCCTCCGGTGACGGTCGGCGCGCCAGGCAGCGGCAACCCGGGCGTCAGCACCGGACCATTGCTGCCGGGTACCGGGATCAACATCCCGCTGAACTAGCCCTGAACTAGCCCCCGCCGTCCCGTACGTCGCTGGCCCCTGCGGTTTTATCCGCGACACGCCGGTCGACCCGTATGAAACCGCAGCCGCGACAGCCGCCCGGCCCGCCCCTTCTCGGCGCCCCTGCCGTTTCATCCGCGACACGCCGGTCGCGCCGTATGAAACCGCAGCCGCGACAGCCGCCTGTCGACAACATCCGCAGCCGCGACAGCCGTCAGCGCCGGCTTTCCGGACCGATCACCGTCGTCGTCGAGTCGATCTCGGTCAGTTTCACCAAATCGGGGTCGGGCGAGACCCGTTCGGCCAATTTGCGTCGACCCGCGTCGATCGCGCTCTTGGTCGCCGGGTGCGAGGTCACCGCGCGGTAGGTGCCCATGATCTGGTCGTAGCGCTTGCGGCCAGCCTTGGCCCCGAGCACGTATCCGACGCCCAGCACGGCGAGAACTTGCAACACTGCAGTTGCCTCCAGATCGTTCGTCAGGTCTCGTCTTGGGTTCCATCCTGCCTCACGACGGGTGCGGAAGCAGTCCACAGGCAGCCGATTCTTCGAGTCGGGGGGTTGTGCGCTAAAGTCATGGCTCGGTTAATCCCCTGTAGCTCAATTGGCAGAGCTCCCGACTGTTAATCGGGCGGTTGATGGTTCGAGTCCATCCGGGGGAGCTTTCCTTTTCCGGACCCCGCCGCATGGTTGAATCGCACCGAGTCGTCGGCGTGGGGAGATCAGATGGCACGGCGGGTGTTCGTCAGCTGGCTGGGTGTCGCAATCGCGACGGTGGTGCTCAGCGGATGCACTGTCAACATCAACAGCAGCGGGTCCGAGGACACCACCCGAGCGACCACCGCGACGCCGCGCAACACCGTGACGCGAACGACCAGCACGCCGGCCCAGCCCAGCACCGTCCCGCTGTATCAGCAGCGCCGGAGCAGCAGAGCAGAAGGAACCACCGGCCAGGCGCTGGACGCGGTGCTGGCCGGCAGGGAGTATCAGGACGCCACCGGCATGTGGATCGGCTGTGACGGTAGTCCGGCGATCGGTGAATACCGGCTCGACGGACAATTCACCCGGCTGACCGCGATCGCCGGCCTGCAACCGCACACCCCCGACGGGCTCACCGCCCGAGTGACGCTGCGGGCCGACGGCGACGTGCTCGACGAGTTCGTCGTCGATGCCCAGCGCACGGTCCGGGTCGACGAACCGCTACGCGGGGTACAGGTGCTTGAGATCGGGGCCATTCTCGATCAAGGCGAATGTGAGACCTCGGACACTCCGTACGGCGCGCTGGGGGATGCGGAACTGACCCGCACCTCCCGGTAGCACTCGCCGCGGTCGAGTCGGCAGGGCGCGGGGTGAGACCCGGCCGCGGGACGCAACCCTAGGACTCCTCGGACTCCGTCAGGTTCTCCGGGTGCAGCATCTCGGCGTAGCGGCACTGCTCTGGGATCCCGAACCCGTCGACCAGGGTTTCAACATGCGGGCGCAGCGACCGGCAGCGTTCGTTGATGCCGCGGGTGACGGCCTTGGACCGCTCGGTGGACAGGTAGCGGTGTTCGATCCACCAGGCCTTGTCCTTGTCGATCACGCTCAGCGCGTACAGATCGCACACCTGACCCAGCAGGTCACGGGCCTGCTTGTCCTCGCAGGAATCGATGCCGGCGATGAACGCCTCCAGGATCACCCGGTCGATGTGCGCCTGCGCGGCGTGCAGCACATGATCCTGCACCGCGTTGAACGCCTCGAAGGCGCTCATCTCCTTGGCCTTGCCCTGCAGTCGCCGCGCCACCGAGGCCAACATGTACTCCTCGCGGTCCTCGAACATCTGCATCTGGGTGCCGCGGTTGAACAGGCTGCCTTCCTCTTCGTTGTCCTGCCGGGTGTCCAGGATGGTCTGCATGATCGTCTGTGCCGCAGTGCGTTTCAGCACCCGATCACCGGCGAAGTTGGCGGCGAAGCGCACCCAGTCCACCGGGCTCATGCTCTTGATGTCGTCGGCGTAGGCGGTCAGTAATCCTTTGGCCACCAGCTGGGTGAGCACGTGGTTGTCGCCCTCGAAGGTGGTGAACACGTCGGTGTCGGCCTTGAGCGCGATCAACCGGTTCTCGGCCATGTAGCCGGCCCCGCCGCAGGCTTCCCGGGCCTCCTGGATGGCGCGGGTGGCATGCCAGGTGTTGGCGGCCTTCAAACCCGCAGCGCGGGATTCCAGTTCCTGTTGCTCTTCGGGATCCGGGTCGTCGGCGGTCTGCAATTCGTGGCACTTGGCCACCAGTTCGTTCTGCGCGAACTGCAGCGCGTAGGACTCCGCGATCAACGGCAGCAGTCGACGCTGATGCACCAGATAGTCCATGATCAGCGTCTCTTGGCCGGTGTCGGGATCGTCGAACTGTTTGCGCTGCAACGCATACCGGGTCGCGATATCGAGTGCCACCCGGGCTGCCGCAGCGGCGCTGCCGCCGACCGTGACCCGGCCGCGGATCAAGGTGCCCAGCATGGTGAAGAACCGGCGACCGGTGCTCTCGATCGGTGAGCTGTAGGTGCCGTCGGGCGCGACGTCGGCGTACTTGTTCAACAGGTTCTCCCGCGGCACCCGCACCTGGTCGAACATGATCCGGCCGTTGTCCACGCCCGGCAGGCCACCCTTGTAGTGGCAGTCCGAGGTGGTGATGCCGGGCAGGTCGTTGCCGTCGTCGTCGCGGATCGGCACCAGCAGACAGTGCACGCCGTGGTTCTCGCCGTCCGGGGTGATCAGCTGCGCGAAAACTGCTGCCATCCGGGCAGTTTCGGCGGCACCGCCGATGTAGTCTTTGCGCGACGACGGAGTGGGGGAGTCGATGACGAACTCCTGGGTGGTCGGGTCGTAGGTCGCGGTGGTCTCCAGTGACTGCACATCCGAGCCGTGTCCGGTCTCGGTCATCGCAAAGCAGCCGAGCAGTTCCAGGTCGATCAGCTTCTTGACGTAGGTTTCGTGGTGGTGTTCGGTGCCGAGGTTCTCGATCGCACCGCCGAACAGGCCCCACTGCACGCCCGCCTTGACCATCAGCGACAGGTCACTCATCGCGAGCATCTCGATCTGGGTGACCGCGGCGCCGACGTCGCCGTTACCGCCGTGTTCCTTCTTGAAGCCGTCTTCGGCCGCTCCGGCGGCGGCCATGATCTTGAGCTGTTCGGCAACCTTGGTGCGGGCGATCACCGTGTTCGGGGTGTAGTGCGGTTTGAAGACGTCGTTGGCGAGCTCGGCGCGCATCTTGTTCTTCACGTCGCGCCAGCGGCCGTCGAGTGCGTTGCGGAGGTGCTCAGCGGTGGTGGTCATACCCGACGGTATCCCGTTGCGCGGTCACAGAAACGTGTCTCTGGCCATCGCAAGTTGAATTTGGCTGGCGTCAATTCAGGTAATCCTGAGTTCGAGCGGCTTTTCGACTCGGCGTTGAATGTGGCCATGAGTCCGAATTCGATTCGCCTGCCGCACGATTTCCATCATCGACACGCCGATGTCAGCGGCGGATGGTTGCGTGCCGCGACGTTCGGGGCGATGGACGGTTTGGTCAGCAATACCGCGCTGATTGCCGGTGTGGCGGCCAGCGCCAGCGCCCAGACCGTGGTGCTCTCCGGCGTGGCCGGACTGCTGGCCGGTGCGTTCTCGATGGCATTGGGCGAGTACACCTCGGTGACCACGGCCAATGAGCAGATCGACGCCGAGGTGCAAGTGGAAACCCGCGCGATCCGCAAGCACCCGAAGGCCGAGAAGGCCGAACTCATCGCGATGTTCGAAGACCTCGGCCTGACCCGGGAAACCGCCACCAAGGCCACCGACGAACTGCATCGCGACGAGGAGCAGGCGGTCAACTTCCACCTGGTGCAGGAACTCGGCGTCGACCCGACCGAGAAACCGTCCCCGGGCGTGGCGGCCGGCTCGTCGTTCCTGATGTTCGCAATCGGGGCGGTGATTCCGCTGATCCCGTTCCTGCTCGGCTACGAGGAACTGTGGCCCGGCCTGCTGTGCGGCGGGGTGGGCCTGATGGTGGCCGGTGCGGTGGCGGCCGGGTTCACCAAGCTGCCGGTCTGGCTGGGTGCGGCGCGCCAGCTGCTGCTGGGGGCCGCCGCGATTGGTGCGACCTATTTGGTGGGGACGATGATCGGGACGGTGGTCTGAGCCGGCGTGCCGGTCCGGGCGCTCCGCAAGCCACATCCGACCCGCCCGGGCGCTCAGTAGGCCACATCCGACCCGCCCGGGCGCTCAGCAGCCAAATCCGACCTGCCCAGGCGCGCTCAGCAGGCCACATCCGCCCCAGCTGCTCCTCTAGCCTCACCCGTAACCCGGTTCGGCGATGACCGCGTCGTGAACCGTGAATTGTGTACGCATCTACTCGGGCGATGCGTACACAATTCACTGTTCACGACGCGGTCAAAGGCTGGCTGGCCCGAGGCTGCGGCCAGGGTGATCACCTGGCCCGGCCACAGGCTCGCGAGGGTGATCACCTGCCCGCAGGCCTGTGGACTTCCCGCACGCTGTCCACAGGCCTGCGGCCAAGTGAATACCGCCCCGCACGCTGTTGCAGCACCATCGCGGCGTGTCCTGGAAAATCGAGCCGGGCGATATCAGCGGCGCCTTGGACAAATTGGTGCTGGCAAGTTCGAGCATGGAAGCCGGCGTCCTGACCCGCCGCGAACTGATCCGCCACTACGAGCAGCTATTCCGCAATGTCTACGTCAAGCGCGGCACCGAGCTCACCGCGGTGGACAAGGCCGTCGGCGCCTGGCTGTGGTCTGGTGAGAAAGCCGTAGTTGCTGGGCTGTCGGCTGCTGCCGTACTGGGCAGCAAGTGGGTGCCTGCCGACCGCCCGCCGGAACTGATTCGGTCGCAGCGGCATTCGCCGCCGGGCATCCGGGTGCACACCGAGTCCCTCGCCCGGGATGAAACCACGCTGCTGTTCGGCGGTCTGTGCTGCACCACGGTTCCCCGCACCATCTTCGATTTGGGCCGCTGGCTGGATTTCGAGGACGCCCTGATCCGCATCGACGCGCTGCTCAATGCCACGGACTGCCCGATCGGCGAGGTGCAGGCCGTCGCTGCTCGATATCCGCGTGCCCGTCAACGGCGCCAGCTCACAAAACTCCTCGAGATCGCCGACGGTGGTGCCGAGTCACCGCGGGAAACCGAGCTGCGGCTGCTACTCATCCGGGCCGGGTTCCCCCGGGTGACTACTCAGATACCGGTGCGCAACGAGGCCGGCCGGGTGGTGCGCCGCGTCGACATGGGTTGGCAGAAATGGAAGGTCGGGGTCGAGTACGACGGGGCGCAGCATTGGAACAACTCCCGCGCGCATGCCTCGGACATTGGGCGTTTGGAGTTCCTGGCGCAACAGGGCTGGTTGATCATCCGGGTTTCGGCGTGGCATTTCGACCACGACCAAGCGGGGGTCATCCGACGCGTCGCGGACGCCCTCCGAGCCAGGGGTCACCCGCAATACGTCTGAATTCCGTTCGTGAACCGTGAATTGTGTACGCATTGCCCGAGTAGAGACGTACACAATTCACGGTTCACGAACGAGAAATCTAGTTCACCGTCACCGCGGCAGCTTCGTCCATCAGTTCGTCGAGTTCAGATTCCTCGACGTCGATCCCGGTCAGATGCGAACGCGTTGCGAACAGCACGCCGGCCCCGGCCAACACCGCAGCCGCACCCACCCAGTACGGCAGGTGCACGCTGACCTGCTCGCCGAGCACCCCGGCCAGCCACGGCGCGACGGCCGCACCACCGAACCGCAGGAAGCTGTAGGCCGCCGACGCGACACCGCGTTCCACCGGCGCGGCCTTCATCACGGCCTCGGTGATCAAGGTGTTGTTGATGCCGATGAACAACCCGGCCACCACGACACAGCTGGCCAGCACGGCCTTGGAGTCGGTACCGACGGCCATCACCATCAGCACGGCGCTCATCGCCACCAGGTTGCCCAGCAGCGTCGGCACGGTGCCGAACCGGTGCTGCAGCCGCGGTGCCACCAGCACCGAGGTGAACGCCAGCGCCACACCCCAGCCGAAGAAGATCAACCCGATCTGATGCGCGGTCATATCCAACGGGAACGGTGTGAACGCCAGCAACGTGAAGAACCCGAAGTTGTACAGCAGCGCGGTCACCGACACCCCGAGCAGACCGCGATGCCGCAACGCCCGGAACGGATCGGCCAACGTGGTCGCCCGTTCAGGTCGCGGAGCTTCGGGCAGCAGGAACGCGGTCACCGCGACGGCCACCACCATCAACACCGACACCCCGAAGAATGGTCCGCGCCAGGAGATCGAGCCCAGCACCCCGCCGACCAGCGGCCCGACCGCAATGCCCAAGCCCAGCGCGGCCTCGTACAGGATGATCGCCTGGGCCACCGACCCGCGCGCCGAGTTGACGATGGTGGCCAGCGCGGTCGCGATGAACAGCGCATTGCCCAAACCCCACAGCGCGCGCCAGCCGACAATCTGCATGACGGTCTCGCTCATGCCGGCCAACCCGGCGCCGACGATGATGATCACCAGCCCGAGCAGCAGCGTGCGTTTCGGTCCGATCCGGCTGGCCACCACACCGGTGATCAGCATCGCCACACCCATCACGGCCATGTAGCTGGTGAACAGCAGCGACACCTGCGACGGCGACGCATTCAACGTGTCGGCGATCGGCTTGAGGATCGGATCCACCAGGCCGATACCCATGAACGCGACGACGGAAGCGAACGCGACGGCCCAAACCGCCTTGGGTTGACGCCACATACGGCGAAGACTCCTAACTACAGATCAGATGGCGGCGTTGTCCACCAGCCGACGGATGACGTCGACGGCGGATTCCAACACCTTGAGATCCCCCGGATCCAGCTGCGCGAGCGCCGGGTCGATCACTGCGGCGCGATCGGCGCGGACCTGCGCCAACGTGGCCACACCCAGGTCGGTGATCCGGATCAGCACCGCGCGGGCGTCGTCGGGATCGGGCGCGCGGGTGACCATGCCGGCGTCCTCGAGCCGACGCACCTGGGTGGTCATGGTCGGCTGTGAGCAGTTGTCCAACGCTGCCAGATCCGAGATCCGGGCCTCGCCGCGATCGCCGATGGTCGACAGCAGCCGGGCCTGCGCCCAGGGCAGCGGCAGCCGGATGCGCTGGGTGGCCAACCGGTTGAGCCGAGCTACCACCGCCAGCAGATCCACGCCCAGACTGCTGGCGGGTGTGGGGGAGGAGGACATGCGCCCAAGATTACATAGATTTCCTATGTGATCCAAGCTGTGAGCGGAGGTTGTGGCCAACGTCATGGCCCGCAACCGGGGTCGACGCGCAGATCAGCGCGACTGGCAGAATCGTGCAATGACCGAAATCGGCGCCGCGTCTCGTCCGTCGCGGACGATGCGCCCCGCCGAGATGGCCCAGGCCTCGGTGATGGCCGCGCTGTGCGCCGCCTGCGCGGTGATCGCCGTCGTCGTCCCGTTCGCCCAGGGAGTATCGCTGCTGGGCATGGTCCCGATGGGTTTGCTGGCCTACCGCTACCGGTTGCGTGTGCTGATCGCCGCGGCGTTCGCCGGCGGCGCGATCGCGTTCCTGGTCGCCGGTGTCGGCGGCTTCATGACCGTGCTGAACTGCGCCTACATCGGCGGGTTGACCGGCATCGTGAAACGCAAGGGCCGCGGCACCCCGACGGTGTTTTTCACCTCGATCCTCGCCGGGATGGCATTCGGGGTGTTCGCGGTGGCCGCGCTGGCCGTGCTGTCCCGGCTGCGTCTGCTGATCTTCGACACCATCACCGCCAACGCCCAGGGCACCGCCCGATTCCTGGAGACCATTGCCTCTTGGGTGTCGACAGCCGGCGAACGCATCGGCGACGGCGAGACCCTCGAACCGGTGGCCGTCGCGCTGTATGCGACGGGCCAGCTGATCCGCGACGGCGTCGAAGGTGCGCTGAACTACTGGCCGCTGTTGGTGGCCGGCTACGCGGTGTTCGCGATCGTGGTGGTCTCGCTGATCGGCTGGTGGGTGCTGTCCCGGGTACTCGAACGGCTGCGCGGCATCCCTGACGTGCACAAGCTCGAGCCCACTCCGGCGGCTTCGGCCGGCCCGCTGCCGGTCCGGCTGCACGACGTCAGCTTTCGCTACCCGGGCGCCGAGCACGACGCGCTGCGGCCACTGAGCATGGGCGTCGACGTCGGCGAACACGTCGCGATCTGCGGCGCCAACGGCTCCGGCAAGACCACCTTGATGTTGATCCTGTCCGGCCGGGAACCCAGCACCGGGCAGGTGGTCCGCCCCGGCGGCGTCGGGCTCGGCGAGGCCGGCGGCACCGCGATCGTGTTGCAGCACCCCGAAACTCAGGTGTTGGGCACCCGGGTCGCCGACGACGTCGTCTGGGGCCTTCCGCCCGGCCGGCAGGTCGACGTCGACCGGTTGCTCGGCGAGGTCGGCCTGTCCGGCATGGCCGAACGTGACACCGGCGGGCTGTCCGGCGGCGAGTTGCAGCGACTCGCGATCGCCGGAGCGCTGGCCCGCGAACCCGCGCTGCTGATCGCCGACGAGGTCACCTCAATGGTCGACGCCGCCGGCCGCGACGCGCTGCGCGACGTGCTGGCCGGGCTGACCGCCAAGCACCAGATGGGCGTCGTGCAGATCACGCACTACAGCAACGAAGCCGAGTCGGCCGACCGGGTGATCAACCTGTCCGATTCGTTGGACAACACCTCGATGGTCGACGCGGTCGCAGCGCCGGCGGCCAGCGCCGCGGTTCCGGTGTCCGGCGGGCAACCCGTGATCGAACTCGACTCGGTCAGCCACGAATTCAGCCGCGGCACACCGTGGGCCACCACCGCGCTGCGCGACATCAGTTTCTCCGTACACGCCGGCGACGGAGTACTGATCCACGGCGGCAACGGCTCGGGCAAGTCGACGCTGGCCTGGATCATGGCCGGGCTGATCACCCCGACCTCGGGCAGCTGCCTGGTCGACGGCCGGCCCGCCGGCCAGCAGTGCGGTGCGGTGGCGCTGTCCTTCCAGGCCGCGCGGCTGCAGTTGATGCGGCCCCGGGTGGATCTGGAAGTTGCTTCAGCAGCTGGGTTTTCACCAACCGATCAGCAGCGGGTGGCGGCGGCGCTGGCCGCGGTCGGATTGGATGCGGCGCTGGCCCGACGCCGGATCGACCAGCTCTCCGGCGGCCAGATGCGGCGCGTGGTGCTCGCCGGTCTGCTGGCCCGCGCACCCAAGGCGCTGATCCTCGACGAGCCGCTGGCCGGCCTGGACGCCGCCAGCCAACGAAACCTGCTGCGGCTGCTGGAGGATCTGCGCACCAACGCGGGGCTGACCGTGGTGATCATCTCGCACGACTTCGTCGGCTTGGACGGGCTGTGCCCGACCGTGCTGCAACTGCGCGGCGGAGCACTGGAAACCCCAACCGCGACCGCCGGGGAGCTGTCATGAGCACTGCCGAGCAGACCCGCACCCGTCGGCAGCCCCGGCCGGTGGTGCTGCTGCGCCCGGTGCCGGGTGATTCGGTGATCCACCGGCTGTGGGCCGGCACCAAGCTGATCGTGGTGTTCGCCATCTCGGTGCTGCTGACCTTCTACCCGGGCTGGCTGCCGATCCTGTTGATGGGCGCGCTGGTGCTGATCGCCGCCCGGCTGGCCCGGGTGCCGCGCGGTGCACTACCCACCATCCCGAAGGTGCTGTGGTTCTTGATCTTCCTGGGCGGGTTCACCGCGGCGCTGGCCGGTGGTACACCCGAATTGCGCCTGGCTGGACTGGAATTGGGGCTGGGCGGATTCTTGAACTTCAGCCGGATCACCACCTTGGCGATCGTGTTGTTGGGTTTGTGCATGATGGTGTCCTGGACCACCAAGGTCGCCGACATCGCGCCCGCGATCGCCAAACTGGGCCGGCCGCTGCGTGCGCTGCGCATCCCGGTCGGCGACTGGGCGGTCGCCACCGCCTTGGCGCTGCGGTCCTTCCCGATGCTGATCGACGAGTTCCGGGTGCTGTACGCCGCGCGGCGGTTGCGGCCCCGGCCGGTGCTGCCGCGCCGCTGGGCCCGGATGCGTCGGGTCGGCTTCGAACTGGTCGACCTGCTGGCCGCGGCGATCACCGCAGCGCTGCGCCGCGGCGACGAGATGGGCGACGCCATCACCGCGCGCGGCGGCACCGGGCAGTTCGCCGCGAACCCGGCCGGCCCGCAGCGACGGGACTGGATCGTGCTCGCGGTCGTGGCGCTGGCCTGCATCGGCTCGATCTGCTTCGAGGTGTTCGTGCTCAAGACCGTTCCGACGCCCAACTCCTGAGTGTCACCCCGCCGCCCCCAAAAAGCTACCGCGCCGCCGCCTCGTTGGCGGCCTGCTGGGCGTGGCGCAGCGCGTCCGGCACCGGGAGCCGGCCCAGGAACATCTCGGCGAAATACGGTTTGATCGCCTGATATCCGGCGGCGAAGCCGGTGCCGCCGGGCGCGCTGACATGCGGTCCGTCGAGGGCGTCGAAGAACGGGCCGACGTCGACGCCGCGCCCCGCCCAGTAGTCCAGGTAGGCCGGCTGCGCGTCGAGCACGGCGGGGATCGCGGCACCCGATTCGGCGACGTAGCGGTTTCCGGCGGTGCTGCCGAGCCAGCCCAGCAGCCGTCGGACCGCTTCCGGGTGGGCACTGGCGGCGTTGCCGGCCGCGACGATGCCGTTGGTGACGCTGACCCGTCCGGCTGGGCCGGTGGGCAACATCGCCACACCCCAGTCGAATTGGGCCGATTCGGCGACATTGGCCAGGTTGTAGGTGCCGGACTGGAACAGCGCCATCCGCCCGGCCAGGAACTGGTTGCGGGAGAAATCCCCGTTGTCGTTGGTGTCGGCCGCACTCGGGGCGACGTGGTCGCGGTTGATCAGGTCCACCAGATAACCGAAGGCGAACTCGCCGGCCGGGCTGGCGAAGTCGAAGCGTTGCCCGTCGTGGAACTGCCCGCCGGCCGACGCCAGGAAGTTCAAGTAGATGCCCTGAAAGTCGTTGGCCGCGTTGTAGCCCCACTGCCGGATCCGGCTCGGGTCGAACCCGGGCTGATCGGCGCGCCGACCGGAGGCGTCCAGGGTGAGCCGGGCGGCCGTCGAGCGCAAAGTGTCCGCCGGCCCGCCCCAGCGCAGGTCGGCCAGATCCTGCGGGCTCAGCCCGGCGGCGGCCAGCAGGTCGGCGTTGTAGTACACCGCGATCCCGGCGTCAGTCAGTTGCGGTACACCCCACAGGGTTTGGTTGCGGGTGAACTGTTCGACGACGGCGGGTTCCCAGGTCGGCGACGGGTCGATCGGCAGCAGCCGGCCGCTGTCGGCGTACTCGGCGAAATAGGAGTTGCTCAACCAGAACACGTCGGCCGCACTGCCGCCGGCCACGTCGGTGCGTAACGTGTCGAAGTAGCTGGCGTAGGAGACCACATCGACGTGCACCTCGATGTCCGGATGGGCGGCGCCGAACGCCTCGAAGGACTGCCGGTAGGCCGCGGCCACCTGTGGATCCCACAACCGCACTGTCAAGACCGTCTTGCCCTCGGGTGCACTGCTGCGGCCCATCAGGATCGCGGCGACCAGCAGCAGCACGCCCAGCAGCGCCAGGGCGGTGACGAACAGCGTGGAAAACCGGGGACGGGTCATTTCAGGCCCGTCAGCACGATCGAGCGGACCATCTGCCGCTGGAACACCAGGAACAACGCCACCAGCGGCACGATCGCCACCGTGGTCGCGGCCATCACCACCGTCCACTGCGCGTTGTACTGCGACTGTAGGCCCGCGGTCGCCACGGTCAGCACCCGCCACTTCTCGCCGCTGGTGATCACCAACGGCCACAGGAACGAATTCCACTGCGAAACAACGGTGATCAACGTCAACGTGACCAGGATCGGTTTACTGGCCGGCAGCACCACGTGCACCAGAATGTCCAACGTGTTGGCGCCGTCCAGGCGGGCCGCCGCGATCAGATCGTTCGGGATGGAGCGGAAGTATTCGCGCAGCAAGAAGATCGCATACGGCGAACCGAACAGGAACGGCAACACCAACGCCCAGAACGTGTTTCGCAGACCGGCCTGGGCCATCATCAGATACAGCGGCACCACGGTGACCGTCGCCGGCACCATCAGGGTGGCCACATACACCCAGAACAGGGCCTCGCGGCCCGGAAAGTCCAACCGCGCGAACGCATATGCGGCCAGCACCGAGAAACTCAGCTGAAACACCAGGATCACCGCGGTCATCAGCGCGGTGACCGCCAGCGCACGGCCGAACCCGGCGTCGGCCAACCCGGTGTAGTTCGCCAGCGTCGGCGGCGCCGGCCAGGACAGCGGGGTGCCGGTGGCGAACTGCTGCGCGGAGGTGAACGAGGTCAACAGGCCCATGCCGAACGGCACCAGCGTGATCGCGGCGCCCAGCAGCAGGAACAGATAGATCACCGCGGTGCGGCCCGGGCGCGCCCACCCGGGCCACCCAGCGCCTCGCCGCACGCTGTTACGCCAGCTCATAGTTGATCCGTCGGCGGAAGTACAGCTGCTGGATCACGGTGATGCCCACCAGGATGACGAACAACACCACCGCCATCACCGCGGCCCGGCCGATAGCGGCCGCGCCGAACGCCTCGGCGTAGATCCGGTGCGCGACCAGATCGGTGCGGTGCTGCGGACCACCACCGGTCAGCGCGTAGACGGTGTCGAAGACCTGGGCGGCGCTGACCACCCCGGTGACCGCCACGAAGAACACCGTCGGGCGCAGCATCGGCAACGTGACATACCGGAACCGCTGCCAGGAATTGGCCCCGTCGATCCGGGCCGCGGCGTACACCTGCGGCGGAATGGCCAGGATCCCGGCCACGAAGAACAACGTGGTGTAGCCGACGTTTGACCACACCGTGACCGCCGAAACCACCGGCAACGCCAAACCCGGGTCGGTCAGCCACTCGATCCGATGGCCCAGCAGCGTGCTCACCGCGCCGTCGGTGGGAGCCAGGATCCAGCGCCACAGCACCGCGATGGCCAGCGGCGCGCAAATCCACGGCAGCACATACAGAGTGCGGAACAGTCCCGACCCGGGCAGCTCCCGGGCCAACAGCGACGCCGCGAACAAGCCCAGCGCCATCTGCGTCGGCACCACCAGTGCGATGAACACCACGGTCACCAGCAGCGAGTTGCCGAACGTCGGATCGGTGAGCACCGAACGCCAATTGTCCAGGCCGACATAGCTGATCGGGCCGAGCAGATCCCAGCGGTGCAGGCTGAGCCACAACACCACCAGCATCGGCAGCAGCAGGAACGTGCACACCCCGAACAGGCTGGGCGCCAGCAACGCATAGCCGAGCGCGGTGTCGCGGCGCGCGCGAGGTTTGGCCATGCCGAGCATCTGCTCATTAAACCGTCGCTACGCTGCCAAGGTGATCACCCTGGACCGGTTGGTGAACGTGGTTGGCGGATATGGCGTCGTCGCGCGCCTGGGCGCGGTGCCCCGCTCGGTGGAGTTGCGTTCGGTGGTGATCCCGGAACCGGCCATGCGCGGTGACCTGCTGTTGGCCATCGGCGCCGAGTCGGTGACCGAGGCTGTGGGGTGGGCGCGCGATGCCGCCGCGGCCGCGGTGTTGGTGCGCGCCGAAAGTGCAGAAGCCGCCCACGTTCCCGACGACGTCGCCGTGCTGACCGTCGGCGAGCACGTGCCGTGGAGCGAGATCGCCGCGGTGGTCTACGGGTTGGTGCTGGAGGGCCGGGAAACCGAATCCGGGCGCGGACCCACCGACTTGTTCGCGCTCGCCGACAGTCTGGCCGAAACCATCGGCGCCCCACTGGTGATCGAAGGTCGCCGCGCCCAGGTGCTGGCGTACTCGCGCAGGCACGACGCCGACCCGGCCCGGGTGCAGGCCATTCTGGACCGGCGCACACCCGCGGCGCTGGTCGAGCACTTCGAGCAGCACGGTGTGGCCGCGCACCTGGCCGGCTCCGACGAGCCGCTGTTCGTCGCACCCGAACCCGAGCTGGGCCTGGCCGGCCGGATGGTGGTCGCTGCCCGGGTGGGCCGCGAACTGCTCGGCTCGGTGTGGGTGAGCAGCAGCGAACCGCTGCAGGGCGCCGCGCTCGACGCGTTGCGTACCGGCGGGCGCACCGTGGCGCTGCATTTGATGCGTTCGCGGGCCAGCGCCGATCTGGAACGGCAGGTCGAGTCCGAGTCGGTGCTGCGGCTACTCGACGGAGCCCCGGACGCGGCGACGGTGGCCAGCCGGCTCGGGCTGGGCGCCGAGCAGCTGCGGGTGATCGCCGCGCGGGCCCGGATCGCCGGTGAGCCGCAGCTGGCCCCGCTGGTCGCCTTCGAGTACGCCACCTCGGGGTTCGGCTGGTCCCGGCCGGGCCGCAGCGCACTGGCCGAGACCACGATCTACACCGTGTTGCCCGGGGTGGACGCCGAGACCGCGCGGCGCTGGGTCGCGGCCCTGCAGGAGGCGCTGCCCGGTCAGGCCGACGTGCTCGCCGGGATCAGTGGGCCGGCCGGGGTGACCGAGCTGGCCGCCGCGCGCCGCGAGGCCGACGAATGCCTGGCGTTGCACCAGCACTCCGACGAGCACACCGTGCCCGCCTACGACGAATGCTGGGACGACGTGCTGCTGCAGCGGCTGCGCGCCGCCGCCGGATCGGGTCGGGCCCCGACCCGCGGACCGGTCGCTGACCTGGCTCGACACGACGACGAGAACGGCACGCCCTACCTCGCGACGCTGCGGGCCTGGCTGGAGGCGCAGGGCGATCCGGTGGCCGCCGGGGCCGCTTTGGGCGTGCACGAGAACACCGTGCGGTACCGGTTGCGCAAGATTGCCGAGGTCACGCAGCTAGGACTGGACGATCCGCGTAAGCGTTTGGCCATGATGATCGAGCTCGCTGCGCTATAATTGTCGAGAGCCGACAATCAGAAAACCCGTGGTTGTCGATTTTCGCAATGGTTCGGCAGGTCGTGGCGACGATCATGGATATGAAGCGGACCGATCAATCGTTGGAGGTGCAGCATGGTCGAACGCATCGACGGCGGCCCTCGTTCGGTGATCGTCGTCGGGGCCGGGGTCGTCGGCCTGTCCACGGCATGGTTCCTGCAGGAACGCGGCGTCGAGGTCACGGTGGTGGACCGCGACGGCATCGGCGCGGGTGCCTCCTGGGGTAATGCCGGCTGGATCTCGCCTGCCCTGACCCTGCCGCTGAACCAACCCGCCGTGCTGCGCTACGGCATGAGTTCGCTGCTGGACCCGGCCGCGCCGCTGAGTGTGCCGCTGCGCCCCAACCTGGGACTGGCCAAGTTCCTGGCCGGCTTCGCGCGTCGCTGTACGCACAAGAACGCGCGGCGCAACGTCGCGGCCAACCTGCCCTTCAACGACGAGTGCTTCGAAGCCTTCGACGTGCTGACCACCAACGGTGTGGACGTCGAGATCCACGACGCCGCGATCACCGCGCTGTTCCGGTTCGACGCCGACCTGCTGGAACTGCGCGACGAACTGCGTGCGCTGGAACGCGCCGGACAGTCGATCGACGTGCGCGTGATCCCCGATGAGGAACTGCACGAACGGATTCCGCTGGCCTCGCGCACCGTCGGCAACGCGTTGTCGATCAATCATCAGCGCTATGTCGATCCGGGTCAGTTCGTCACCGCGCTCGGTGCTGCCGTGCTGGAACGCGGTGCGCGCCTGGAGCAGATGCGCGTCGGTGCCGTGACCTCAACAAACCACGGCGCCATGGTGTTTGGCACCGACGGAGTCGACGGACCCAAGTTGACCGCCGACGCCGTCGTCGTCGCCACCGGGGCGTGGATCTCCGAACTGGTCAAGCCGTGGGTCAAGGTCCCGGTGCGCGCCGGTCGCGGCTATTCGTTCACCGTGCCGATCGACCGGCCGGTGTACGGTCCGCTGTATCTGCCGCCGGTTCGGGTGGTGGCCACTCCCTATCGGGACGGGCTGCGAATCGCAGGCACCATGGAGTTCCTCGGCCCCGACGACCCGATCGTCCCGGCCCGGGTGGACGCCATCGTCGACGCCGCGCAGCGCTATCTCGAAGGCGTGGACTGGGACAAACGCGAAGACGTCTGGGTGGGGCCACGTCCGGTGACCACCGACGGACGACCGTTGATCGGGAAAGTCCGTCCAGGTGTGTATATGGCTGGCGGACATGGCATGTGGGGTCTAACCCACGGCCCGGTAACGGGTCGGGCCTTGGCCGAACAGATCACCACCGGCAAGCAACCCGACGCACTCCGCGAGTTCGACCCGCTGCGCTGACTTTTCTCACAGTTGCCAGGTGCGCCAGACCGCGGTCCGTCGCACCTGACGGCAAACCCGTTCGAAACGAAAACAACCAACGATCATCCCTACCAACCTTGAGGAGACCCACGATGACTGTCTGGCTTACCCCAGCCGCCCGCGAGAAACTGCAGGACGAGGTGAACGAACTGCGAGCGGCGTTGGAGGAGACCGCTTCTAGCGACGACGCCGGTGCCCTCGATGAGCGTCAGGCCATGCAGAACCGGATCCGGCAGATCCACGACATGCTCGGCGACGCGGTCGTCGGCGAGGATCCGCCCAACGACGGTATCGCCGAACCCGGCATGGTCTGCACCGTGCGCTACGGCGATGACGACGACGACGTCGAAACCTTCCTGCTCGGCGTGCGCGGCGCCGACTTCGGCGACATCGAGGTCTACTCGGTGGACTCGCCGTTGGGTGCTGCGCTGATGGGTGCCCGCCCCGGCGAGACCCGGACCTATGAGCTGCCCAACGGTGGCAAGGCCGAGGTGACCCTGGTGTCAGCGGTGCCCTACGGCCTGCACAAGGACACGGACTCGGCGCTGCCCGCCTGACTTACGGCTCCCCGCTACGGTGGGGAGCCGTGAGTGTTCGTGACGTCGACGCCGACTTCCTAGACCTGCCCCGGCAGCAACTCGCCGACGCTGCGCTGAGCGCGGCGAAGGCCGCTGGAGCCAGCTACGCCGACCTGCGCATCCACCGGATCGCCGGGGAGATCGTGCAGCTGCGCGACGGCGAGCTCGAGACCGCGGTGACCAGCACCGAGATCGGGCTGGCGGTGCGTGTCATTGTCGACGGAACCTGGGGTTTCGCCTCGCACGCAGAGCTGACCCCGGACGTCGCCGCGCACACCGCGCGCCGCGCGGTCGCGGTGGCGCGCACCCTGGCTCCGCTGAACGCCGAACGCATCGAACTGGCCGACGAACCGGTCTACCGCGACGCCCGCTGGGTGTCGAACTACCAGATCGACCCGTTCACGGTGTCCACCGCGGACAAGATCGCTGTGCTGGATGAGTACTCGCAGCGACTGCTGGCCGCCGACGGCGTCGACCACGTGTCGACCTCGCTGAATGCGGTCAAGGAGCAGACCTTCTACGCCGACACCTTCGGTTCTTCGATCACCCAGCAGCGGGTGCGGGTGCAGCCCACGCTGGACGCGGTCGCCGTCGACGCTGCCGCCGGCAGCTTCGAATCGATGCGGACGTTGTGCCCGCCGAGCGGGCGCGGTTGGGAAGTCGTCGTCTCCGACGAGGTGTGGGACTGGACATCGGAACTGGCCGAGCTGCCGGTGCTGCTCGCCGAGAAGGTCAAGGCGCCCAGTGTGGTCGCCGGGCCCACCGATTTGGTCATCGACCCGTCGAACCTGTGGCTGACCATCCACGAATCCATCGGGCACGCCACCGAATACGACCGCGCGATCGGGTACGAGGCCGCCTACGCCGGCACCTCGTTCGCCACCCCGGACAAGCTCGATGTGCTGCGCTACGGCTCATCGGTGATGAACGTGACCGCCGACCGCACCGTCGAATACGGTTTGGCCTCGGTCGGTTACGACGACGAGGGGGTGGCCGCGCAGAGTTGGGATCTGGTGCGCGACGGCATGTTCGTCGGCTATCAGCTCGACCGGGTCTTCGCGCCCCGGCTCGGGTTGACGCGGTCCAACGGTTGCTCGTATGCCGATTCGCCGCACCACGTGCCGATCCAGCGGATGGCCAACGTCAGCCTGCAGCCCGGTGCCGAGGACCTCAGCACCGCGGATCTGATCGCCCGGGTGCCCGACGGCATCTACATCGTCGGCGACAAATCCTGGTCGATCGACATGCAGCGGTACAACTTTCAGTTCACCGGGCAGCGGTTTTTCCGGATCCGCGACGGCAAGCTCGATGGCCAGCTGCGTGACGTCGCCTACCAGGCCACCACTACCGACTTCTGGAATGCGATGGAAGCCGTTGGCGGGGCGTCGACCTGGCGCCTCGGTGGGGCGTTCAACTGCGGCAAGGCCCAACCCGGACAGGTGGCGCCGGTCAGCCACGGCTGCCCGTCGGCACTGTTCCGCGGCATCAACGTGCTCAACACCCGCGAAGAAGGGGGCGCAAAGTGATCAGCGCGCAGCAGGCCATCGACACGGTGCTGGCCGAAGCCGCCCGCCGCGGTCGCGCCGATCAGACCATCGTGCTGGTGTCCGATCGTTCCGAGGCTTCGCTGCGCTGGGCCGGAAACTCGATGACCACCAACGGTGAATCGATCAGCCGGACCACGACGGTGATCTCGATCGTGTGGCGCGGCGAGCGCGCGCATGTCGGGTCGGTGCAGACCAGCGACGTGGATCCGGCCGCGCTGCCGGACCTGGTCGCGGCCTCCCAGGACGCGGCAGCCGCTGCGCCAGAGGCCCGGGATTCATTCGCGCTGCTCGACGGTGATGGTGGCCCCGCGGATTGGGATGCCGCGTCGACCGGCACCGCGGCCGATGTGTTCGGCGATGTGGCCGGGGCGTTGAGCCGCGGATTCCGCGGACACGACACGCTTTACGGGTTCGCCCACCACGTCGTGGAGACCAGCTACCTGGGTACCTCAACCGGGTTGCGGCGCCGGTTCACCCAGCCGACGGGTTCGGTGGAGATCAACGCAAAACGTGCTGGCGGCAGCGCCTGGGCCGGGGTGGGGACACCGTGGTTCGCCGACGTGCCGGTCGATGCGATGCTGACCGACTTGTCGACGCGGCTGGACTGGTCGGCGCGCACCGTGGAACTGCCCGCGGGTCGGTATCGCACGATCATGCCGGCCTCGACGGTCGCCGATATGATGATCTACCTGTTCTGGAGCATGGAGGGCCGCGGTGCGCAGGAGGGCCGTACCGCGCTGTCCGCACCCGGCGGTGGAACCCGAGTGGGGGAGAAGCTCAGCGATCTCGGGTTGACCTTGTACTCCGATCCGGGCGCGCCCGGCCTGGAGTGCGCGCCGTTCGTCACCGCCGAGGCGTCCTCGGAGAGCAGTTCGGTCTTCGACAACGGTCTCGATGTCGGTCGGGTGGACTGGATTCGAGACGGCACGATCAACGCGCTGGCCTACTCGCGCGCGGCGGCCGCCGAGTTCGCGGCGCCGGTCGCGGTTCCGTGCACCAACCTGCTGATGACCGGGGGCAGTGGCGAGGTGGCTGATCTGGTTGCCGGTTGCGAGCGCGGTCTGCTGCTGACCACCTTGTGGTACATCCGTACCGTCGACCCGACCACGCTGCTACTGACCGGGCTGACCCGCGACGGGGTGTACCTGGTCGAGGACGGTGAAGTGGTTGCGGCCGTGAACAACTTCCGGTTCAACGAATCCCCGCTGGATCTGCTGCGCCGAGCCGCTGCCGCGTCGGCCACCGAGGTGACCTTGCCGCGGGAATGGGGCGACTGGTTCAACCGCGCCGCGATGCCCGCGCTGGTGATCCCGGACTTCCACATGTCGTCGGTGAGCCAGGCGCAGTAACTCCCGCCCTCGGACGGTAACTCCCGCCCTCGGACGGTAACTCCCGCCCTCGCGCGCCGAGCCTGCGGTTTCATACGCGACATGCCGCGGTGCCCGTATCAATCGGCAGTCACGACGGTAGCGATTCGTCAGCTGAACGGCGTCCGTGCGGGCACACTGGACGGATGCTCGACGAGCTGACCCGCCTGGTGGCGTTGTGGCCGCCGAAACTGTCCGACGTCAACGCCGGCGTCCGCGAAATCTGTGCGACGACGCTGCGCCTGCCCGCGTTGCCGGCCGAATCCGGCGGCGGCCCGGTCGATCCGAGCATCGGTGAGTTCGCCGAACAGTTCAGCGTCGACGTTTCCGCGATCACTGTTGAGCAGCGTCAGGCCCTCGCCGATGCCACGCAGTCCGACGTCTTGGACGTGACGGCGTTGATCTTCATCGCAGATTTCGGCCCGCGGGTGCGGGCCGGTCTGCAGGCAATCGGCATCGACGCCGACTTCGCATCCGTCGAATGGGATCACGACACCTCGCCGGGTGGCTACCTGCTGGAGACGTTCGTCGCGGCGGTTGGCCGGATGCAGGCGTTGGATCCGCTGACCACCGAACTGATCCGGTTGCGCGGGGCCCGACAGCACAACTGCCGGCTGTGCAAGTCGCTGCGTGAGGTCGGTGCGCTGGATGCCGGTGGGTCAGAGTCGATCTACGACGCGATCGACGGTTTCGAGAATTCGTCGCTGTCGGCACGCCACCAGGCCGCGCTGCGCTACGTCGACGCACTGATCTGGACCCCGGCGCAGGTGAACGCCGACGAACTGCGGATGTACTTCTCGCAAGCCGAAGCCGTCGAGCTCACCTTGGACGTCATGCGCAACGCGTGCAACAAGGTTGCGGTGTCCCTCGGGTTCGACCAACCGCGAGTCACGCAGGGCACCGAACGCTATCGGCTCGGTCCCGACGGGCTGCCGCAATACCAGGACCAGGTCTAGGTCAGGAGAGTCATGCCGGAACGTCGCATCGAAGCCATCATGCCCGCCGAGTTGCCCGCCGAAGGTGCCGCGCCGAGCAATTACTCCTACGGTGTGCGGGCGGGCGACACCCTGCACATCTCCGGCATGGTGGCCTTCGCGCCGGACGGATCGATCGTCGGCGAGGGAGACATCGAAGCCCAGGTGGAGCAGGTCTTCACCAACATGAAGTTGGTCGTCGAGGCTGCCGGCGGCACGATGGACGACATCGTGGCCACCACCACCTACCTGGTGAATACCGCCGACGCGCCGGTCGTCTCGGCGGCCCGGCACCGCTGGTTCACCGGGTCGATACCACCGACGCACACCGTCGTCGGCGTCGCCGCGTTGGGTCGACCCGCATTCCTGGTCGAGATCGAGGCCACTGCCTACCTGGGCTGAACCAGCCTGTCCCGCAGCAGTTTCAGCACGTCGTCGACCTGCTCATCGGTCGTCGCCCAGGAGCATACGAACCGCACAGTCGGGGCCAACGGGTCGGGCCGGTGCAGGGCATAGTGTTCGGACAGTTCGGTGAACACCGCGGGATCCAGGTCGACGAACACCTCGTTGGCCTCGACCGGCGACGCCAAGCTCAGCCCCAGTTCTGTCAGACCGGCCGCCAGTCGGGTGGCCATGGCGTTGGCGTGTGCACCGTTGCGCAGCCAGAGATCGTCGGTGAAAAACTGCTCGAATTGTGCTGCGGCATAGCGTTGCTTGCTGGCCAGGTGCCCGATCTGCTTCTGCACGAACCTGATACCGGAGAACAGCTCGGGCCGGCGGATCAACACCGCGTCCCCGAACAGCATTCCGTTCTTGGTGCCGCCGACCGTGACGACGTCGGCGTCACCGACCGCTTCTGCGGGTGAACATCCCAAGGCGGCAACAGCATTGGCGATCCGAGAGCCGTCGACATGCACCACGAAGCCGAGTTCGTGGGCGTGGTCGACGAATTCCGCGATCTGGGCCGTCGACCACACCCGACCGTTCTCGGTGGATTGGGTCAGCGTGACCACCGCCGGCTGGGAGTGATGCACATCGCCGCGGCGCGCGACCCGCTTGTCCAGTTCGGTGGGGGAGATCAGGCCGTCGTCGCTGGGCAGTGCGGTCAACTGCGCGCCGGAGAGCCGGACCGGGCCGCCGGCCTCGTCGAGCAAGGAGTGCGCGATGTCGCTGCACAGGATCTCCTGCCACGGTGCGGTGGCGGCGGTCAACGCGATGATGTTGGCGGCGGTCCCGGTGAACGCGAACAGCACTTCGGCCTCGGGCGCGGCGAACGTAATGCGCAGCGCATCGGCGGCCCGAGCGGTGGTCGGGTCGTTGCCGTAGGCCAGCGCGAAACCAGCGTTGGCCCTGGTCAGCGCATCCAGCGAGGCCGGGTGCGCCGGTGCGGCGTTGTCCGAAGCGAACGCGGCGGAACGGGTGCCGGGGCGGCGGGCCGACGGCGGGAGGGCGTGCGGCATGCGGCTCCTGTCAGGTCGGGGATGGGCTCCATCCTCCACGTTGGGCCGCCAGAGTGCAGAGTCAGTCATCGAGGAAAGCGCGCACGATGTTTCTCTGGCGGGCTATCGGGCCGACGTACTCGTCGCGGGAGAGCACCAAGGTTGCACACGGGGCGGTGAAGTCGTCGATGTAGTGATGACCGGGACCGCTATCGGGTTCGGCGAGACTATCCAGCATCCAGGACATTTCGTCGACGGTGTGAGGATCCAGCCGCCAGTTGACGTGATCCTCGCCCAACTCGATCTCGACTGGGCCACCCTCGGCGACGACGAACCCGTGCGTGACGCCGCCGTTACTCAACTGGGCGTGGCCGTGTTGCTGGGCTTTCTTGATCGCGGCGTTGAGCTCGACGACGCCGCCCTGATCCATTCCGGCCACTACGGCGTCTTCGTACGCATACTTCTCGTAATAGACGACGCGGATGATGGCCATGGAGGCAATGTAGGCCAGGTTTCGGGGCGCTGTCGCCTCCATTCCTCGGGCGCGGGAGGCGAGGGGACGGTCGGCGGACGGGAGCGGTGTGCGCTACTCCGAACCGGTCATGGGAACATAGGGGCCGCGCAACGCGCCGGGGGCGGTAGCTCAGTCGGTTAGAGCCGCGGACTCATAATCCGCTGGTCGCGGGTTCGAGCCCCGCCCGCCCCACCATCAGCCCACCGCGAGTGCCCGATCCGCAAACGACCTGTCCGAACTGATCGCCGCGTCGGGGCCGGCCAACTCGCCGTCAGCCAACTGCTTCCCAAAATTGCGTGAGCACGGCAGCGCCGCGCGCGGGATCCTGGATCATCCAGTAGTGATCAAGTCCGTCGAGCACTTCCGTGCGCGCTCCGGCCCGCTCCGCCGCGCGGCGACGGATCCCTTCCGAGCCGACGTAGGTGTCAGCGGTGCACAACAACGACAAGCCTGGCCGCGCACTGGCTCGTTCCAAGCCCCCGGCCGCCTCGGCCATCGCACCCGGCTGTCCGGACGAGCGGTACAGCGCCAAGATCGCCCGTCCCATCTCCGGGCCATGGGCTTGCGCGACTGCGGTTGCGATGTCGGCGGGCATTCCGACCGTCCCAATCGCGGCGACCCAATCTTCGACGGGTGTGCTCATCATGGCCTCGATCGCCTGCTCGCCCACCTCCGGCGTCTTCCAGACCTGGGCAAGGTCATGCCAGACGTACTCGGGGTCGAATATGCCGATGGAGTCGGTGGTCCAGGTGCGTACGAGTTCGGGTCGATGCATCATCGCGTTGACGACGAGGATTCCGCCCACGTCGTGCCCGACGAGGTCGATCGGCCCGCCGATCCTTTCCAGCTCGCCCTCGAGCCAATCCCGGTAGGCGAGGTAGGTGGCCGCGAAGCCGTCGGGCAGCGGTGCGCCGAATCCCGGCGGGGACAATCGCACGACGTCGTCACGGGCCAGAGCATCGACCAGTGGGTCCCAGATCGCGTCGGTCTCGGGATTGCCATGAACCAGTACGACGGTCATGTTCGAAAGGATGACACGCGCGACGTCCCGTAACCGCGGCATTTCATCAAGCCGTATGCGCGGGTTATGGGTTCGAGCCGCGCGCACAGCCAACAGCCAATCATCCGTTCCACCGGCGCCGGCCGGCCCGTTCGGCGAACGCATCCAGTGCACTGAGCACCTCGGGTGCCCGCCAGGCCCGGTTCCGGGCCCGGTCGGTGAACTCGACGATGACGCCGGTTTCGGTGAGTGGGTCCAAGTAGCGCCGGGCGTTGCCCGTTGAGATCCCGAGTTCGCGGTGCAGTAGACGGGCATCGAGCACCGGATGCCGCAGCAACAGATCCGCAACCCGGTGCACAGCGGAGTCCCGGCGCGCGGTGATCAGCGCGTCCCAGCCACGCCGGATCGCCCGCAGCTCATCGACCAGTCGACGTCCGTTGACGACGGCCAATAGCGAAGCGGCGGACAGCCGTTCGATCATCGGCGCGGGGTCACCAGCCCGGTAGGCGCCGAGGGCGTCGAAATACTTCTCGGTGTCGGTCAGCAATCCGGCCGACACCGGCACGGTGACCTGCCGAGTGAGTCCCTTACCGCGCAGCATCGCCTGGATCAGGGAACGTCCGGTGCGGCCGTTGCCGTCGACGAACGGGTGGATCGTCTCGAACTGCGCATGGGCAATGGCGATCTGCGGCAGCACCGGTACGTCGTCGCGGCGCGAGAACGCAAGCAGATCCGCGATCGCGGCCGGGATCCGCTCATGCCTGGGCGCGATGAAGTCGGCTCCACGCGGGCCGAAACTGCCACCACCGACCCAGACCTGCTGCGTGCGCCAGCTACCGGCGCCATCGGGATCGCTGCTCTGCATTAACGCGGTGTGCATCGCCAATATCGCCGCCTCATCGAGCTGATCTGCCAGTGCCACAGCAGCTTTCATGGCGGCGGTGTTGCTGACGATCAATGCGGCGTTGCGTCGACTGGTCACGCCCAACGCCTCGGCTTCGGCGATCGCTCGCGCGGAGGCGGTGAGGTTTTCGATGTTCGAGCTCGCAGCCGATTCGCTGCGCAACAACACCGAAGAGAACGGTGCGATTTCGTCGCCCAGTTCGGCGTCGAACCTCGCGATCTCATGGCTGGCCTCCTCTGCGAGGGCGACGACACTGCCCGGCAGCGACATGTCGAGTTCGGCGATCGGGGCGGGGATGGCCGCTTGGTAGTTGCCGGCTTGCCGTTGGGCTGCGCGCAAGTCAGCCCGCCCGTAACCGGCTTCGGTCGGGGCCGGCCAAGTCAAGGTTTCGTAGGCAACCCCGGCAAGTGAGGCCATGGGACCACGTTAGCATCACTTAGCCGTATAAATGATGCTAATAGTAGGCGGGCTGCATCACTTGCCTGCGCACGTTGTCAGGCTGGTTTCCGTTTCCTTCCGCTCTTCACACCTAGAGCGCGCGGGGAAGGGACGGAAGCGCGAGCAAGGTCCTTCGGTGAGTGCCCGGACTTGTCGGTGGCCGGTCGTACCCTCACGGAAGAACGCAAAATTCGTGGGGGTCACGAGATGAGGAAGGCAATTCTGGTCGTAGTCACGGCGGTCGCCGCAGCGGTGTTGGGGGCACCGCCGGCACACGCTGACCAATACGACTTCGTGTACGAACTGGACGCCAACGGCGTCTACTACAACAACATGTTCGACGTCATCGAGCTCGGCAAGTCGGTCTGCCGCACCATCCGGGTCGGTCAGAACAGCTACGCGGTCGGGCAGGTCAACACCGGGCTGATCTCGGCGGGCTATTACGCGCCGGCCGAGCGCAGCATCATCGTCATCGCTGCGGCAAATACGATGTGCCCGGACATCTGGCCGGTGTTACGGGCACTCGCGCAAGAGTCGCAAATGCCGACAGCGGCCGCGTAGCACTACCGAAACGCTGCTCGGCACGCCGTCGTCGCGGCGCGACTCAGTGCGGCGCAAAGGATCCGGCCCGCAGTCCCGTCACCGTATCTCGCGGACGGCAAGCAGATGCTCGGCCACCGACGCGCCTTCGGAGTACTTCCGCACCTCCTGCTCGATCAGCAGATCCTGACCGGTCAGACGAGTGTGGTGCTGGTGCAGGTGCTCGCCCCAGGACCGCACGATGAACGTCTCGACGAAGACGTGCTCGCGTTCCATGCTGCGGTACAACCGCCATTGCGAGGCCCCGGTGCGCTGACGCGAACGCCCGAGTTTGGCCATCGCGGTCAGGAACTCTTCTTCGTCCTGCGGCTGCACCCGATAGGTCGTGGTCACCATCACCGGCCCGTCCAGCGGGTGCGGTTCGAACACCAACGTCGGCTCGGGCCAGTGCGTCGACGGGGTCAGGTCCAGCCGCCCGGTGTTGGCGTGCAGCGGCCACCACGCCGAGGAGACGGCGCTCAGACCCAGCAGAGCCGCACTGACCAGCAGGCTGGTCACACTGCTGGTGGCGCCGGCCAGTACGCCCCACAGCAGCGAGCCCAGCGCCTGCCCGCCCATGAACACCAGCTGGTAGACCGACAGCCCGCGGGCCCGCACCCACGACGGCAGGCTCAGCTGCATCGAGGCGTTCAGCGTGGACAGGCACAGCAGCCAGGCCGAACCGCCGAACACCAGCGCGACCATCACCACCGCGAAGTTGGGTACCAACGCCAACACCGCGGTGGTCAGCCCGAATCCGACCGCGGACAGCGTCAGCAGCGCGTTCTGGCCGAACCGGGCGCGCAGCCGGGACAACGCGAAGGCAGCCAGCACCGCCCCGAATCCCAGTGCGCCCAGCGTCAATCCGTAACCCGTGGAATCGAGCCCCAGTTGGTCGCGGGCGATCACCGGCAGCAGACCCCACAGCGCGCTGCCCGGCCCGACGAACAGTGCAGTGCGCAGCAGGATGCGCCGCACGATCCGCGAGTTGCGGATGTAGCGGCCGCCGGCGCTGAGCGCGGCCAGCGCCCGCTCCGAGGGCAGATCCTGCACCGCGGCCGGGCGGCGCCACATCAGCAGCACCGCGACGATGCCGAAGAACGAGATCGCGTTGAGCCCGAACACCAACGTCGGCCCGGACAGCGACACCAGGGCGCCCGCGATGGCCGGCCCGATCGCCCGGGCGCTGTTCATCGCCATACTGCCCAGCGCGGCGGCAGCCGGGATCTGCTCGGGCGGAACGATATCGGGCTGAATCGCCTGCCACGCCGGCATGGTCAAGGCCTGACCACAGCCGATCACGAACAACAGGGTCAACAACAGCACCGGGGTGGTCAGGCCGATACCGGTGAGGGTCGCCAGCAATCCGACCGCGGCGGCCATCGCGCCCTGGGTGGCGATCAGCAGCCGTCGTCGGTCCACCAGATCGGCCAGCACGCCCGACGGCAACGCCAGCAGCATCACCGGCAGTGTGGTCGCGGTCTGCACCAGCGGAACCAGCACCGCCGCGCGGGGGTCGTCGACCAACATCCACTGCGCGCCGACGGTCTGCATCCAGGTGCCCAGGTTGGAGACCAGTTGCGCGATCCACAACGCGCGGAAGATCGGCGAGCGCAGCGGCGCCCAGGTCGAGCCGGCTTCCTCGACGGTTCTCCGCGCCATCATGCGCAGCTCCTGGGTTCGGCCACTTCGCCAATCTAGTCACGCTCGCCGAAATTGGCGTCCGGTCGGCGGCCCGACTGCCTTTAGGCTTTGCTACGGACATCGAGAGATGAGGAGCAGATGGGTAAGTTCGCGCGTGGCTGGGAACTGACCAAGCAGAGCTGGGCGGTGCTGCAGCGAGACAAGTCGCTGGTCGCCTTCCCGTTGTTGTCGGCGTTGTTCGCCACTCTGGCGGTCATCGCGATCTGGGTGCCGGTGGTGATCTTCCAAGTCACGATGGAACGCACCAGCGAGCACGACCCGGTGCTCTACCTCGCCGCCGCCGTCACCGCCTACGTCTCGACGGCGATCGCGATCTTTTTCAACGTCGCGCTGGCCGCCTGCGTGGTGCGCGGCATGCGCGGTCAGCCGACCGGAATCGGTATCGGGATCGCCGACGCCGGTCGCCGGCTCGGCCCGATCCTGGGGTGGGCGGCCGTGGCGACGACGGTCGGGTTGATCTTGCGTCTGCTCGAGGAACGGGTGCCGCTCGGCGGCAAGATCGCGGTGTGGTTGGCCGGTGCGGCCTGGGCGGTGGCCACCTTCTTCGTCGTCCCGGTACTGGCCCTGGAAGGCGTCGGGCCCTGGCAGTCGCTCAAGCGCTCGACGGCGGTGATCAAGGACCGCTGGGGTGAGAGCGTGACCGGCACGGTGACCATCTCACTGATCACCGGGCTGATCTCGCTGGCGGTGATGTTCGGCGGGTTCGCCGCTGTCCTGGCGCTGGCCGCGATCGAGCTGAATGTGCTGGCGTTGGTGGTCGGAGTCATCGCTGCGGTGGCCTTCCTGACCGTGGCGATGGTCTCGAGTGCGCTCAACCAGGTGTTCCGGGTCGCGGTCTACCAGTACGCCGTCGGCGGTGCGGCACCTGCGGGCTTCGATGCCGAGCTGCTGCAGAACGCCTTCGCGGAACGCCGACGCCGCCGCTGAGCTCAGCCCTGCAGCACAGCCGGCTTACGGCTGGCCTGCGCCTCGGCGCGCCACTGCTCGTCTTCGACCTGCACGCCGAACGAATTGATCGCCATCGCCAACATCGCGTAGCCGCCGACGGTGAACACGAAGTCCATCCGGGCCTGCTCGTCGAAATGTTCGGCCAGCCCGGCCCAGGTGGCATCGGAGACCCGGAAGTCGTCGACCAGTTCGTCGACGGCAGCAAACAGCAACTGGGTCTGCGGATCGTCCGAGCGGCCCTCGGCGGCGGCCTCGATCTCCGTCTCGCTGATCCCGGCACTGCGCGCAGCGGTGGTGTGATGCACCAACTCGTACTCGCACTTGGTCCGGTGCGCCAGACGCAGGATCGCCAATTCGCGCGGAACGACGGGCAGCGCGGAGGTGGCGTTGAGGTGCGCGCTGAAAGGCAGATACGCCGCCGCCAAGGTGGGATTGCGGACCAGGGTGGCCAGCGCGTTGCCCGCGCCCTCGGCGTTCAAACGGTCCGGTGTGACCACGGAGGCCAGCGAGTTTCGTGACGTCTCGTCCCATTCGTGGTTGGGCAGTGGCGTCAAACGCATTGGGAACTCCTCGGCAGGTCAGGGCGGATCGCCCGCTCTCCTCGATCACCTCGAACGCTAACCGATCGGTAAGTGGCCGAACAAGCAAAGGTAAGCGAACTCACTTACCGATCGGTCAGTGCGCTGCGCAGCGTCGATCGGCTAGCCTGAGGCCCGAAGAGGACGAAGGAGCCGCCGTGCCCGCCGCAGTAGCAAACGTCGAAGAAGTCACCGACACCCGGCAGCGGATGCTGGACACCGCGTTGGCGCTCTTCGTGCAGAACAGTGTTGCGGGCACCTCGCTGCAGATGATCGCCGACGAGCTCGGCATCACCAAGGCCGCGATCTTCTACCACTTCCCGAACCGGGAGCAGCTGCTGCTGGCGGCCATGGCGCCGCAACTCGAGCAGGTCCGCGTCACCGTCGAGGCCGCCGAACACAAACGCAGCCCCGCCGCCCGCGCCGACGCCATGATCCGTGGTTACGCCGCGGTGGTGGCCCGCAACCGGGCAGTGTGTGCGGTGCTGGCGTTCGATGCGCATGTCAGCAAGGCGCTGTCCGAACAACCCGAGGCCCGTGCCCTGATCGAGCGGCAACTCCATCTGCTGACCGGCGACGATCCGAACCCGGCTACCTCAGCTCGCGCGCATGCGGTGTTCAGTGGCCTGGCCGGCGCCGCCAGTGCGGCGTCGTCGGACATCGATGACGACGAACTCGAGCAGATCCTGATCGAGATCGGCCGCCGCACCTGGGGACTGCGGGCGTCGCGGCGCCGGGGCTGAAACCAACTGCCCGCGAACAGGATTCAGCCCTGCAGCGCCCGGATCCCGGCGACGGTGTCGGCCAGCGTGGTGCGCGGATCGCGGTAGACGATGCCGAAGTCGCGCTCTGAGGGCGAATCGTCGGACGCCGGCATCTGGGTGTAGTACTGCATCCCGGCCTCGGTGAACGGCGTCTCGAACGGCAAAAACGGCCCGAGCCGGTCGAGCACCTGCCCGGCCACCCGCAGCGCGGTGTCCGGGACCGGGACGGTCAGCATGCGTTTGTCGCCGACGTCGCCGAGCAGACTGGCCAACTCAGAAACCGTGACGCGCTGCCCGCCGGCCATGTAGCGGCGCGGTCCGCGGCCGGGTTCGAGCAGCGCGACGTGCAGGGCCGCGACGTCGCGCACGTCGACGATGGTCCAGGCAGCGCTGCGTCCGGGAATCCCGCCGAGTTGCAACGCAGCGGCCACCCCTTCACCGGCCTCACCGAACTGATCACCGACCGGTGGGCCGAGCACCATGCCCGGGTAGGTGATGTTCACCGGGGCGCCGGCGTCCTGCATACCGCGCGCATAGATCTCGACCTGCGCCTTGGATTGGCCGTAGCCGTCGGTGCCGCCCACCACCGGCAGGTCTGCGGTCAAGGTCTTCAGTCCGGGATGGAACAGCGCGGTGAAGCTGGAGACGTGGATGATCGGGTCCAGGCCGAGTTTGGCGGCCCCGCCCAGCACGTTCTGCGCGCCGTCCATGTTGGTCGCCAGCATCTGCGCGGTCTGGCTCGGGTCGGTGGCCACCAGCGCTGCGCTGTGCACGACGGCGTCGCACCCGTCCAGCGCGGCCAGCGTCGAGTCCCGATCGGTGATGTCGCCGACCGCGTAGTCGGAGGTGTCCACCCCGAGCTGGGCGACGCTGGTGTCCAGCCGGGCAGGGTTGCGCACCAGGAAACGCACCGAATGCCCGGCATCGGCAATCGCTTTCGCGGTCCACCCGCCGACGAACCCGGTACCGCCGGTGACCAGAACGCGCATACTGCCAACCTCCTGAAAGTGATCTGCCCTGCACCGACGCTAGACGGTCATGCGCAGCCCGACGGTGTTTTCAGGGTCAGCCACCGTGGCCCGTCAGCTCAGCCGTCGGCTCAGGATCTCCAGGTAGGTCGCCAACGCCTGGTCGGGCAGCGGGTTGTTGTACGAACCGGCCATCAGCACCCCGACCATCGCGCCGGCGATCACCCGTCGCTCGGCTTCGTCGCGGGGGCCGTCGGGCCGGTGCAGCAGCGCCTCGGCGATGACATCCATCAACCGCATGTACTCGGAGTAGATCAGTCCCCGGGCCTCCGGCACCTCATACATCATCCGTTCGCCGGCAGCGGTGTCCGCGCGCTCCTCCTCGGACAACCCGGCGTACACCGCCGCCAGACCGTGACGGTAGGCATCCACGATGGGCAACTCAGCCGGCGCGTCGATGAACGCCTGGATGATCGGCGGGATCTGATCGTCGGAGAGCAGCAGTGCTTCCTTCACGCCGAAATGGCGGTACAGGGTGCGCGGCGACACCTCGGCGGCCTCGGCGATCTGCTCGACGGTCGTATTGGCAAAGCCCTGCTCGGCGAACAGACGGATCGCCTCGCGCCGGATGTCCAGGCGGGTCTTGGCCTTCTTGCGCTCACGAAGTCCCTCGCCCGGGTCCGGCACTGACACCACGATGCCCAGTGTGTCAGACACCGGCCGGCACCCGACCGGCCGCTGCCGACGCCGTCATCTCCTGACGCAACGTGGTGAAGTCGCTGATGGTCTTGGTCGCCACGCTGGCCACCGGGCGCGCGTCGCGGCCCTTGGCTTCCCGCTTGGACACCATCACCACCGAGTCGACGTAGGGCTGGATGGTGGTGGCGTTCTGCACGGTCGCCACGATCACCAGCTGGAAACCGAACTTGCGGAACGCCTGCAACGCCTGCTGGGCGAACTGCGGATCGGACTTGGAGAACGCCTCGTCGAGCATCAGCTGCGCGAACACCGGCCGGTTGTCATCAGCACCGGGCGCTGCGAGGTTGAAGCTCAGCGCGCCGGCCAGACAGAACGCCATCAGCTTTTCCTGCTCGCCGCCGGAGTTGTCGCCGGCGTTGCTGTGCGTGCGGATCAGCTCACCGCTGGCGGCGTCCCATTCGGCGCAGTCGAAGGTGAACCGGTTGCGCACATCCAGCGCATCCCGGGTCCAGGCCTTGTCCTCCGGCGCCGACGACGCCAACCGGTTGCGCAGCCGCAGGATGTCGGCGTACTGATCCAGGATGGCCTGCTTGTCGCCCAGGCCGACCTCGGCGATCCGGCGCGAGATGGCCCGCACGATCTCGGTCAGCTCGGCTTCGGCGGTGAGCTGACGCGGGTTGGCGCGCAACGTCAACCGGGTGCCGGAGTTGAATTCGACCGCACCCAAACCGGTGTTGACCCGTTTGATCTGCTCGCTGATCCGGCGGGTCTCCTGCTCGGCCACCCGATGCAGGGTCAGGATCGCATCCGGGGCCTGCTCGGTGACCAGCCGCATCATCCGCTCATAGGCCTCGGGCAGTTCGCGTTCGTCGATGTGCCGGCACAGCGCCACGTAGTCGTGCACCCGCTCGTCGAACACCTCGCTGTCATTCGGGATGGCATCCGGGAACGCGGTGTCGAAGGTGTTGAGGATGCGGGCCAGCTCATCGTAAGAGCGCCTGCGGTTCTCGCGCAGCTGCTCACGTTCGCGGCGGATCGCGGCGAACAGTGCGTCGCGGTGCGGTTCCGGTCCGAGCAGCTCCAGGGGCACCGGCACGTCGGCCGAATAGCGGTGCAGCAGTTCGGTCAACGGCTCGGAAACGAACGTCGGGTTCAACCGTTCGGACAGCTCAAGCAGCTGGGTGCGACGGTGATCGAGGTCGTCGCGGCGGGTCTGGATCGCGCCGCGCCGGGTCATCAGGGTCTGGATCTCGGCCCAGCATTCCTCGGCGCGCGCCGAAAGCGCCTCGATGTCAGGGTGATCGGCCAGCAGGATCTCGAACTGCTCGCGCAGCCGGTCGGCGTGCTTGTCGGCGGTCTCGGTGTCGACGTGGTTCCACTGCGGGAACTGCTCGCAGATCGCCTTGTAGGCCCCGGCCCGGTCGCGCCACTGCTGGCGTTCGGCGGCGATGTCGTCGGCGCGCCGGCGGGCCTGCTGATAGGCCTGCTCGGCGTCTGCCAGCTCGACGGTCAACGCGTCGATCTTGGTGGCCACCTCACCCTGATAGATGTATTCGGCCTGGCGCAGCGGGCGGCGGTCGTCCTTGATCGCGAGCCGGTCGGAGTCCTTGTGCAGGCCGGTGTCGGTGACCGCGCGGCGGAACCGGTCGAACACCTCGGGGGTGTCGACGCAGATGTGGTCACCGGCGGCGGCGACGATGTCGGCGGCCTCGGTCGCGCACGGATGGTGCGGGTCGACGACGAACAGCTTGCCCGCCAACGTATTCGGCTCGGCCTCGAGCGGTACCGCGCCGACCAGGGAAGCACGCACGTGGTGCAGCTGCAGCCGGCCGCGCATGTTGGTCTCGTTGACGAAGCGCAGCACCGCGCCGTAGTGCGCGTCGGGCACCAGCAGCCGCAGCCCCACCCCGCGCAGCACCTTCTCCACCGCGACCCGCCACCGGCTCTGCTCGGGACGCAGGTCCAGCAGCTCGGCCACATAGGGCAGCTCGGTGGCGTCGATTCCGACTGCCGCGCAGATGAACTCACGCATCGTGATCGCCGACTCGGGTAGCGCCGAGCCGACCTGCTCGACGCGTTTGAGTTCCTTTGCGGCGTCGTCGCGGGCCATCCGCGCCACCTTCTGCGCGTACTCGGCGTCGGTGGAGGCCTCCCGGCCGCGGTCGAGCCGGGCCAGAAGTTCGGTGGCCTGGTTGGTCAACTCTTCACGCAGGTTCCAGAACTCGTCGGCGCTTTCCGGCGCGTCCAGATCATGCGCGGCCAGCAACGCCTCGTAGGCGGCGCTGCGCCGGGAAACCTCTTCGGCCTGGGCCTCGGCGGCGGCGACCTGCGATTGCAGCGGGCCGATGCTGGAACTGGAGCCGCTGATCTGCGCGTTGAGCGAATCCGCTTCGGCCTTGGCCAGATTCAGGGAGCGGGTGACGTCTTCGTATTCGTTGCCCAGCTGGTCGATGGTCTGATCCAGCGACGCGATCTGGGCGGGGCACTGGGCCAGCCGGACGTGATCGGTGTAGGCCCGCACCATCGGCGCGTCCACCAGGTCGATGATGCCCAGATCCGAGGACTCCGAGGCGTAGCGCTGCTGGATCTTCTCGATGTCGCCGAGGATCTTGCGTTTGCGCTGCGCGACGGCCAGCAGTTCGCGGGCCTCCACCAGCGGGTCGATCTGCTTGAGCGCCTCGGGCAGCCGGGCCAGGCTTTCGGGTTCGTCGAGCATGAACTCGCGGACGAACTGTTCGAGCCCGCCCACACTCTTGAGTGACTTCGCCTTGCCCAGTAGCTGCTGGGCGGCGTCGGAGGCGCGGATGCCGATGGTGGCATACAGCTGGGCCAGATACTGCGATTCCACCTTGGTGGAGAACCGCCAGTCGTCCTTGAACACCGCGGCGTCGAAACGCCGTGCCGCCCAACGGTTGCAGACCTCTTCGATGTCGCGGTCACCGTCGGCCAGCACGAACCGGCTCGACGAGTCCGAGCGGGATTCCCCGGTCAGCCACTTGAGCACCAGGCCGGTGACGGTGCGTCCGGCGTCGCTGCGGTAGGTGACCGCGATCGCCGACCACGCGGTGCCCTCACCGCGCAGGTACATCACCTTGGCGGTGCCGCCGTCGCTGCGTTGGCCCCAGGCGCCGCGCACGTACTTGTCCACGGTGCGCCGCCCGGCACTCGAGCCGGCGGCGGTGTTGTCGCCGGAGGCGTTGAAGTTGCGCCGGTTGAACGGCAGGAATCCCAGCGAAATCGCGTCCAGCAGTGAGGATTTGCCGCTTCCGGAGGCGCCGGCGATCAGCGCGCCGCCGGCGCTGATCGGGACGTCGTGGTAGCCGTCGAACACACCCCAGTTGATGACCTGCAGGCGCGCGAGGTGGAACTGCTCAGTCATCGAGGTCGGCGTCCTGTTCTTCGTCGGTGTCGGCGGCGGCCGGGGCGCCGCCGCGCAGCAGCAGCTCGAACTGCTGCTGCAGTTCGCTGATCACCGAGGCCGTCATCACCGCGGTAATGACGGGGCTGACGGTGTAGGAGTCCTCGTCGTCGCGGCTGCGGCGCAGGATGTCCAGACCGGTCAGGCGGGTGATCGCGGCGTCGATGCGGGCGGTGAACGTGACGGTGTCGCGGTCGACGTCGTTGAGCACCCCGGAGAACATGCCGTGCATCTCCTCGCGGCTGATCAGCACGTTCTGATCCCCGGCGGCGCGCATCAGCTGGGCCAGGTGCAGCGCCAGGATCGAGTCGTAGGTGCCCAGCGGTTCACGGCGCAAAAGCTTGACGCCGCGGGCGGATTCGTAGCGGGCCTGCTCGATGAACGCGATGTCGGAGGCTTCGGCGATGCGCAACTGCAGATCCAGTTCGGACAGTCGCACCGTGAGCTGGCTGCGGTATTCGCGGACCCAGCTGTACAGGTCCGGGTCGGAGTCGGCGGAGATGTAGCGGCGGGTCAGCAGGTGTTGCAGCGCCCAGCAGGCCCGGTCCGGCAGTTCGGACACGTCGCCGTCGAAGCGGGGCCGGCGCGCTGCCGGGGTGCGGGTGACCTGGTCGACCTGCGGCAGCGACGAGAAAGCGGCCAGGTCGACGTCGGGAGTGGTGGTCATGGAGCGGCTCCCTGCAGGGTCGAGATCGGTTCGGTGAACATCAACGCCGGGACCTCCATCTGACGGTCGCGGCCGTCCAGGGACTGGAACCGCACCGTGGTCGATTCGTGCACCTGGCCGGCGCCGGGCTGTTGCAGCGCCCAGGACCACAGCACGATGACGTGGCCCAGGTAGGCCGAATCCAGCCGGTCGACGGCCTCGGGCAGCGACAGCGGGCGTTCGGTGATCGCGGCGTTGATCATCTCCGACATCGCCGGCGCGTCGACCTGGGTGGTCAACGCGGCGAAACTGGACAGATCCACCTCGGTGGTCGCGGCGGCGGCCGGTTGCGGTGCGGACAGGTCGCCGATCCGAAAGCTCAGCGCGCCAACCGAACTGATGGCATGCCGAGCCAGCGGGAGTTCGAGGTCGAGGCGTGAATCGGTGAGCGAGGACTTGAGCAGGTTGCGGGCCGCGCCGATCGCCTCGTTGAGTTGGCGGGCCACGCCGCGGCTCTGTTCCAGCGTGCCGAACGCGGTGAACCGCTTGACGCGCTGCGCGCAGCGCTGCTGGATGCGTTCCACCTCGTCGATCTGCTGGCCGACCAGTTCGAAGAAGCCGGCCATCACCTTGCGCAGCGCGGGGTCCAGGGCCGGCAGCGCGTCGGCGACCGCGGCGACGTCGGCCTCGAACTCGGCGCGCTGATCCGGGTCGTTGATCATCCGCAGGAACGCGCGGTGGCTGTCGCGGCCCTGGGAATCCCAGGCGGCCTGATAGTCGGCGTACATCTGGCGTTGCCGGTCGCGGTATTCGGCGTTGGAGTCGATCGGCTCGTCCAGGGCGGCGGTGGCGCGTTCGATCATGGTGCCGTACTGGCCGATGTCGGTGATCAGCCGTTCCATCTGCAGCGCGATGGCGCGCGCCTCGTCGTAGGAGTCGGTCAGATCGAGTTCGGGTCGCTCGGCGGGCGCGCCGTTGGCGAGGTCGTCGAGTTGTCGGTGCAGGGCAGCGATTTCGGCTTCGATGTGCGCGCGGATGCGGTCGGGGTCGGTGCCGACGCGCAGGGCGACCTGCTTGAGCCGGGCGGCGATGCCGTTGATCGAGCCGCCGGTGGCGATGGTGTCCTGGCGGCGCATGCCGCGGACGAAGTCCAGGGCGCGGCGGGCCTCCTGGGTCAGGTGGCACAGGTTGCGCTCCTGGCCGGAGCGGGTGTCGGCGACCCGGTGCAGCCAACCCTGGCTGGCCCAGTTCTTGATCAACGCCAGGGCCGATTGGCCGTCGCCGAGTTCGGCCAGGTCGCGTTCCAGCGCCACCACCAACTCGGTCTCTGGGGTCACGCCGCCGGACAGGTGACGTTCCATCAGGGTGGCGTACAGGTTCAGGTTGGTCGCGGCGAGCAGCCGCACCGTGGGGGAGGACTGGATGTCGCGGTTGAGTTCGAGCAGGTCGGCGGCGGTGGTGGGTGCGGAGGCGCTGGTGGTGGACGGCGGTGCGGAGGCGCTGGTGGTGGGCGACGTGGGCTCGTTCACCTGCATCCTCCCTGCTCGCACTGTGCTCTTGTCGGTGTCGTACGGGCCTGCGTGTGCGGGCTCGGCCGGTCCAACTTAGGGCACCCGGGCGACATCTCCGGGCGACGACGACGTCAGCGCGGGGCGTGTCGGGCGTGTCGTGTCACAGGGGTCTCAGGGGTTGCTGTGGTCACTTTGGTTTGGGGCGTCGACGGTGCCGCGACCACAGTCTTGATGTGCGAGTTGGAGGAGATGGGTGCAGTGGAGAACATAGGTCTTGCGGTGCAAGGGGGACGAGTTGCTTCGGGTTGCGGGTGTTCTGCGCATCCCGCCATCTTGTCCTTGCACAGCTGACATGGAAGCTGTCGATGAATGGACGACGTTCTGCTGTTCAGGCCTCAGAGCACGCGGAACGGGTTCGGCACCGTTGATGATACTGGGGAGGGGTGCGCGTCAACTTGTCGGTGCAACAGTCCATAATCGTCGCTGATTGACGGGGGTGATGATATGTCCCCCGCGTGCGTATGGCTCAGTGACGAGGGGGATCGGTGACCGGCGACCAAGAAACAGTGAACGAGCGGTTGGTGCAACGGGCGGTCGCCCTCTTCACTTTTCTTGGCCGCGCCCAGGAACAGCTGGTCAACACCGTCCGTACCGTCGAGAAGTATGACCGCACAGTCTGGTTCGGCATGTTGCCGGAGCATCAAGCGATCCGGCCGGCGCACCGGGTGGCTGAACTCGAACCGGATGCGCCGCTGCTTACTGTCGATCGAGTCGCCAAACTCGATCCGCCGGCAGTCCCGGACGGCGTCGACGCATGGCTCGACGATGCTATCGATGACGCGAACAAGCCGCCGACCATCCGGGAAGCTATCTACACCCACGATCCGGCACTGGCACCTGCAGAGAAGGAAGGGCGCGGCGCAGGACCGTGGCGGGTAGTGCTCGATGAGCATCCAGCCATCCGCGAAGCCTTCGACAATTGGCTCGTCGACTGGGAACTGTGGGCCGAGCGTGAGCGGCGCGACGCCGCGGCGCGCGACGTCTATAAAGAGCTCTTCGGTCTCCAGGTGACTTCCGCCGAACACAGCGAAGAGTTCGAATTAGTCATCGGCGTCGGCTGCTTGAGCTGGCAACCCGAAGATCACCCGCGGGTGCTGCGCCACGTGGCGACAGCACCGGTGGAAATCCGCTTCGACGAAGTCTCCGGGCGTCTGACCGTGGCGAAGGCGAGTGCTCAGGACGCGGTAAGCGTTGAGTTGGACATGCTCGATCCCGCAGTTATCCCGAACCCCGCGAAGTTGGACGAGGTCAAAGAACTCGCCTCAGCCTACGAGGGCCACCTCCTGGACAAACTGGCGATCGGTGAGATCTGTGGCCGGCTGATCCATCGGCTCGACCCGGACGCTGAGTACGACGACGAGGTCGCTGCACCGACGGGAACCGAACCACGTGCCGCATTCGCCCCAGCGCTGATCTTGCGGCGGCGCACCAACCGGGGATTGGTTCAGATCTACGAGCAGATCATCGCGCAGATTCGCGATGCCGGTGAAGTACCGGAAGGTGTCCTCCCGCTGATCGACCCAGATCGGCAGCCCGCGGCGACCGAGGGTACGTCGACGTAGGGGGCCGTCGTCACGGTCGACGACGAGGACTTTCTCCCATTGCCGGTGAACGACCGACAACGCCAGATCATCGAGCGGGTCGATAGCCGCGCCCAGACCGTGGTGCAGGGCCCGCCGGGAACCGGAAAGACACATACGGCGGCAGCGCTGGTGTCGCATCTCCTCGCTCAGGGCAAACGCATCCTTATTACGGCGCAAAGCGACCGGGCATTGCGCGAGGTTCGGGACAAGCTGCCGCAGGAGATCCGATCGCTGGCAGTCGCGGTGATCGGCCAATCTCGTTCCGACATGGCGGATCTGCGTACTGCCGTCGACACCATCTCGCGTTACGCCGACGACTTCGATGCCGATGAATCCCGCCGCAAGATCGCGCGGTATCTCGATACCATCGACGATCTGCGTCGGCAACGAGCGGCCACCCGCAACCGACTGCTGGTCGCACGGGAACAAGAGGTGCAGTCTCGTACGGACGGGCCCGTCTCTGGAACCCTCGCCGCAATCGCCTTCGAACACTTGCAGAACCAGCAGCAGTACGAGTGGATTCGGACCTTCGAGGTGGACCACGACGGCGTCGGGACGACGGTGTCCACCGCTGAGATCGAGCGATGGCGCAGTCTCCTTTGCAGTGAAGATCTCGCTGCCAACGAGGATGAGGCTACCCGTGCGCTGCCGAACCTGTCGGAACTTCCAGCGCCGCAGGACTTCGCGGAAATGGTTGCCACCGAAGCGAAGGCGGCGTCGCGAAAGGACGGCTTCGCCGAACTTTTCGCACACGAGTCATTTGACTTCGTCCGGCAACTCGCTCCCCAACTCCGCGACGAACTGCGTACTCGGGTCTCCGCGCTGGCCGAAAGCGCACTCAGCATGGAACGACGCAACGAAGCCTGGATGGACGAGGCATTGCGTGATGTGCGCAGCGGCCGCCAGCAGACCTGGATTGGCCGGTCCAAACAGGTGAAGTCACTCACGCAGGCCGCGGGGGTA